>ONBW01000013.1 GCA_900316165.1 uncultured Lachnospiraceae bacterium | reverse complement strand
AGAGAAATATCGTCCCCTACCTTATAAGCAGATACCTGTAATGCTATAAGTGGAATTGCTCCATTAAAGAGACTAATAACATTCATAAATCTTCCTGTTTAACGATAAATCGTTATACTACCATAAAGCACTGTTTTGCCTTGATATGAAACGGTTTGACACAGATTGGCTTGCTACCCTTGTGACTACTACGATTATGCAGGCTGCAAAACTCCGATTACTACCGAAACTACGGTAGTTTCACACTATATGGTTTGCATTCCGTCATTCGTAGTCTTATCGTAGTGACCGACTACTAAAGGGGTAAAACTATGCCCCATTTTGCCCCCTAAAGCCTTGATATTCCTGACTTTCCCAAGCCCTGCCATGGCATTAAAAAACAGCACCGGACATTTGACTATCCGATGCTGTGTAATCTATCTGCTAACCTGGGTCTCAATATAGCTTGTTACAAAATGAAATAATGTTGATATTTTTTCTTGGTCTCCCAAATATCGAGTACCATACCGAGTACCACGGGAGTACCATTTTTCTATAAATTATAATAATTTATAACAAGTTACATACGAGATCAAATTACCACGAACCCAGTAAATATGCGTTTTCATAGAGTTTTATGACTCTTTATGGAGATACATGAAATAGGACTTCATATAACGATTCCAAGTTTCATTTCCTGTTATATCTCCTTAAAAAGTCTATACTTTATCATCTAACAGGCCTCTTAAAAATAACCGAAGCCCCTAAAAAATAAGCGTAAATATTATACACTAATCAGGGGCTTTTTGCAATGTTTCGAGCTCCTCAGATAATTTCTCCGGTGTCACCGGAGGCGTGACAGAGCCGTTATTTCTGCGTGACAGCCATGGAGATTTTCTGCATTAAAAAAGCACTGACCTCTCCCGGCCAGCGCCATGTAAAAAAATATGTCAAATATTCCGAAAAGATTTTCTATTGCATATCGGTTCAAATCCTTGTTTCCTCGCTTTTCTCAGTCTACCCGCAACATACGGTAACCGACGCCGATATGCGTCTGAATGTATTGTGGACTGTCCTTTTGCGGCTCCAGCTTTTTGCGCAGGGTCGCCATAAATACTCTCAGGGAAGCAATATCGTTTTCCCAGCTGCTGCCCCAAATCTGCTGTGTGATATAGGTGTGCGTCAGCACCTTTCCGACATTATGAGAGAGCAGACACAAAAGCTTGTATTCAATAGGTGTCAGGTGCAATTCCTCCCCGTTTAAATAAGCGCAGCCGGCGGCATAATCGATTTTAAGCTCGCCGTTTTGGAAAACGGGTGAGTCGGTGTCGCCGCTTGCCTGCAAGAGCAACAGCCGTCTTTGCGTGACCCGAAGGCGTGCCAAAAGTTCCTCTACGGAAAAGGGCTTTGTCAGATAGTCATCTGCCCCGGCATCCAGCGCCGTGATTTTGTCTTTATCCTCGCTGCGCGCACTGATCACAATAATGGGCATATTGGACCATGAGCGGATGCTTTCGATCACCTGTGTGCCGTCGATATCCGGCAGCCCCAGATCCAGCAGAACGATATCCGGGTTATGGGAGGTCGCCTCCATAATTGCACCGTGTCCGTTCTCGGCAGTCAGATAGCGGTAATCGTGCGCCTTTAATGTTGTTACGATCAGATTGCGGACGGGACGGTCGTCCTCCACAACGAGAACAAGCGGTTTATTCATTCAGAGTCACCTCGCTGAGCGGTAAAGTAAAGGCAAATACACAGCCGTGCGGGACATTGTCGGTAAGCGTCAGCGTTCCGCCGTGCAGCTCTACGATAGATTTACACAGGGTAAGCCCGATCCCGAAGCTTCTGCGGCTGTCTGCGACGGTCTTTTTCCCGGTGTAAAACATTTCAAAAATATGCGGTTTCATATCGTCTGCAATTCCGTTCCCGTTATCGGCGACTCGGATCACGGCATCCCCGCCCTGTTTTTCGGCACTTACGCAGATCTCAGAGCCTTGTTCGGTATATTTCAAGGCGTTATCAATAAGATTGACGATGACCTGCACGATAAGCTGTGCGTCCATACGGGCAAGGATCAGATCGTCGCACCTTACCGTCAGCTTGTGTCCGACGGATTTTTTCTTTAAATGCGAAACAGCTTCATTGATCACTTCGTCTACAAGCTGGTCGGTAAGCTCCAGCTTCAGGCGTCCGTCATTCAGCCGTGTAACATACAGAAGATTTTCCACCACGCCGATCAGCCATTCGGAATCGTCATAAATATCTTTATAGATCTGCTGCTTGGTTGCTTCGTCCAGGCAGCTTCCGTTATGCAAAAGCGTGTCCGCATTACCCGAAACGGAGCAAAGCGGCGTGCGCAGATCGTGTGAGATCGACCGCAAAAGGTCGGCACGCAGTTGCTCGCTTTTTGCAAGATCTGCCGACCGTTCCTTTTCGGCGGCGTTGTGAGCATTATCCATTGCCAGAGCACATTCGTTCACAACCGACAGTACGATGCTGTTCTCAAAGGAATCGGGCTTTTCGGGCTTCATCGGTATTCCTATCACCCCGTAGACTCTGCCGCCTGCACGGATTGCAAGATAAAAACATTCAGCCTTTTTGAACTGTGCAGTTGTCGCTCCTGCACGGCGACCGTTTTGAAGCACCCATTCTGCGGTCTGCCGCTCCGCATCGCTTAACAGCTTTTCAGCGTGTGTATCCTTTTTTTCGGCATACAGCCGCCCGGACAACATTCCGTTTTTGCCTTTCGTATAGGCAACAATGCTTCGGTCAAGCAGCCGCGAGAGCTGCATACAGGTCACGCTTAAAATATCATCGTTGCTTTTTGCTTTTTGCAGCAGACGGTCAGTGTCAAACAGCACCTGCACACGGAACGCGGAGCGAGCCGAGAGCCTTGCATGATCCTTCAGCTTCGAGGCAAGCGTGCCGGTAAGAACGGAAGACGCCAGCATGACTGCAAAGGTAACGGGATAGCCTACGGCATAGGTCTGAAAGGACAACCTGGGTTCGGTAAGGAAAAATCCGAACAATACAACACTTAGAAATGAACCTGCCATGCTGCAAAGGTATCCTTTGGTCAAAACGGAGATCATCAGCACACCGAGGATATATACCGTAACGATATTAGTATCGGAAAAGCCGAGATGATCGAACAGAAACCCGATCGCCGTGCATACGGCAAGCGTCAGGACGGTCACGGCAATATCCCGCAACGACGGTATCTCTGCGCCTAAGAACAAACGGCGTCTGTGTGGCTTTGTGTAGTTCAGCGCATCGGGAATAATATGAATTTCAACATCAGGGGCGGAGGCAATCAGCTTTTCGGTGAAAGTCGGTCTTCCGAACAGTCCTCTGCGTCTGGCACCGCTTTGCCCGATCACGATTTTTGTGACATCGGAAAGCCTGACATATTCCGAGATCTGCAACGGTACATCCTCACCGTGCGTCATAACGATCTCTGCGCCGAGCCTTTGCGCGAGCTGTATGTTCTGTGAAAGTCGGGACTGATCCTCATCATTTATAACCGTATCCGTCTGCACATAGATGGCGGTAAATCTTGCATGAAGGACCTTAGCCATCCTTGCGGCGGTGTGTATGATCCTTGCATTGGACGGCGAAGAGGATAGGCAGACAAGGATATGCTCGTCTGCACCGTTTTTTTGCTGCTCGGTTTGTGTTCTCATCGGTTTCACCGTCCTTTTGTTTTATTATATATCAAAACCGTGAAATTTTCTACCGCAAACTAATACTCATCTTCTTTTCCGTCGAAGAGGATAATATCGACTGTTCCGTGCGTTTCCTGAAAGCGGTGGATCTCACTTAAAATCTCGCTGTCGGACAGTCCATGCGGCAGCAGGACTTCGGAAGGCTCGCAGGATTCGTTTTCCTTTAACAGTGCCTTTCTGTTTTCTTCAAGAAATCGATCCAGCCTGCTCATAAGATAAAATCCGAAAACAAATACGGCAAGCAGGCTGACAATCAGCAATAGCTCAGCCATCCTCATTCACCTCTGTTAAATGCGAAAGCACTTTTGCAGTTCTTTGTAAGCACCGAGAACCAAAAGAGTGATCTTGTCCGTAAGAACGGTTTCCGGTGAAACTGCCATATTGATTTTTCCGTTCTCCTTGGTCGCCATGATATTGATGCTGTATTTTCTGCGGATATCCAGTTCTCCGACGGTTTTTCCGATCCATCCCTCCGGCACCTCTACCTCAAAAATGGCATGAGCCTCATCGACCTCGATGTAATCCCGTATGTGATCGGCGGTATATCGAATAGCAGCCCAATTTGCTACCTGCTTTTCAGGGTAAATTACTTCGTCCGCTCCGTTACGCAGAAGAAATTTCTCCTGAACATCACGCTCGGCACGGGACACAACTAATTTTGCGCCGAGTTCCTTCAGTAAAGATGTAGTCTCCAGCGAATTTTGAAAATTTCCTCCTATGGTGACGATGCACACATCAAAGTTTCCGATGCCGAGCGACTTTAAAAACTCCGTGTTTGTGCTGTCGCCGATCTGCGCGTTGGTGACGATCGGCAGAATCTTATTGACTCTTTCTTCGTTGCTGTCTACCGCCATTACCTCGTGTCCGAGCTTATTCAGCTGTAAAGCAATATGCCTACCGAATCTGCCGAGACCTATTAACAATATGTTTTTCATAATATAGTAACTCCTTTATCCGACTGTGATTTTTGCGAGCGGCAGCTTTGCTCCGCTCTGATTTTTGTTGGGAACCGCCGCGTAAATCAGGGTAAGTCCGCCGACTCTGCCGAGATACATCAAGACGATCAAAATAAGCTGAGAAAGAACACCGAGCTTCGGTGTAATCCCAAGGGTAAGCCCGACCGTTCCGACAGCGGACGCCGTTTCGTAAAGGCAGGTGCTAAGCGGCAGACCTTCTGCCATGCTGATAACAATTCCGCCGGTAAAAAACATCAGGAAATACATTACGGCAACGGCTGCGGCGTTTTTCACTGCCGAACCGTCAATGCGCCTGCCGCAGACTTCGGTATCGTCCTTTTTGCAACAGACGGAGAATGCACTCAGAATCAGAACGGCAAGCGTAGTTGTTTTCATACCGCCTGCCGTGGAGCCGGGCGATCCGCCGACAAGCATCAGCAGAATCATAATTGCCTTAGAGGAACCGGTCATAGCGGGAAGATCGACGGTATTGAAACCGGCGGTTCTCGGTGTGACAGACTGAAAAAACGACGCAAGAATCCTTTCGGCGAGCGGCAGCCCCGTAAAATCACAGAAGAAAAAGAATACTGCGGGAGCGATAATGAGGATTGCCGTTGTTACCAATATGACCTTACTTTGCATATGGTATTTTTTGAAATGCCACTTGTTTGTGTAAATATCGTCCCAGGTCAAAAATCCAATACCGCCCACAATAATTAAAAGCATAATTGCAATGTTTATTGTAGGATCTCCGATGTATCCCGTAAGAGACGGGTATTTGTTTTCTGCGGTGCCGAGTATATCAAAGCCCGCATTGCAAAAAGCGGATACGGAATGAAACGCTGCCATCCAAATTCCCTTGATACCGAAGCTTCTGCAAAATGTCGGCAGCATGACGATCATTCCGATAAGCTCGATCAAAAAAGTTCCCCGTACAATAAAGCGGGTCAGGCGGACGATCCCGCCGACCTTTGGGGCAGAGATGGCGTCCTGCATGGTGCTGCGCTGCATCAGCGATATTTTTCTGCCGGACAGCATAGCGAAAAATGCCGCAACTGTCACAACACCGAGCCCGCCTATCTGGATCAGCAGCAGTATTATCGCCTGCCCAAAAGCAGACCAATAACTGCCCGTATCCTGCACGACCAGCCCCGTAACGCAAACGGCCGAGGTCGATGTGAACAGCGCCTCGTGAAACGGCGTAACAACTCCGGCAGTCGATGAAAACGGCAGCATCAATATCAGTGCTCCGAGCAGAATAACCACGGCAAAGCCCAGAACGATCAGTTTAAAGGGTGATAGTCGCTTTTTTCTATGTATAATTTCAGGCATATATACTTCTCCTGTTTCTGTTTGTTTACAAAGAGTATATTATGAAATATAAAAAAACGGTGTAATGATCCGGTGTACTGTATTAAGATTGCATTAAGGCGCTCATTCTATTCCTTCATCCTCCGTTCGGGTAAAAAAAAGACGTCTGGCTGATTGGATTAAAATCAGACAAACGTCTCTATAAAACATATTGTGAAGGCTTTAAAATATCATCCTTGTTGTTTTCCGAATCATTATGTGCCAGTTTAAAAAACGCTTTCTGGCTCTCAATCTCCGCACGCAGTTCCTCATCTGTAGGAAGATAAAGCTTGTATTTTGATGCAAAGAGCTGCTCATTGCCATGCATTACAGAATATTTTGCAATGTCTTCATCCGTGTCGGTGCAGAGAACAATTCCTAGCGTTGGATTATCGTCCGGTCTTTTCTTCAGTTCGTCATACATCTGGATATACATATCCATCTGGCCAACGTCCTGATATGTAATCTTTTTCGTCTTCAGGTCAATCAGCACAAAACATTTCAAGATGTAGTTGTAGAAAACAAGATCAATATAATAGTCTTCTTTTTCCGTATGAATATGCTGCTGCCTGGCGACAAAGGCATATCCCTTGCCAAGCTCCATCAGGAATTTCTGCAGATTGTCAATGATACTCTGCTCCAGATCCGATTCCAAATAAGAAGTATCTTCCTGCATCCCGAGAAACTCAGCGATAACCGGGTTCTTGATGAATTCCAGTTTGTCCTGATATGAAGACGTCAGCATCTGCATTTCCTGTTTCACTGCTTCCGGCTGCTGCGTCTTCAGCATCCGGTAATAATACTGAGAAGATACATTCCTCTGTAGAGTTCGGACACTCCAACCTTCCTGAAAAGCCTCCCGTTCATACCAGTCTCGTGCCTTGCGGTCTTTTACCTGCAGAAGAACATTATAATGTGACCATGAAAGCAGTGTCCCAGATTTTCCAGACGGTGTCTGGAAAATCTCTGGGAACTCACGATAGAAGGAATAAAAGCTGTAAAGATTACTCTTTGTAAATCCACGACCATATTTCTTCGTCAAGCTTTTGGCAAGAGACTTGATCACTTCCAGTCCATATTCAGCCCGGCCGCTCTGGGAAAGTTCCTCTTCTGCGATGCGTCTTCCAATCAGCCAATTACGCTGCACCAGAAGTACATTGACAGATTGATACGCACGCTTCCTGGCAGCATCGACAATTTCTTCCGTGTCTTTCAAAACATCACCGGTTCTGTGGTATTCAATCAGATTCGTATCAGCCATATCACAGCACCTTCCTTACTGTCTGAGGACTGTAAGTGTCAAAAATCTGCTCAAAGTTTGCAGCCACGCTGTCATTTGCCATAGAGCTATCACGGAAGACCGCATAGAATGGGTGCTTCTTCGCAATCTCAGTTACAACATCTTCGGTCACATCTTTGTCGAAGCATGCAATCAAATAGCCGTCATCAACCGAGAATACCTTTTTTCCAGCAATTTCTGTCTGCTCAACTTTTGAAGACAGTAGCACTCCAAGATCCAGCATCACCTGAATCAAAAGATCTTCCGGTGTGCGGTCTTCCTTGATGTTGTCAGTAAACTGATCCAGATTCATCTGGCCGATATCAGCCGGGCGATAATAGACGTCCTTCATATTGGAGGAATCAACCTTGAAGCAGCGGAAGCCATAGTCGATGTCAGCGCCGGTTTCTTCCTTGATCTTCTTGCCAGCGCGGCGTATGCGCTCTTCACCAATGTCGCAGATTGTTTTGTAACCTGCCTTGTATGCTTCGCTATCGTCATCTGTCACTTCCGGCAATTGAACTAGCAAGAATCTTCTCTTTTGTTGATCTTCTGCGTTCTTTTCAAAAATTGCATGTTCATCATAGCCAGTGATTGTTTCGGTTACAGCATCTGGAAATAAAGCCGCCAGTTTCTTATAGTTCTCCTCCGCCAGATCAGGCGTATGCATCTTAAGCTTTTCCATTTACTATTTCCTCCAGTTGGTTTTTATAGCTCTGTAACTTTGAATATTCTTCCCGACAGAAAAGAAATCTGTGTTCTGGTCGTCATAATCGAATTCTGCTGCCTCCCCGGACAGGTCAGTCATTCCATTCAGTTTTCCGGTGCCATTCGCAATAAAGTCGTTGATGATCTGCGAGGTATCAAAAAGATACTGATAAACCCTCTGAACTGTCAGCAAGAATGAATGCACAGAGCTCTCCATTCGCTTCAGGAGATTGATACTCATCAGACGCTGGATACCAGTTTCACGTCCTTTGCGGAAATTCTCGGTCTCTTCCTCTGACAGATATTTTGACAACTTGCTCGGAAGGATAAACTGTGTCGGAGTGTAGATTGTCAGTTTCAGATTTGAAAGACATTCATACACTTCCTTGTAGTTAATCGCACCCTTCTTATCTGTCAGTTTCGGATATAAAGAAATTGGCTTGTTCCTTGTTGGGAATGTCCCGATATCCTTCGTGTCGTAATAGGTCTGGATGTGGTGGCGAGATCTCGCGATCGTTACGGAATCCAGCACCTCGAAGAAGTCAAAGTCCAGCTGGGATAGCAGGTTCTGCGTCGTCCGCTCTTCCTCTGGGAGCTTGCACCATGCGTTGTAAACCTTCTGTGCCTGCCGGAAGATCGTATCGATATCTGATTTTGTATTCAGCTTATCGTTGATCTCTTCCGGGTTTCCTTCATAAGCCAGAGCCAGCTGATTGCGAAGATCATAGAACCGGTTATTTACCGGCGTGGCAGAGAGCATCAGCACCTTTGTAATATTTGATCACAGCAAGAGCCGCGTCCTTCTGGAAATTATAGAGCTTGTTCCAGATCACGCTATCCTTGAAACCCGTTGCTTCATTTGGCAATACATCCTCAGAAATGTCATCCAAAAATTCACTGAAGATATTATAAAGTGTCATGAAATAAATGAGTTCCGGAGAATTTTCCTGATAGACTGAACTGATCATGTCAATCACATCATTCGTGACATCGGTGAGCTTCTCCTGATCATTCCAGACACTTTCAAACAGATTCATGAATTCTTTACTTGCTGGATTCTCAAATCTGGTTACCATGTTGCTGTTGTTGTTTCCGCGCTCACATCCCAGATCAACTGCCGTGAATGAATTCATCGGCATATAGGTATAGGAGTCCTCCGGGTTCTCTACGACAAGGAAATTATTCATTCCCTCTCTGGTCGTATTGGTACTAAAAGAAGCCTTGCGGCGCATCCAATCCGCACACTCTTTTGCTACAGCTTTTTGCTTCAGTTCATTACGGAGACGAACTTCAAACTCTGTTCCATATAGACTTTTTTCGCGATTCAGCCTCGGTATATAGAATTCACGTCTTTCCCTTGGCGTCTTTTTTTTTGATATTTTCTATATATTTCAACTAAACTATTATAACAAAACACGATTTTTCCCACAACGCAAACATATGTATAATGTGGTTTTATTACATGCTAGTGTTCCAGAAGCGGATCTGCTGTCGTCTACTATCTGCCGCACACCGGAAAAGTGATGAGAGTAGAGCCTATTGACTGAGATGAACCTCCATGTCACTAAAAGTTTGAGTTAACAAATCTCCGGTAAAATATTATAATATGCGCAGGAGGTTATTCTTTATGAAAAATTTCATCTATGACATACCAACGAAGGTCTTTTTCGGAAGGGATGAGGAGCTCCATGTAGGAGACAGGCTGAAGGAGTTCGGCGCCACGAAGGTACTCCTTCACTACGGCGGTCACTCTGCTGAGAAGAGCGGCCTGCTTGGAAAAGTAAGGGCTTCCATCACGGATGCCGGCATCCCATTCGTAGAGCTTGGCGGAGTCAGGGCAAACCCGTCTATCGAGCTCGTAAGAAAAGGCATAAAGCTCTGTATTGACGAGGGAGTCGACTTTATCCTCGCGGTAGGCGGCGGTTCAGTTATGGACTCTTCAAAGGCCATTGCGCACGGCGCCGCAAACCCTGATGTCGACGAGTGGGATATACAGACCAGGAAGGTGCCTTTTACAAAATCTCTGAAGAAGGGCTGCATCCTTACTATCGCTGCTGCCGGTTCAGAGATGAGCGATTCCTGCGTTATCTCAAATGATGAGCTGCATCAGAAGAAGGGAATCAACTGCCCTCAGAACAGAATGCTCTTTGCTATCGAGGATCCGTGCCTGACCTTCACCGTACCTGCTTATCAGACAGCCTGCGGTGCCGTAGATATCACCATGCACACTCTTGAGAGGTTCTTTAATAAGGGAGACCACACTGAGCTGACTGACGCTCTGGCATGTGCGGTAATGCGTGAGAACAATAAAGCCGGAAAGATCTGCGTTACGGATCCGACCAACTACGACGCCAGAGCCACTATGATGTGGGCAAGCTCTGTAGCTCACAATGACCTGACAGGCTTAGGCCGTGGCAAATTCTTACAGCTCCATCAGTTTGAGCATGTAGTAAGCGCCGTTTATCCTGAGATCGCGCATGGCGCCGGTCTTGCGGCTCTCTGGCCAGCGTGGGCCCGCTATAACATGCCTTATAACAAGGACCGCTGGGCACTTTTTGCAAAGGAAGTCTGGGGAGTTGAGGTCGATCCTGCTCACCCTGAAGAAGCAGCCTCAAAGGCCATTGACATGCAGGAGAACTACTACCGCTCTATTGGAATGCCTGTAAGACTTACAGAGCTTTCTCCAAAGATTACTGAGGCTGATGTCGAAAAATTTGCTGACCTTGTTTCTGAACATGGAAACCGCGTTCTCGACGGTCCTAAGCCACTCGACAGGGACGACATCCTTGCAATCTTTAAGAACGCATACAAATAAGACGATTCTCAGAAAATCGAAACTTTGTCCCGCATCACAGTATAATTATTTCAAGGCACAAAAAACCTGTCCCACAAAAGGACAGGTCTTTTATTTTTACTCGTTTATCATCTGTATATCCATATCGCAGTCTCCGCTGACGCCGGGAACTTTTCCCTTGTTGTAGTACTGCCAGAACATGAAATTATAAGGTGTCTGCGGTACCTTCTCATAGTCGGCATACCAGACAGGAATGTCTTTAAGCTGTGATAAATCCAATGAGAAAGCCTCCCAAAGCATATTCGCATATACCATAGGAGTGTACCCCGCTTCCTTTACCCTGTTGCAGAAAGCTGCGGCATTCTTTGTGAACTGCTCCTCACTGACATCCGAGGTACGGGCATCAGGATTCTTGCTGTGATCTTCAAGCAGTATATGCTCAGGATCAAAGCATACCGGAAGAGAGATTTCAGTACCATCAATAATACTAAGCGCCATGTCGGCTTCTTCCTCGGCTTCTTTTTCATTTACAGCCTGTGAGAATACATAGACTCCTACATCGAGGCCATTTGCCACGGCCTCCTGGATATTCTGCCTGGCATATTTATCCTCACAGAGAAGGCCTTTACTGCCGTATCCTCTGTATGCCACCCGGACTATAACAAAGTCGATTCCACTTTCCTTGACCTTCTTAAAGTCTAGTTCTCCCTGATGACCTGATACATCTATTCCTACCCTTGAGGAATATTTATCATCATTGTACTGTAAAAAATCACCGTTGTGGACAAAATTCTTATTATCATATTCATTCGACGGTATCTCAGGATTCACATCACACTTGTAAACCGTGCCATACACATCCCTGAATTTCATGGAAACCGGAGTATCATCTTTCTTTTCTGCCTCTGTATCTCCACTGCTGCTATCTTTTGATTTGCTGCTTTCTGTTTTGTTTTCAGCCTTCCTGGCTGTAGATGTTTTTTTACTGTCTGCACACGAAAAGAGCGAAAGTGAAAGCAGAACAAAAATTACTGTCAGGAACCATTTCTTCATCCCTTATAATCCTCTAAAAACTCATCATAAGAACGGACTCCAGCGTCTGAATAACCGAATCCAAGCCCACGATAGATTACTTCGTTATAATACCACTTATGACTCTTATCATCTTTGTCGTAATAATCATGAAATACCATTTCCATAATCATCATCTTTGCACCAGAACTGTTTGGATATGCTGTACATGCGATGTATTTAACAAAATTATCAGGAGTCTTTCCAGTCACAACTACATAAGCATTACCATCCTTCTTTTTTTTCAAAAGAGTAGTTGGTTTTTTCATTTTTGCCTCATTGTAAATCGTATCTTCAATGCTATCAGCTATTTCATCAACAGATCCATCTCCTGTTACCTGAACCATCTGATAGATAAGGTTTGAGCCGTCATTACCAGAAAAATTTATATACTCAATATTTTTACCGTCAAAAGTATCCATGAAATCAAAAGAGGCATCTGGATCAACAAGATAATCCACTGCTTCGTAAAGTTTTGTTGGATAGTAAAAACTAAAATGATCCGAATAAGGACTCTGATAAATATCATAATCTGAGAGATCTGTTACATTGGAATAATCCGTCTCTGTAGAACTATCAATATCGAAAGATGGCGTATTTTCATTAGAATCTACTGTATCCTGATCTGTCTCAGTCTGTTCAGTATCATTATCATGAGTCTCTGAATCAGTATCCTGATTAACAGTGTCCTGCTTTTCACTCTTATCCTCAGAAGTGTCTTTTTCAACAGCCTTTTTCTTCTCGCTGCTTTGAACAGACTCTGTCTTTGCAAAAGGGCCTACTCCCAAGTACCACATGGTTCCAACTCCGCCTACTGCAACTGCCGCTGCTACTACGATCACAGCAGCTGCCACAAGCGGTGATTTTTTCTCAGTTTTTTTTGGTTCTCTCTGAACATTTTTCTGCGAAGCCTGTGGATTATAAGGAGGAACCTGCTGCATAACTGGTTTTTGCTGCATTACTGGTCTCTGCTGCACTTCCTGATTCGACTGCGTTTTTGAATTATCAACTCTTATTACGGGAGCCCCACAGAATCTGCAGAAATTCTCTCCGTCTTTAATCTGTTTTCCACATTTTCTACAATACACTTTATTTCCTCCTCGTTATTTTAAAACTATAACGCATTAATTATAAATAACTGAGTTTTAAGCGTCAAGGATACGTTAATGCAAAAAAGAGACCATGACGGTCTCTTTTTTTGTTACTTTAATTTATTCTCGTAAACTATGAATTTGTTCTCATGCAGGATCTTTATATACTGACCAAGTCTGTCATATAGAGGTTCTGCTTTTTCGCCGAATTCATTTTTTACCATCTGTCCTATCTGATAGACAGTAGTCTTTCCGTCGAGCCTCTGCCAGACGAATGAGCCGAAGTCATCAAGCTCAATATCTGAAAAACGCGGACGCTTGAAGATCTTCTGGGCTATTTTTGCATAAAAGCCCTTGTGCTCTACTCTAATAAACACATGGCCGTTGTCACCGACTCTCCATTCAAAGAGCCGGTTCGGACGCGGCATATAGTCTAAGAGATTGTCCTTTTTATCAGACATCACTTATTTCCCTTTTTCATAGTCTGATGGAGGAGTGACCAAGCAAGCAGAGCAAACAGGATTAGAGATCCGATGCTTCCAAGGCTGAATGATCCTGAAACGTCGACGTTAACCTTTGCGGCTGCAAGAGCTGCAAGAAGGATTCCGACAAGACCTTCACCAGCGATAAGTCCTGATGAATAGAGAATACCACGGTTGTTTGCAGCCTTTTTCTCCTCCTCGCTTAATCCCTTCTTCTTATCGACATAGAGACGGATCAGTCCGCCTACAACCATAGGAAGAGAGATGTAGATTGGCAGGTAGAGTCCAACCGCGAACGGCATTACAGGAATACCCATTATCTCAACTACTACTCCGATAAATACTCCTGCAAAAATAAGAGCCCACGGAAGATTTCCGTTCATAACGCCCTCAACTACCATCTTCATAAGCTCTGCCTGAGGAGCCGGAAGATCCTTGCTTCCATATCCGAGACCATTGTTCAGGAGATAGAGGGTACCGCCGATGGCAACTGAAGAAGTGAGAACACCGATGATCTCACCGATCTGCTGCTTGTAAGGAGTAGCTCCTACGATATATCCGGTCTTTAAATCCTGTGAGGTATCACCTGCAATAGCCGATGCGATGCAGATGATAGAGGCTATAACGATAGCTCCTGTCATACCCTTGATTCCGATGTTTCCGGTAGCCTTTAATGCAGCTGTTACGATAAGAAGAGTTGCTATAGTCATACCTGAAACAGGGTTATTTGAAGATCCTACGATACCTACCATACGGGCAGATACTGTAACAAAGAAGAAAGCAAATACTACGATAAGAAGTGTTCCACCGATACCAACCGGGAAGGTCGGAACTATGCAGATAATAAGCGCGATAATGATAATTCCGAAAATAAGGAATTTAGCAGGCAGATCCTTGTTGGTTCTTACAGATTCGCCGACCTTTGAGCCATATCCCTTCATCGAGCCTGAGAATGCCTTGATCATTGTAGGAAGTGACTTCAGAAGGCTTATGATACCGCCGCAGGCTACTGCACCGGCGCCGATGTACTTGATGTACGATGACCAGATGGTTGCAGCTCCCATACTTGAGATAGTTTTGGAAGCCGGATATATGGTCATATCACCACCAAATACATAGATAAGAGGCATCAGAACCAGCCATCCTAAAATACCACCGGTCAGCATGTATGAAGAGATCTTCGGTCCGCAGATATATCCAACACCTAAGAGTGAAGGAAGGGTATCCATTCCGACACCGGCACCCTTGTAATGCTTGAAATCATATGTGATCTCTGACGGGAAAATCTTAAGTCCGTCAGTAAGGAACTTAAATGCCGCAGCGATTCCTAGTCCTGAGAAGACTGTCTTGGCGCTCGCGCCACCCTCTTCTCCTGCCTGAAGGACCTCAGCGCAGGCTGTTCCCTCTGGATAAGGAAGAGTTCCATGCTCCTGAACGATAAGGGCGTTTCTTAAGGGAACCATAAAAAGCACACCGAGTGTACCGCCAACCATGCAGATAAGGGCGATCAGTCCGAATGAAGGATATGAAGTCTTTCCGTCATTCGCCCACATAAAAATAGCCGGGAGTGTAAAAATAGCTCCTGCCGCTACTGACTCACCGGCTGAACCGATGGTCTGTACCATGTTGTTCTCGAGGATTGAATCTCTGTGAAGGATCACGCGGATCAGTCCCATAGAGATAACGGCCGCAGGAATAGATGCTGAGATCGTCATACCGATCTTAAGGCCTAAGTACGCATTAGCCGCACCGAATAATATCGCAAGCAGAATACCTACGATAATTGAAAACGGTGAGAGCTCGCGCATCGTTGTGTCAGCAGACACAAATGGTTTGAATTCTTTCTTTTCGTTACTCATTTTTTTACCTTTCTTTCCTTTTATTTCCCCAAACAGTCCAAAAAACTGTTAAAAGGCAGTCTTCTGTGTTGTAAAAACAATCCACAGAAAGCCGCCTTTCTAGTATAAATGTCAGATTTTAGGGTGTCAATGATTTTTGAAGAACAAAAAGTCAGATTTGTATTTTTTCATAACAGCATTTCGTATCAGCGTAACTCCGACATAGACAGAGATTCCAGCACAGATCTGAATCGGGTAGGTGGCAAGCATTTTTTCAGGGGCCAGGTATGCGAGCACCATAGCAGCTCCTGCCGGAGGAACCATCGGTCCCGTATGGTAAAAGATTATAAGAAAAATAACCGACGATATCAGAAGGCTTACTATCGTAAAAATACCCGGAAGCCTTACAAATGCCATCCTGACATAGGCTCCTGAGGCAGCCGAAAGAGTAAGAAGGATGATCACACGAATCGGGTGCATCCTGATGACCTTATTCTTATAGGCAGAGAGCTCTGTAAATGCTACAAGAAGCGGAGGCGCTGCCATGAATCTCCAACCTGTCTTAATAGCTGCAAATATCATTGCAGAAGCTACAACCAGCCGGAAAACAGATAGAGTCACAGGCAGATTTTTCTGCACCGGGATAAACTCCTCTTCTGCCTTTACGCCTGTTTTTTCTAGGATTTTACGAAGGACTATGATAATCGATGTAAAAATAACGATAGAGGCTATATACAAGAGCGACCTTGTCTGCAAAAGAATCGGCAGAACAAGGGCCGAAATCATCGGCATAAAAGAAGTTCCTGAAACAGACTGGATAAAAAGAGCTACAGCGTAGCCAAGAATCATCTGAAGAGTAAGAGGGAGAGGAACAAAACGCACTATCCCCATCCCAATAATTCCGCACACTAAAAGAAGCAGGAACATTCTCCTGCCATTTGTCATCCACGATCTGTGTGGAGTAAGAAACATGCCTGCTGCTATCGCCCCGACCTCCGGGAAGATAATCTCCCTCTCGCCAGCCACAATTGACAGAAGCACCATCAAAAAGACTGTGAGAAGGAAGCAGGTCATGTCGATTATTTTTTTCTGTAAATCACTATAAGCTTTTTTCATTTCAACGAATTTATGACTTGGTCTCTTCAACTGTCTGTTTCCTGCAGCACCTCCAGATAAATCGTATCAGCTTTACGAGCTGCAGATAAATCAGAAAAAGAATCGTTCCTGCTGCAAAAATCAGCACAACCCAGAATGCATATCTCAGGACAAAGAGACCCAGATTTTTCTTTAAAGGTCCAATCCAGTTCATGCACTTCCAGAGGCTGTACATGAAGTTGTTGTCGTGAAACAGGTAGATCATAAACGTTGCTGAACCCAGAAAATTTATAAACCTGTTTGACTTCATATGTATCCTTGTAAAAATACAGAAGACGCAGACTGAAAGCAGCACTGCGATCCAGCTGTACTCCGGGATTATCTCGAAAGGCTGGACGAAATATGATTTCTTACTGCCAAACTGGTAATCAACTATAGCATCGATTACCTGGTTTCTATACGAGAACATCAGAAACAGATTAATCAGCACGATAAGTACTGCAAAGACGCCTGTCCTTACATTTTTAAAAGGATCAAATCTCCTCAGATAACCTCCCAGAGCATAATAGAAGATACCAATTCCTAGAATACGAAGGTCATCAGATATTCCCTCAAGGAAATCTCCTGACCATCCGAATGAGACTATACAGAACATTACAGCCAGGAACACGAGATAGTTCCTCTTATCCCATCTCTGCAGATATTTATTAAGCAAAAGCCCCGCAACTATGATGATAAGGATATAATATCCGATGAACCATGAGTTGTTATTAAACCTCTCAAGGCTAGTAAGGTTAACCTTAATCCCGGCTGTTC
This sequence comes from uncultured Lachnospiraceae bacterium, assembly GCA_900316165.1. GTDB lineage: Bacteria > Bacillota > Clostridia > Lachnospirales > Lachnospiraceae > Weimeria. The sequence goes on along the minus strand of ONBW01000013.1, from coordinate 35,740 downwards.
CATCGTAGAAAAACGAAAAGAAGGCATATGATACAAACATCAGCACTATAGTGATGTAAGCCATCTGTTCAACGAGCTTCTTACCTGTACGCACCAGATTTATCTTGCGGCTTGCCATGAAGTAGCCGGAAATCATGATGAACATACCGTTTCCTATTTTGCCAAGAGGCATGATCAGATAGAGCCACATCAGTTTCGAATAGAACTTCGGGTGGCAGAAATAGTCCTGAGTGCCAAAAAGATTGATCAGGGATGTATCCGTGAGCTGATCTCTGATGCTGTGACGCAGGATATGGAAAGTGATGATCATGATCATTGCGACTATCCGCATCAGTTCGATATTTGATTCACGTGGTTTCTTTTTCGTTTCCATTTATTTTTTCTTTACTGAATATCCAAAAGTTCCAAGCTCTTTTCCAAGAGAAAAATAGGTGCCGTGCGAGTAAACAATAGGCTTTGCCTTCTCGAGCGCAAAACGGCCATTCTCATCCATATACTTACTGTCCACATGCACAGAAAGCACGTAGGCCAGGAGCATCACATGAGATCCGAGATCTCTCTCATCATTAATCCTGCACTCTATAGTTACAGGACTTTCTGCAACAAGAGATACGTCTATCTCATCTGCTTTTTCCTTTGTCAGGTGACATTCTTTGAATTTATCGTGAGTGCTTCCACTGACTACCCCGCAGTAATCAGTAGCCCAGGCCAGCTTCTCTGTCGTGAGATTTATACCGAAGACCTTCGTCTGATGAAGTGCCTTATATGAATAGCGGCTCTTCCTTACCGATATGTAAAGCATCGGCGGATTGGTGCAGACTGTTCCTGTCCATGCGACTGTCATCAGATTATCCTTTCCGTCAGCATCTCTCGTGGATACAAGAACTGCCGGCAGAGGGTAGAGCATATTCCCTGCTTTGAATGTTTCTTTCATTTCCTACTCCTATCTGTTTCTTTCCTTCTATATCTTTCTTTCCTTTTTTTATTACTCTCCAGCCTTTCCGATACTGCTGAGCATATCCATCTTCATCTCATAGTACTTAGGGCTCATGTCGACATAGTGTCTGTGAGGATTCTCGAATCGCTGCTCCTCTGGCCAGATCTCATTTACGAGCTGATCCTTTACAAAGGCCTGAATCTCTCTTACTGTCGGAAGCTCAGTGTTAAGCTTACCCTGCTTTATAATAAGCTTCTGAAGTGGCTTTGCTGTGCAGTCTGTAAATGATCTGACCTTCCATGGCTCCAACGGATCTACAAACCTGTAAGGCTTACTCATATCTATCTCCTCGCCACGGCCTGTAATAAGGTCAGCTATGGCATGTCCCGCCTTGTCATAGATACGGTAGACACTCTTCAGTCCAGGATTCGTTATTTTTTCAATGGAGTCAGATACCTTTATCCTCGGATCGAACTTTCCATCCTTCTCGACTGCACAGAGCTTGAATACTGCTCCAAATACAGGCTCCGAGCGGCTGGTTATAAGTCTCTCACCGACACCGAACGAGTCTACTTTTCCACCCTGATCGAGGATAGACTTTATGGTGTACTCGTCGAGGCTGTTGCTGATTACGATCTTTGCATCGGTAAAGCCTGCTGCATCGAGCATTTCGCGCGACTTCTGCGTCAGGTAGCTTAAGTCTCCTGAGTCAATTCTTATCCCATAATTCGAGCTCTTAATGCCTTTCTCTTTCATCTCATTAAAGACTTTTATGGCATTCGGAACACCCTGCTTTAATACATCGTAGGTATCAACGAGAAGGATGCAGTTATTCGGATAGATCGAAGCAAACTTTCTAAAGGCTGTAAGCTCATCCTTGTAGAACATGATAAAGCTGTGCGCCATTGTTCCGCCGACTGGTATGTCAAAATACTGTCCCGCAGAAACTGTAGCCGTGCCCTTTACCCCACCGATAAAGGCAGCTCTGGCGCCGTATATGGCAGCGTCATTATTGTGAGCTCTTCTCGCTCCAAAGTCAGAAACCGCTCTGCCTGCTGCTGAACGCACAATTCGCTGTGCCTTGGTAGCGATAAGACTCTGATGGTTCACCTGAGCCAAAATCTCAGTTTCTACCAGCTGAGCCTGTACAAGTGGAGCAACGACAGTTACAATCGGCTCACCCGGATACATGATAGTTCCTTCCGGATAGGCATATACGTCTCCGGTGAACTTGAAATTTCTCAAATAATCGAGGAACTTGTCATCAAACTGATGAAGTCCACGCAGGTACTCTATATCACTGTCATCAAAGTGCATTCCAAGCAGATATTCCACTATCTGCTCAAGTCCTGCAAAAATAGAAAAGCCGCCTCCATCAGGATTTTTCCTGTAGAAGACATCGAACGCCACCTTCGTATCCTCGTTCTCCGAGAGAAAATAACCGTTCGCCATAGTAAGCTCGTACAGGTCCATCATCATCGAGATGTTCCTGTTATCATAGATATTCATCGCGTCACCTCACGCAAAAAATTTATCAAAAATCCCTGAACCTCATCAGAGATTACGATATCTCTCCATCATAGAATCAAAAAGCTCTGCCGTTCCAGGAGGAGTGTAGGTAATAGCATTTGCTCCTGCATCAACAGTTCTTTTGATATTCTCGGGTGTGTTTCCGCCACTTGCGATAATAGGCACATCATGGAAATTTTCTCTGATATGTGCTACTACCTCAGGTGTCCTGGCTGCACATGCGACATTTAATATCGAAGCTCCAGCTTCCAGTCTTGCCTTTATGTCAGTATTAATACTTGTCACAGTAATTACAACAGGGATATCCACAGCCTTTGAGACAGCCAAGAGATTTACGTTCTTAATAGGAGAATTAAGAACTATTCCCATAGCTCCGCTGCTCTCCATATCCTTTGCAAGCCCTATGGTTCTTACTCCGTGAGTCGTACCTCCGCCTACACCTGCAAATACTGGGATATAGGAATACTTAATTATAGCATCTCCTATGGCAGTCTGAGGAGTAAACGGATAGACGGCAAAGACTGCATCAGCATTGCAGTTTCTGATTATCGCTAAGTCTGTCGTAAATACAAGAGTCTTTATCCTCCTGCCAAAAATAACTATTCCTGAAGCCTTTCTGGCCTCCTCCGGAACAGCAAGGATATTGTGTCTGAGTTTTGTTTCGATTACAGGTCTTTTCTTTTCTTCAGCCATTCTCCCTTGTCCTTTCACCTACTTCTTTAAAGCTTCAAAGACATTGTTTTTTGCAGCAATTTTTTTAAGCTCGGGCAGATTTGTCTTTATGTAAAACATAAGTCCGGCAATCTCTTCGTCGCTGAATCCATCGTTCTTTGTGATCTCACAGTAAGGAATCTTTGCCTCTGCATACTTATCCCCATCTGTAAATGTCACATAGGCGTATTTCTTCTTCCCTGTCTTATCAGTACAGATAGGGGAGACTGTCATTTTCATCTCTTGTTCTGACATCTGCATATCTCCAAAAATCACTTTTCCACTATGATTATGAGCATTTCTCGTGTATTTGTCAAAACTTTTTTTACAAAAAAAGAGCCGTCCGTTTCCGAACGACTCTCTCGTTTATTTTTTTAAGCACAAGGCTCTTACTTATTCATTAATAAGCTGGTGCCTGTGGTGCTGCTGGAGCTGGTGTAGGCTCTTTGATATCAGCAACAGCGCTCTCTGTAGTAAGAAGTGTGCTTGCAACAGAGCATGCCTGCTCAAGAGCTGTACGTGTAACCTTTACAGGATCGATGATGCCGTTGTCAACCATATTTACATAGGTCTCGTTGTAAGCATCAAAGCCCTCGCCCTCCTTAGAGTTCTTAACGTTATTGATGATAACTGAACCCTCAAGTCCGGCGTTGTCAGCGATATAGTAAAGAGGTGCTTCAAGTGCCTTAAGGATGACATTAGCTCCTGTCTTCTCATCACCCTCAAGTGAATCACGAAGCTTTTCAACAGCCTTCTGTGCATGGATGTAAGCACTGCCGCCGCCTGCGATGATTCCTTCCTCAACTGCAGCCTTAGTAGCGTTTACAGCGTCTTCCATTCTGTACTTGGCTTCCTTCATCTCTGTCTCAGAAGCAGCACCTACACGGATAACTGCAACTCCGCCGGCGAGCTTTGCAAGACGCTCCTGAAGCTTTTCCTTATCGAAATCAGATGTTGTATCCTCGATCTGCTTCTTGATCTGTGATACACGGTCAGCGATAGCTTTCTTGTCGCCTTCACCATCAACGATTGTTGTATTGTCCTTTGTAACCTTAACGCTCTTAGCGCGGCCGAGCTGATCCATTGTAGCATCCTTAAGCTCAAGACCAACCTCAGATGAGATAACCTGTCCGCCTGTAAGGATTGCGATATCCTGGAGCATCTCTTTTCTTCTGTCACCATATCCCGGAGCCTTTACAGCTACGACATTGAAGGTTCCACGAAGCTTGTTAAGGATAAGAGTTGTAAGAGCCTCACCATCTACATCCTCTGCAATGATAAGAAGCTTTGCACCGTTCTGAACAATCTGCTCAAGAAGTGGAAGAATCTCCTGGATGTTTGAAATCTTCTTATCTGTGATAAGGATATATGGATCATCGAGTGAAGCTTCCATCTTATCAGTATCTGTAACCATGTATGATGAAATGTATCCTCTGTCGAACTGCATTCCTTCTACAAGGTCAAGCTCTGTCTGCATAGTCTTTGATTCCTCGATAGTGATTACACCATCGTTTGAAACCTTCTCCATGGCATCGGCTACAAGCTTTCCTACCTCTTCGTTTCCAGCTGAGATAGCAGCTACCTTTGCGATCTGGTCCTTGCCTGAAACCTTATCAGACATCTTCTTTAATGACTCAACAGCTGTGTCGCAGGCCTTCTTCATACCCTTACGAAGAACGATAGGATTTGCACCTGCTGCAAGGTTCTTCATGCCCTCACCGATCATAGCCTGAGCAAGAACTGTAGCTGTGGTAGTACCATCACCTGCTACATCGTTTGTCTTTGTAGCAACTTCCTTAACGAGCTGAGCGCCCATGTTCTCGAACTCATCGTCAAGCTCGATATCCTTTGCGATAGTAACACCATCGTTTGTGATTGTTGGAGCACCATAGCTCTTATCGAGAACTACGTTTCTTCCTTTTGGTCCAAGAGTTACACGAACTGTATCTGCGAGCTTGTCAACACCAGCCTGAAGTGCCTGTCTGGCCTCAGCGCCGAATTTAATATCTTTTGCCATGACTTAAATACTTCCTTCCTGAAAAATTATTCTACTATAGCAAGAATGTCGTCCTGCTTTACAATAATGTACTCTTCATCATCGAGCTTTACGTTAGTTCCGGCGTACTTGCTGTAAACTACCTTCTGTCCAGCCTTAACCTGCATTGTAACGTCCTTTGTTCCAGGACCTACAGCAATAACCTCAGCCTCCTGTGGCTTTTCCTTTGCACTGTCAGCAAGGATGATGCCTGACTTGGTCTTTTCCTCTGCCTCTAACTGCTTTAAAACAACCCGGTCTGATAACGGATTCAGTTTCATGATGAATACCTCCTTGTTTTTATCCTGATTTGTTAGCACTCATTTCGGTGGAGTGCTAACCAACTATGTATATAATAGTTTTTTGTTCCCGCGTACGCAACACCCGAAATCAGTTGATTTTCTCATGTATTTTTTATTTTTCGCCGTAATTCGCCTGTTTTCTCTATTTTTCGTATTATATTTAAATTTATGTTATAATGTCAAAAAATGAAAGGAGCTTTTTCAAATGCTAAAAGAAGGAATTACCGGGGAGGCTGAAACTATTGTTTCCGAAGATAATACAGCGATAAAGATGGGAAGCGGTACCCTTCCTGTTTTTGCTACACCAGCCATGGTTGCCACTGTCGAGAAGGCAGCCTGGTCATCAGTTGCAGGTGAGCTCGATGAGGGACAGTCCACAGTAGGTACTGCTATGACCTTATCTCACGAGTCCGCTACTCCAGTCGGTCTTAAGATCACAGCGAAGACTACACTTACTGCTATAGACAGAAGAAAGCTTACTTTTTCCTGGGAAGCTTACGATGAGGCAGGCATAATCGGCCGCGGAACTCACGAGCGTTTTATAGTTGATAACGAGAAATTCGTCTCCAAGGCAGAAAGGAAGAAATCATGAAGCTTGTACTAGCTCAGATGCAGATGGATATAGACAGGAAGGTTAATGAAAAGAAGGCCATTGCCTTAGCTCACCAGGCCGCCACAGCCGGTGCTGATCTCCTGCTCTATCCAGAGCTTACACTTACTCCGTTCTTCCCTCAGTATCCATCGAGAATGCTTGAGGGAATGGGCATCTCACCTGCTGCTTTTTCTATAGAAAAAAATGCAGATATCATCTCAGGCTTTGCAGAGGCCGCCAAAGAGAATAATATCTATCTCTGCCCGAATTTCTATATAAAAGAGGATGAGGGAAAGTTCTTCGACAGGTCCTATTTTTTCGAGAAGACAGGAAGACTCGTAGGAACCAGCGATATGCACCACATCTTTACGGCTGAAAACTTCTACGAGGGAGACTACTATCATCCATCAGAGGAGCCGTTTAAGGTCTTTCCTACTCCATTCGGAAATGTCGGAGTCGTAATCTGCTTCGACAGACATGTTCCTGAATCTATAAGAGCCTGCGCGCTTGCCGGAGCTGAGATAGTCCTTATCCCTACAGCAAATCTTACCAGCGAGCCTCTCGACGTCTTTAAAGCAGAGATAGTGGCAGAAGCCTATCAGAATAACGTATTCATCGCGATGACCAACAGAGTAGGCGACGAGAACGGACTTATTTTTGCAGGAGATTCATTGGTTGTTGATCCGAACGGAAAAGTCTTATCAGAAGGAAGCGATAGAGAGGATCTGATTCTCTGCGATATCGACCCGGGAGAGGCGCTGCGCGCCAGACAGATAAGGCCCTATATCGGTTTCTGCGTACCTGACAGGAGCGTCTACGATTTTGAGGCTGACGAATCTTCCTGGAAAAATGAACGCTTAGAAGGCGAAGAATATTCCCGTAGAAATGAACCATCTATAGAAGACGTCTATATGGCAATGGCCGACTACGACGAGGGCGACCCAAAGAGGATCCAGCACTTTACAAAGGTCTACTACTACGCTCACCTTATCGCTGTCGGTGAGCATCTGCCGATGAAAGTCAGACAGATTACAGAAATCGCTGCAATGGTTCATGACATCGGAATCCATAAGGCTGAGAGAGATTTCCACACGACTGCCGGCAAGTATCAGGAAAGACTTGGTGCTCCCGAGGCTGTTAAGCTTCTCCGCGACATGGGGTTTTCAGATGAGATCGTAAACCGTGTCTCATACTTGGTCGGACACCATCACACCTACAATGGAATCGACGGCATTGACTACCAGATCCTTGTAGAGGCAGATTTTATCGTAAACCTCTATGAGGATGATGAAGACTTAAAGGCCCGTGAGACAGCCTTTTCAAAGATATTTAAGACTGAAACCGGAAAACGCATCTTCAGACAGATGTATCCGGAAGAATAAAGCAAGCCTCATAAAAAACAGGCATTAAAAAAGGCCCGCTATGCGGGCCTTATTATTTATTCTGTTTCTGCTTATTACTGATTGATCCTGCTTTTCATAAAATCAACTATTTCCTCTATAGTATTATATATCTGTCTGTCAACCCAGATTACTTCCGGATAGCGCTTAAACCAGGTCAGCTGGCGCTTCGCAAAATGCCTTGTATCCTGTTTTATTTTAGCGACAGCCTCTTCAAGGCTGCATTCCCCTCTGAAATATTCGAAAAGTTCTCTGTAACCGATAGCCTTGGCTGCCGTACATTCCCTATCCCCAATCAGATCATAGATTCTTTTTGCCTCATCTAAAAATCCAGCGTCCATCATCCGGTCAACTCTTGTATCAATTCGATCATACAATTTTTTCCGATCATCTGTCAACACGAAAAAATACAGCTCATAAGGCGATTTCCTCTGCCTCTCTTCGGCATTATGCTCTGAAATCTTTGTCCCATGATTTTTAAAATACTCAAGTGCCCTGATAACCCGCTTAACATTCCCCGCAGGGATAGCTTCGGCACTTTCAGGATCAACCTCACAAAGCTTTTCGTGAAGAGCCTCTGCTCCACTTTTATCCGCAAACTCCTGAAGCTCTTTTCTGTAATCAAAGTCCACCTGCTCTTCGCCGAAGTCTATATCATATGCGAGTGCCTGGATATAGAATCCGGTACCTCCGCAGAGAACCGGTATTTTTTCATCAGCGTAGATCTGCTCCATAGCCCTATGCGCCATAGAAACAAATTCTGTCACATCATAGTTCTCATCCGGGTTTAGGATATCAATGCCAAAATGCCTTATCCCCTGCATCTCCTCCGGCGTGATCTTTGCAGTTCCAATGTCCATTCCGCGGTAGACCTGCATAGAGTCAGCTGATATGACTTCTCCGTTTATTTTTTTAGAAAGCTCTACAGCGCACTCGGATTTGCCGACTGCTGTAGGGCCTGCTATAATAACCAGCTTATTCATGATTTTCCTGCGCTCTCTCCAGCCAGATGACCTGATGAAAATGCCCACTGAAGGTTGTATCCGCCACAGAGGCCATCTACATCTGCCTCTTCTCCACATACATATAGCCCCGGAATTTTCTTAAGTGAGAGGTCATCGTTTAACTCATCGAAGACGACTCCACCTGAAGTCGTCTGAGCATACTCAAATCCTCTGTTTCCGCTCACTTCAAAAACGAGTTCACTTATAGTCCTGTATGCATAGTCTGAGAAGGTGTCAATGTCCACATCTCCTATGGATTCAGCCTCAGGTAAAATCATTTCAGACAGTACCTCTGAAAGCTTGTCTGGGAAAAGTCCCATCAGAAGATACCAGGCAGGGTCATCCGCTGAAAGATTCTCTGCTGCCTCAGTAATGCAGTCACCTATAAGAGTCTCTACTGCGCTTTCTGGATAATCTGGGAAAAAATTAAGCTTTACTCTGACATCTTTTCCCTCGTCTAAGGCTCTTACTGCCTCAGAAGAAATCTGGAACACAGGGATGCCTGAAATGCCATACTCTGTGATCTGAAGATTTCCGGTATCGCTTGATACCTCCCTGCTGTCTGCTATTAGAGATACCTTTGCTAAGGTTCTTACGCCTGCTGCCTTTTTTAGAGGATTATACTTTAATACCAGGGGTACTAAAGCCGGAAGCGGCTTTTTTATTCTGACTCCTGACCTTTTAAGTATGTAGAAGCCTTCGCCTGTACTTCCAGACTTCGGAGCAGCATAGCCGCCACAGGCCAGGATTACTTTTCTGGCTCTGTAAGCGTAGCCGCCTACCATGACTTCAAAGCAGTCGTCTTTTTTAATTACATCTGTAACTTCTTTACCACCTTTTAAGTGAACACCAAGCCTTTTCGCATGTGAGATTAACGCACGGTTTACACAGAGAGCTGACATGCTTCTCGGGTAACACCAGCCATCCTTATACTCTATTCCCATCCCAAGGGAACACATGAAGTCCAGGACTTTTGACTGGTCGAAGCGGTTAATTATATCCAATGCCCGGTCTAAATCGTCAGAGTGATAGCAGTCCTTTTCAACTCTTAAGTTCGTAAAGTTACACCGGCCATTTCCGGTAGACAGGAGTTTTTTGGCAAACTGGGTATTTTTTTCAAGAACAGTTACCTCTGCTCCGGCCTCTCTTGCAGCCATTGCAGCAAACAGTCCGCTTGCGCCCGAGCCGATTACTATCACATCTTCCATAGAATTTTCCTCTTTTACTTGAGCAGGTGCATCTTTTCTGCAAGCCTTATAAGCCTGTCACCGTGTGGAACCCTGTTAAGCTCCTCTCTGGTGATTCCGCCGAGCAGAAGCATTACGACAAAGTAAACTACCATAGCCACAAGGATTGCGATAATAGTAGCGATTGCGTTTGAGCGAAGTGCCACTACAACCATCTTATACACTATGAAGGTGGCAATTCCCATTATGGCAGAACCAATCAGCGGCAGAATAAAGGTCTTTCTTACGTCCTGTTTTGTCCCTGAATACTTCTTTACTGCAAGGCCGTTTAAAAGGCACATCATAAATGCGTAAAAAGCATTTGCAAGGATTACTGCATAGATTCCTGCCCTGAAGAACTGCATTGCTGCGAGAAGGAAGCCCGCCTGAAGTACAAGTGAAATGGCGGCATTTTTTACAGGAATCCTGAGTCTGTCAATTCCCTGAAGAAGTCCGTTGCTTAAGGTCGAAAGCGAATAAAACAGCACTGAGATGGCTCCTACCATAAGCATATATCCGGATGTCGGATCCGTATCTGAGAAAAGGAGCATCTGAATCGGCTGTGCCAGGACAAAAATACCGACAGTGCATGGGAAGGCTATAACCATGATAAATCTGGTCGCGGAATGGATTCTGCTTCTGACTAAGTCCATATCTCCGCCCTTGAAAGCTGTCGTAAGAGCTGGAACAGATGATGAAGCCATAGCTGAGGCTATCGATATCGGGACATTTATTATGACCCTGTACTGCCCAGAATAGACACCCCACCAGACATCTATAGTGTGCTGCTTGTAGCCCTGGAAAAGTGCAAAATTCTTAAATATAGACTGATCGATTATTGAACTTACATTGTAGAGAGTAGTAGAAAGGAGCACCGGAATTATCGTCGCAAAAAGCAGCCACATGATACTTCCATACCCTTCGAAGTGTCTGGTATGGTCACGGCGCATTTTTTTGCGGAAACGCTTTCTGTATATCGAAATGAGAAATATAAGAAAGGCAAGCGAAGCAGCAGATCCAAGTGCAGTTCCAAGAGTTCCTCCTGCAGCGCCCCAGGCTGCTGCGTATTCATTTGGATCTCCCAAAACTGTTCCTACTTTTCTACCATAGTCGAACAGGAAGTAAGCTGCAACTATTGAGATGATCGCGTTTACAATCTGCTCAGCTATCTGTGAAAGTGCCGTAGGCATCATGCTGTTGAGTCCCTGGAAAAATCCACGGAGTACTCCTGCTATAGCTACAAGAAAAATAACCGGAGCCAGCACTTTTAAGGCAATCGTCGCCAGAGGGGTAGCCAGAAGCTTCGATGTGAAGAAATCAGCTCCGAACCAGACTACGAGCGAAAAGGTACCACCGCTTAATGTAGCAAAAATAAGGGCACCTTTTAAAACCTTCCAGGCATTTTTGGCCTGACCCTGTGCCATACGCGTGGCCACCAGCTTTGATACAGCAAGAGGCAGGCTGTATGATGAAATCAGAAGAATCAGATTGTAGATCTCATAGGCGGTACCATAGTAGTTATTTCCTTCTTTTCCTATTATTGCAGTAAGAGGAAGCCTATATACAAGTCCTATGACTCTGCTGATGATAGATGCAATAGCTAAAAGCGAACCCTGCATCAGAAAATTAACGTCACTTTTTTTCGCACGACTCATCGTGATTAATCCCTTCCGATTCCAAGGTGATCAAGTATCTCGTCCTGAAGCTTTTCCATCTCTTCTCTCTCTTTATCCTCGACATGGTCGTAGCCCATCAGATGAAGCATACTGTGAGCGATAAGGAATGCATACTCTCTTCTTACTGAATGTCCATACTCCTCAGCCTGAGAAAGAACCTTTGGAATGCAGAGGACTATGTCTCCCAAAACTATCTCTCCAGTATCAGGATCGACTGAGTCCTCATCATCTTCGATAAAAGAAAAATCTCCTGGAGCAGGATATTCGAGCATAGGAAAAGACAGCACGTCCGTAGGTCTGTCAACTCCTCGGAACTGCTGGTTTTCTACATGGATTTCCTCCTCTGACACAAGCGAGAGGGAGACCTGCACAGGAAGCGGGAAATGAAGCAGGTTTAATGCCTCATTTACTACGTCCTCCGCAGTCTTTTTATAATCGAAATTAAGCCCGTCTGTAACCAGGTCATCTATTAATAGTGTCATTGCAACTCCTTAACTAAGACATCCCTTATTTTTAAAAACTGGTTCATAGAAATAGGCGACGCATCATAAAAGCCCTTTGTAGACAGATCATTTAAGCAGGAATAGATAAGCATCTGCCTGTTCCATCCGCTCTCCATCTTATCTGACTGCTTCGATATGGCGTCAATCCTTCTCATAACTGCGTCAGCCATATGAACTATCGCTGACTCTCTTGTAGTAGGCTTTCTGATAAGTCCCTGATACTCATAAAGAATGCTTATCAGCTGGTCCGGAAAGCCATGCTCTCCTGCGATATCTAAAGCATACTCTATCTCGTTGTCTCCTCTTAAAAGCCCGACTCTGTAGTAGAGTCCGCCCGCAGCTGCAAGAGCTGCATCAGCGCCTATCGCCTGGGCTGCCTTTAATGAAATGACTGACAGCCTTCTTGCTCTCTCATACTCATCACCTGAAAATAGCTTTATCTCATTAATAAGCGAATAGTCATCATCGAGGATTGTCTCATACCTGTATCTCTTCTCAGCGTGAAGCCTGCGGTAAAGCATAGGCAGAATAAAGACAGCCGCCGCTGCTGTTATTATAGACAGGCCAATCGAAAAATACAAATAATTTTTCGTAATTTTTAAACTGATAAAGTATTTGACCGAAAGCGGAAGAGCTGCATAGACACAGGCAACTGCTGCAAAAAGCAGGGCTTTTTCTTTTTTCTCAGCCTTTATTATCACATCTGAAAGAGCTGCAGCGATAATCGCCTCACAGAAAAACAGGGCATAGATGCCTCCATTGTATCCGTGTGGAAAAGCAAGGGATACCGCTGAAAGCATGGCTGAAATAACTGCTATCTCTCCATTCCCGGAGGCTGCACAGAGAAATGCAGCAATTCCAACCGGTACAAGTGAACTTGGAATCACAAATGACAGCACAGTTATCATCGCATTTGCAATTATATATATAATCACGAATGACAGATAATCTGTATCCTGATACCAGAGCTGTCCAGTCTTTCTCTTATGGATAAGCAGCAGAATCGTGCAGAGGCAGATAGGCACTATCAGTATCGTCTCACAGATAAATCCTCCTGTTGCAAGAGATGCTGAAAAGGCATTTACTGCCATAAAGAATACTGTCGCTGCTGCAAACAGAAGAAGAGAGGCCACCCTCTTCGGGTAGATTCTCTCCTCACTTGTATAAATCTTTTTAAGGCCTGCGTCTTCTATCTTTTTTGTATTTTCCTTCTGACTGTTTTTTCTCATAATCCTCGTAGGCCTTTACTATTTTTTGAACAAGCGGATGACGGACAACGTCATTTCCGCTGAGACGTACTACTCCTATCTCATCGACATTCCTAAGGACCTTAAGTGCTACATCTAGACCGCTCTTTGTACCTGGCGCCAGATCCTTCTGAGTCGCATCACCTGTGATGACAGCCCTGCTTCCGAATCCTATACGTGTAAGAAACATCTTCATCTGGGCAGGTGTAGTATTCTGCGCCTCATCTAAGATGATGAATGCATTGTCAAGTGTACGGCCTCTCATATATGCAAGCGGCGCAACCTCGATCGAACCCTTTTCCATATTCCTCTGGAAAGTCTCAGCTCCCATTATCTGATATAAAGCGTCATATAGCGGACGCAGATACGGGTCGATCTTTGACTGCAGGTCTCCCGGCAGAAATCCCAGTTTCTCACCGGCCTCTATCGCTGGTCTTGTGAGGATTATCCTCTCGACCTCCTCGTGCATAAAAGCTGTTATGCCTATAGCCATGGCGAGATACGTCTTTCCTGTACCAGCCGGTCCTACGCCGAAGGTTATCATCCTCTTTCTTATCGTATCGACATATTCCTTCTGTCCCAAGGTCTTTGGCTTTACAGGCTTTCCCGAAACGGTATGACAGATTATGTCACTGTCAAGCTCTACTAAGGGATGCCCGGTCTGGGTATTTTTTAAAGAAAGAGCATAGTGTACGTCACCGTCTGTAATATCATGTCCCCTTTTCGAAAGCTCATAGAGCTCATTAAAAACCTTTTCGGCTCTCTTCAGATTATTCTCTTCGCCTGAAAGCTTCAGCTGATCTCCGCGGAGGATAAAATCAACCCCGAGGTTATCCTCTAAAATCTTTACATGGGAATCAAATTCACCAAAGATATTTAACAGATCCTTCTCCGGGATCTCGATATTTACATCTGCCAATACTTAAATCCTTTCTTATTCGGGATAGTATGAAAAACTCATATGGTAAGTCTTGCTCTTGAGTCCATGTCTGTCATAGGCCACAACTGAGAGCACATGATATCCCTTTGGCACGGTAATAGCCTTTGTATATTTCTTCGACTTCTGGTCAGGTTTCTGATTCTTCCACGAATAATAGATAGTACAGTCCGAATCAGCCGTAATCGTCACTTTTGTCTTCTTGGTAAAATCACCGCCGTTTGGAGATACCGTCGGCTCATTAGGCTCCTTATACTCGATATTAAATGTTTCCGAAGCCACCTCTCCAAACTTTCCGTTTGAATTTCGGCATACAACGCGTACCTTTGTCTTTCCCTCTGTCAGATAGATGTAATTTCCATCATAGAGGTGGCCATTCACACCGTTCGGAGCCTTGCCGTCTGTGGTATAGAATATCTGCCAGTCATCCTCAGCATCCTCAGGAAGTGAGAGTGTCAGCATCACATCATCGTCATAATCACCGCCCTCCTGTGAAAATACAGGTGGCTTTATCAGATAATCCTTGAAAATCGCCTTTACATCATCAGTAGTCGCATACGCATAGATTTTTTCCATCTTATTGTATGCACCCTGACTCTCATAGAGCTTTAAAATAAGCTGGAATGGCCTCTCATAGCTTCCATCAGCCTTAACTGCCCGAAGCAGAAACTGCTCCGCCATCGCAGGACGCTTAAGCTTTATATAATCATCGCCGATTTCGCAGAGAACTTTCACATCTGTCTCATCAGTTTCAAGTGCTTTCAGATAATGTGAGACCGCAGTCTCATAGTCTTTCTCCACATCGGCCTGTCTGGCCTTGGCATACTGATAAGAAAATGACCTGGTATACTTGTAGTAAACACAGCCCATCAGGACAGCTAAAACTACCAGTGTGATAATGAACTTCAGATGCCTCGGTCTCTTCAGGTGCTTTGATTTTTTCATAGGCGTTTCGCTGCTTCCACACAATTCTTCATAAGCATCGCAATAGTCATTGGTCCGACTCCACCCGGTACAGGTGTTATGTATCCGGCCTTCTGTGAAGCTGACTCAAAGTCCACATCCCCGCAGAGCTTTCCGTTTTCGTCTCTATCCATTCCTACATCTATGACCGTTGCGCCTTCTTTTATGTCGTCTGCCTTGAAAAATTTTGGCTTTCCAATAGCTGCGACAAGTATATCAGCGTTAGATGTAAAGCTTCTCAAGTCCTTCGTATGTGAGTGGCAGACTGTAACTGTTCCGCTCTCACGCAAAAGCAGCATAGCCATAGGCTTTCCTACGATGTTACTTCTTCCGACTATGCAGCAGTTCTTTCCATCGATAGAAACATCGCTTCTTTTTATCAGCTCTATGATACCGGCAGGAGTACATGACTTGAAACCAGGGAGTCCGATTGAAAGTCTGCCTACCGAGATAGGTGAAAATCCATCGACATCCTTATCAGGGTCTATAGCATTGATAACCCTGTCCTCATCTATCTGAGGAGGCAGTGGAAGCTGTACGAGAATTCCATGAACGGACTCATCCGCGTTGAGCTCGTTTATTTTTTTAAGGAGCTCATCCTCCTCAGTATCTGCAGGCAATTCGATTGATACTGACTTTATTCCGGTGTACTCGCACGCGCGGATCTTATTCCTTACGTACACATGGCTGGCCGGATCATCACCGACTAATACTACTGCAAGGCATGGCTCAATTCCTCTCTCCTTAAGAGAAGCCACCTCCTGCTTTACCTCATCCTTTATATCCTGCGATATCTTCTTTCCATCGATAATATTAGCTGACATATGTCTCCTTTTTTTGCTATCAGAAAAGTCCGGTTATTTTTCCATCATCAGTTACATCGATATTCTCAGCAGCCGGATGCAGTGGAAGTCCTGGCATCGTCATGATATTTCCTAATACTGCGACTACAAAGCCTGCTCCTGCTGACGGATAAACCTCACGGACATTTACAGTAAAGCCTGTCGGACGTCCGAGCTTCTTGGCGTTGTCTGAAAGGGAATACTGAGTCTTTGCCATGCAGACTGGAAGGTTATCCATTCCAAGGCTCTTAAGCTTATCGAGGCTCTTCCTTGCGGATGGAGTATATGTAACCCCGTCTGCTCCGTAAATCTCCTTTGCCACTGTCTCGATTTTCTTCTCGAGCGGCATGTCGTCAGGATAGAGCACACGGAAATCACTCTTCTTGTTATCAAGTGTCTCAAGAACCTTATCTGCGAGAGCAAGTCCGCCTTCTCCACCCTTTGCGAATACCTCTGAAATAGCGAATTCGCAGCCTCTCTGCTCGCAGAAATCCTTAACGAATGAAACCTCTGCATCTGTATCTGTGTCAAACGAATTCAGGGTAACGACAATTGGTACTCCGAATTTCTGGAGGTTCTCGATATGCTTCTCGAGGTTTACGATACCCTTCTTTAAAGCGTCGAGATTTTCTTCTTTAAGATTATCCTTAGGTACTCCGCCATTATACTTTAATGCACGGACTGTGGCAACCAGGACGCAGGCATCAGGACGAAGTCCTGCCTTTCTGCACTTGATATCAAAGAACTTCTCAGCTCCAAGGTCTGCACCGAAGCCTGCCTCAGTAACTGCGATATCACCAAGCTTAAGTGCTGCCCTTGTAGCGCGGACTGAGTTACAGCCATGAGCGATATTTGCGAAAGGTCCGCCGTGTACTATTGCGAGGTTATGCTCTAAGGTCTGGATGATATTCGGCTTTAAGGCGTCAACAAGGAGTGCTGCCATAGCGCCTGTAGCCTTTAAGTCCTCTGCTGTGACAGGGTCACCATCGAAATTATAGGCCACGATAATTTTCTTAAGGCGCTCCTTTAAATCGTGGAGATCATTTGCGAGGCAGAATACTGCCATGACCTCACTTGCAACAGAGATTACGAAATGGTCCTCACGAGGCATTCCGTCGGCCTTTTTTCCAAGTCCAATAACGATATTCCTGAGGACACGGTCGTTCATATCCATGCAGCGTTTCCAGACTACGCTTCTAGGATCGATACCAAGCTTGTTGCCCTTCTGAATATGGTTGTCAAGCATGGCTGCGAGCAGGTTATTTGCACTGGTAATAGCGTGGAAATCACCTGTGAAGTGGAGGTTTAACTCCTCCATAGGAACGACCTGCGCATAACCGCCGCCGGCTGCTCCACCCTTTATACCGAAACATGGTCCAAGTGAAGGCTCACGAAGTGCAGCCACTGCTTTTTTGCCACGCTTATTCAAGGCATCTACAAGTCCTATCGTAGTTGTAGTCTTGCCCTCGCCTGCCGGAGTCGGGTTAATAGCTGTTACAAGGACCAGTTTTCCATCCTTCTTTCCGGAAAGCTCTTTTAAGTAATCTTCTGTAAGCTTCGCCTTGTACTTTCCGTAAAGCTCAAGTGAATCATATGGAATTCCGGCTTTCTCTGCCACTTTTTCGATTGGAAGCTTCTCAGCTTCCTGTGCGATCTCGATGTCTGACTTCATGCTTTTTCCTTTCCACTACTACTTCTTTAAAAAATAAACGCAGCCGCCGAGCCTTAAGAATTCTTCAGGTACTCTTCGAAATCCTGAATCGTCATTCTGACTGTTCTCGGCTTAGTTCCTATTTCTGAACCGACAACCCCTGCTTCCTCAAGCTGATCCATGATCCTTGCGGCGCGGTTGAAACCTATTTTAAAATTTCTCTGCAGCATTCCGATGGAGCCCTTCTGCTTTTCGATTATCAGTCTTCCCGCATCGGCAAAATACTGGTCTCTGTCATCATCGACTTCCTCGCCATCAGATATCTGAACGGCACCGGAGCTGTTGTTTTCGATAAATTCGTTTATCTCTGCTGAATCCTCATCTGAGCTGTCATTTTCTTTCTTCAGGAAAGCGACTACTCTCGATACATCCTCATCAGGTACAAATGCTCCCTGAACACGGATTGGCTTTACCATGCCCTGAGGGAAATAGAGCATATCGCCCTTTCCTAATAGCTTTTCGGCTCCATTCATATCAAGGATGGTTCTCGAATCGACTCCACTCGTCACGGCAAAAGCTATTCGGCTCGGCATATTTGCCTTGATAAGACCTGTAATGACATTTACAGAAGGTCTCTGTGTCGCGATAACAAGGTGGATTCCACAGGCTCTCGCCAACTGGGCTAAACGGCAGATTGATTCCTCAACCTCTTTTGGAGACTGCATCATCAGGTCTGCAAGCTCATCTACGATAACGACGATCTGAGGCATCTTTTTGACATTTACCTCTACACCGTCTTTATTCGTTATCTTTCCATTCTTGATCTTCGCGTTATATCCCTTGATGTCGCGGACGCCTGTCTCTGCAAAAAGCTTGTATCTGTCATCCATCTCGTGGACAGCCCAGTTCAAAGCGCCTGCTGCCTTCTTAGGATCTGTAACTACAGGGATGAGAAGATGCGGGATCCCGTTATATACAGAAAGCTCTACGACCTTTGGGTCTATCATGATAAACTTTACTTCAGTCGGCTCTGCTCTGTAGAGTATGCTCATGATTATCGTGTTGATGCAAACCGACTTACCTGAACCTGTAGCTCCGGCGATAAGCAGATGAGGCATCTTTGCGATATCTGAGATAATAACATTTCCGGCGATATCTCTTCCTGCTGCAAAGGCGATTTTTGATTTGGCTTCTTTAAACTCCTTAGACTCGACCATCTCCCTGAATGGCACTGTAAGGATGTTCTTGTTCGGAACCTCAATTCCGACCGCACTCTTTCCAGGAATAGGAGCTTCGATTCTTATATCTCTTGCAGCGAGATTAAGCTTGATATCGTCTGCTAAGTTTACAATCTTTGAGACCTTAACTCCAAGCTTCGGATGAAGCTCATATCTGGTGACTGCCGGACCGCAGGTCACATCGGTGACAGTTACATCTACACCGAAATTCTTAAGAGTTACCTCAAGCTTTTCAGCCGTCTGCTGCAGATAATCTGCAGAGTCTGCACCACCCTTCTGCTTTATCTCAGTAAGAAGTGAGGCAGGCGGAAACTGATACGGCTTATGCGGTCTTGCTGGCTGTTCTGCCTGACTGCCTTCCGTTGCAGGAGCCTTTGCTGAAGCTGCTTTCTCCGAAGTTATATTTGAGACTTCTTTAACAGGAGTTTCTACTGAATCCGTTTTCTCAGGATTTTCTGTCAAATCATTCCCAGCAGAAGATTCTACAGGATTTTCAGCTGATACCTCTTCATACGAATACTCGTAAGGCTCCTGATCAGTTTCACCCTCATCTGCTTTTACAATCTCTACATCTGGTTCTTCAGATGTATTTACCTCAGATATACCAGATGCATCCTGAGCAGCCAGCTCTGGATAGTCCTGAGAAGAAATTTCTGTCATGCCGCCTGAAGAAGTATCCGGCTCATCGGAATTCAACTCACTCTGATGAACCTCTGTTACAGCAGGCTCTTCCTCTTTATCAGAACCGGTATCAAAGACACCCATATGAATCTGTGTCTTTACATTCTCACCACTGTAGAGATCAACTGCTTCCACAACCTCAGGTTCAGGTTCCTCTTTTTTATTTTTCTTCGCTGATATCTTTGCAGCCTCTAAATCTTTATCTGTGACTTCTCTTAAGCCTTCTTTTTTGTCTGCACTCTTTTTTGAGGAGCCACCAGCATTAACAGGAGTGATATTGATTCCTGAAACCCTATGGGAAGCTCTCTTAAGTGAGGCATTATCTTCGCCCTCTTCGTCTCTTTTTGAAGTGCGGACAGGCTTAATCTTTGCTTTCTCCTGATAGTCCTCTTTCGTTTTATCTATGAATCTGCTTAAGAATCCCTTCTCAGTTACTAGAACCAGGCAGATGATCATAAAAATAACAAAGAGAATTATCGTAAGAGCACTACCGAACCCTTTTGTAAACGGTGTCGCAATAATCGATCCTAACAGTCCGCCGCCACTTTTTTCACGGGCACAATTGAGATATGCATCGGAAAATGCCGGCTGGTATTTTCCATATACAACCGTTGCAATGATCCCATCTAAGAAAACCACAAAGAAAAATGCAGCTGCAAGCTTTACTTTTGCAATGACGTTGCCTTTGTTTGAGACTGCAAAAAAAATAGAGACTAAAAGTCCTATCGGAAGCACATAGTTGATAATGCCAAAAAGTCCGAAAAAGAAACTTCCAATAGCTCCCCCGACAGGTCCTCCAAGTCCCAAATTACTCAAAAAGAGCAGGATGCAGACAGCCAAGGACAGCCACAGATAGAGATCTCTCTTCGCATCCGTTTCAGGAGTTTTCACCTGTCTCTTTTTTGCAGCTTTTTTCCTTTTTGTGTCTGACATGCCTGCTCTGTTATCCTTAACCTTCCTGCTCAAGCCAGCCGCAGAGATAGTTGTAAAGACCCTCATACTTGAACTTTGAGGCGTTCCATGAGTAGTCTTTCTTCATATCACGCTCTGCCATTTTATTCCAGTCTGCTTTCTTTGTAAAGTAGATATACTTGGAATAGTTTACAATGTTTAACAGCTCATCGCCGTTGTAATTTTTAAATGAGAATCCGTCGCCTGTCTTCTCGTATTCGTTATAAGGCTCAACTGTATCCTTAAGACCTCCTGTCTCACGAACGATAGGGATAGTTCCATATCTGAATGAAATCAGCTGAGTAAGTCCACAAGGCTCAAACCTCGACGGCATAAGAAATGCATCACAGGCTGCATAGAGCTTTCTGGCGAGGTCCTCTGAATAGCAGATATTTGCTGAGATTCTGTCAGGATACTTCCATGCATAGTGACGGAACATATTCTCATAGCGGTTCTCACCTGTACCACAGACTACAAACTGGGTATTCTCATCTGCAATACCATCCATACAGTAGTTGATCAGGTCGAGACCCTTCTGGTCTGTAAGTCTTGATACAAGACCTATCATGTACTTCTTTCCGTCTACTGTAAGACCGAGCTCTTCCTGGAGCTTCTCCTTGTTGACCTTCTTATTACGACGGAAACTTGAGACATCATACTGTTTGAAAATCGACATATCAGTCGACGGGTCGTAGGTGATAGTATCGATGCCGTTTACGATGCCCTGCATATCGAAATGTCTCGATGAAAGAAGACCATCGAGTCCCTCTCCATAGTACGGAGTCTGAATCTCCTCGCAGTATGTAGGAGAAACAGTTGTGATATAGTCGGCATAAACTATTCCACCCTTAAGCATATTTCCGGCCTTGTTGAACTCGAGCTTATCAGGTGTGAAAAGCTCAGGAGGAAAACCAGAGATTCCCTCCATGGTATCTACATCCCATACACCCTGGAACTTAAGGTTATGGATAGTCATTATAGACTTTATTCCATGGTAGAATGGATTAGCCTGGAATTCGTTCTTTAAGTAAACAGGTATGAATCCTGTCTGCCAGTCATGGCAGTGGATAAGATCCGGCTTGAAATCAATTACCGGAAGCATTGAGAGAACAGCCTTATCGAAGAAGGTGAATTTCTCGATATCATACCTGGTGTCTCCATAAGGATAAAAGCACTCAAAGTACTCGAGGTTATCGATGAAGTAGTAATGTACTCCCATGTACTCATACTCCATGACACCCACATACTTAACTCCCATGTCAGGGCCACCGCCCATCTGGAAGCTTGTAACAAACTGGAAATTGTCCCTGAACTGCGGCGGAATGCAGGTATAATCAGGTATAACAACCCTGACATCCCACTGACTCTTGTCGAACTCCTTCGGAAGTGCAGCAACTACGTCTGCGAGTCCCCCGGTCTTCACAAATGGAAAACATTCGCTCGCCGCATAAAGTATCTTCTTCATAACCTTTATCCTCCTGTACTCAAAAGACTTTAGTCTTCTTCATTCCAGTTATGATATACTTCCTGGACATCGTCATCATCATCGAGCCAGTCAAGTATTCTCTGAATGTTCGTCTTATCCTCTTCGCTGTCGAGAGTAACATATGTCTGAGGGATCATGGTCACTTCAGCATCTGCCATAGGAATATTCTCAGCCTCAAGCTTTTCTCTGACTGTCGAGAAATCTTCAGGAGCTGTAAGGATTACATAGCTGTCATCCTCTTCCTGGAAGTCATCAGCGCCAGCATCAAGTGCTGTCATCATCAGAGTATCAGCATCGAGCTCACACTGTTCCTTATCAACGATGATCTGTCCCTTTTCATCGAACATATAAGACACACACCCCTGTGTGCCGATATTACCGTGACCCTTTGAGAAAGCATTTCTGACATTTGCAGCTGTACGGTTTTTATTATCCGTAAGAGCCTTTACGATGATAGCTGTGCCGCTTGGACCATATCCCTCGTAAGTAACTGTCTCGTAGTTAACGCTGTTTGCGTCGCCTGCTGCCTTCTTTATACCACGGTCAATAGTGTCGTTTGGCATGTTCGCAGCCTTTGCCTTCGCGATGACATCACGAAGCTTACTGTTATTTGCCGGATCAGGACCTCCCTCCTTAACTGCTACGGCGAGCTCACGACCTATGATCGTGAATACCTTTCCCTTAGCAGCATCATTTTTCTCTTTCTTATGCTTGATGTTAGCAAATTTTGAATGTCCTGACATTTTGTAAAATTTCCTTTCTTAAAAAATTATCAGTAGTATTTTATCATTTTCACTGAATTCTTTCAACCTTCACCTTTGTAATAACCCTGTCTTTAATCGACAGTACGGTGAATTTGTAGCCGAACGCATTCACGTAAAAATTAACGCCATCCTCCGGCACATTCCCATGCAGATACATAAGGAGGCCGTTAAGCGTCTCAATCTCCGACTCCACATCCGATAAGTCTATATCAAGTCTTTCAGATACATCCTCGAGAGGTGTCTTTCCGCTCATGATAAATACGCCAGGTTTTTTTTCTATGATAAGCCTCTCGTCCTCATCGTGCTCATCCTGGATATTTCCGACGATCTCCTCGATGATATCCTCCATCGTGACAAGCCCAGAGGTCTGGCCGTACTCATCCACCACAATCATCAGATGAAGCTTCTGAAACTGCATCTGTGTAAAAAGTGTATTTATCGAATGGGTCTCAGGTATGAACTGCGGTTTTCTTATGAGACCATCTATATCACGGATTTTCTTCTGGTACTCATCCGGCATCAGCGAAAAATGAAGGAGTTCCTTCATGTGGATAGTCCCGATGATATTATCGAGGTCCTTTATATATACAGGAAATCTGGAGAAATGACTCTTATCGAAAATATCGATTGCCTCACGGAGCGTGCAGTCACCATCTAAGGCCTCGATATCTGCCCTGTGAGTCATTATATCCTTTGCGTCCTTATCGTCAAACGCAAAGATATTCTCGATCATCGCAGCCTCTGAAGCCCTCAGGTGTCCCTGCTCATGGCTCTCGTTTACCATCGAGATTATATCCTGCTCAGTCACATTCGGATCAAGGTTATGCAGCGTTTTTTTCTTTTTATTTTTTGAAAAAATACCCATTATATCACCTGAAGAACTTCTTCTTCTCTACCATCTCATTATCCTTATAGTAGAGTCTTGGAACCCTTATCCCCAGGTCACAGACGAGCTCATAGTTAAATCTTCCTGAAATACTACCAAGCTCTTCTATCGTAATCTCCTCGTCTCCATCTTTTCCTATAAGTGTTACCTCATCCATAAGAGAGACGCCATCTACATCACTTACATCGACCATCATCTGGTCCATGCAGATTCTGCCCACGATAGGACATCTCTTTCCACGGATTATCACATCTGCCTTATTTGAAAGTGACCTCGGATAACCATCCGCGTATCCGACAGGTACTGTCGCTATGACTCTGTCCTTATCCGTCACATATGTCCCGCCATAGCTTATCGAAGTACCGGCTGGAACTTTCTTTAAATGAACTATGTGCGAGACAAGGGTAAGCGCTCTGTGAATCGGGAAGTTGTGGTCGACCTCATCTGAAGGCCACATGCCATACATCGTAACCCCAAGACGGACTGCGTCGAGCTTATCCTTCGTGTACTCCATCGCAGCAGCCGAGTTGCAGCAGTGACAGATCTTAAAGTCAATCCCTCTGTCATGAAGCATTGATATCATCTTAAGGAACTTATCATACTGTTTATCGGTATAGTCTTTATTCTCTTCATCTGCTCTAGCAAAATGTGTGAAAATTCCCTCAGGAACAAGTTCCTCGTGCTCCTTAAAAAGTGAGGCGATCTCGTCTGCGCTCTCGTCATTTACCTGGTAGCCGATTCGTCCCATTCCTGTATCTACGCCGATATGGCAGTATACCTTTGTCCCAATCTTTCTCGCATAATCAGCATAGTCGACTGCCATTTTTTTATTAAAAATAACCGGACGCACTCCTTCGCGGATTATCCTGTCATATGAATGGGTGAAAGTGAAACCAAGTATAAGTATAGGCTTCTTTATTCCTGCCTCAAGAAGCTCATAGGCCTCTTCTGCAGTAGCGGCAGCAAAACCATAGATATCGTCATTTTTTTCCAAGTCCTTTGCGATAGGTACTGCTCCGAAGCCATAGCCGTCTGCTTTCATTACTGCAAAGACCTTCTGATCCGGACATCTCTTCTTTACTTCGTGAATATTTGCCTCAATGGCGTTAAGGTCAATTTTTGCACATATCCTGTAAAAATCCATACTTTTCTATCCTTCTATTCTTAAAAGTGCCTCCGGCAGTGCTTCTGCGATATCAAGTGCTTTCATGCCGCGGACGCCATACTTTTCTGCTGCCACATCACCTGCAAGTCCATGCACATATACTCCAAGTGAAGCTGCCTCATACCCCGGAAGCGACTGGGCTAAAAACGATCCCACAACACCTGCCAGGACATCTCCACTTCCGGCTGTAGACATTCCATTATTTCCAGTAGTGTTTACTATTATTTCTCCTTCTGGTGATGAGGTAACAGTCGCTGCATCTTTTAATGCTGTCGTAACCCCATACTCAGCTGAAATCTGAACAGCAGTCTCCTTCATTTTTGTTTTTATCTCTGGTACCGGAAGACCACAGAGTCTGCTCATCTCCATCAGATGCGGAGTAATTACCACCTCATCTGACTCAGCCTTTTTCTTTAACGCTTTCTTTAACTGGTCATTTAAAGCTATGACATTTATTCCATCGGCATCGATTACCACAGGTATATCCCGCGAAGCCAGGACCAGATTCACAAGCCGCTTAGCCCTGTTTCCCGTACCGATGCCAGGTCCGATAAGTACTGCATCTGCCCAGACTATGTCGTCTCTTATCGAGGAATCATCTGTATCTGATGAAAAAAGGGCTTCCGGCACTGTATTCATAACAGCTGTAAAATTAGACTTTGGACTTACAACCTTTACCATTCCAAGGCCTGACCTGAGTGCTGCTAACGATGATAGAATCGCACAGCCGGTACATTCCTTTTTTCCAGCTATGATGAGGAGCTTTCCATATGTGCCCTTATTACTGTCCGCTGTTCTCTTTGGAAGCAGTTCCTTTGCCTTCATCATTGTCATCGTTTCCAACTGACTCATGTGATTCATCACTCTCCTCTTTCTTATGGCTGCCCTCGTCTGTGGTATTTTTCTTACTCTCGTCTCCACCATCTTCATTTGATTTCTTCTTGAATTTCAGCTTTTCCTCAGGCTTTTTCGATCTCCACTCTCCCTTTTCACCCTCGTCGTCATTTGGCTGAACATCAGCTAAGTATGAATCCTTACTCGTAAGTACAAGCTGGGTATCTGCCTTTATATCAAATAGAGCAAGCATCTCCTTACCGAAGATATCATGCATATAAGTGTAAATCTCACGGTTGTTTATCTCACGGTTCTGCTTTTTTATGATATTTGTCTTAAGCTCTACTCTGATTTTCTTTATCCAGTCGGCAATCTCCTTTATCTCTGAGGTATTGGTTCTCATCCGCTCATACGCGTACTTTGCCGTAAGGACCATCAGATAGTCATTTGCCTCTTTTAACTCCTTTGGAATTTCAAGGAGTCTGTCCTCGTCAGCGGCTATTTTTTCATTGGTCTCATCTATCATGTCGCCGACATTAGCCATGTTCGTCTTCTTTACAGCTGCTGAATCCTCCATATTATCAACGATGTTTTTCATCAGCTTTTTCTTGACGATTTTTAAGTCCTTGACCTCATTATTAAGCTTTCCCTGCTCCTTTAAAATCTCATTCACACGGACCTCGGCCTTTTTGATATCTTCTGGCTTGCCTTCTAAGGCAAAGAGCCTGTGCCATTTCTGGTCAAGAACAAGGACTGGTATCTTTGTATGCTTTAAGGTCTCCCTCAGCTCATCTAAATCCATACTCTGATTTTCCATACATTCACCTCCCTGTCATATTGTATGAAAGCTGCATAAGTGATTCTGACAAATGTACATTTTCAACTACAACGTCCTTCGGCATCTCAAGGTCCACATGTGCAAAGTTCCAAAAGGCGTGAACTCCAAGGTCTGCAAGCTTTTGAGCCACCGGCATCGCTGCATCCTTTGGCAGAGTAAGTACAGCAATATCAACCCGATGAGTCTTGTTGAAGTCCTCAAACTCATCAATCATCATGATTGGTATTCCGCTGACTATCTGTCCTTTTTTCTTCTTATCTACATCGAAAAGTCCGATCATTTTAAAGGGGAGCTTTTCGAATCTCACATAGTTAGCTATGGCCTGTCCGAGATTTCCGACTCCAAACAGGGCGACATTGTGAATTTCTGTAAGACCTAGGATTCTTCCAATCTCGTCGTATAAAAATCTGACATTATATCCGTAGCCCTGCTGCCCAAATCCACCGAAATTATTGAGGTCCTGCCTGATCTGAGATGCCGTGACCTTCATCATTTTGCTGAGCTCATTTGAAGAAATTCTCTCGACCCCATTCTCTAAAAGTTCGCCTAAGTATCTGTAATATCGGGGCATTCTTCTAATGACAGCTTTTGAAATACCTTTATCCATCTATCGCCTCAGATAACTCTTCCTAGCGGTTCGCCGTTTCCGCTCTGTCTTCGCGCTCCGCGCTCGCCAATCGCGGACGGCTATCGCAGGGGCGGTTTATAAGGTGCTGACTTCATTTCATTCGTCATCACCTAACAACCGCTCCCATCTATGATATAGCTTTTTAAGCTCTTCTTCAATAGCATTCAGCTGCTCGGTGAGGTCATTTAGCTTCGCAGAATTCTTTGCGATTTCAGGGTCCTCGAACTGGCCGTTGATCTCAGCTTTCTTAGATTCGAGCTCCTCTATTTTGTCCTCAACACTCTTTATTTCTCTCTCCTGCTTCTGCCTTGCTCTGGCCTCTTCCTTCTGTTTTTTCCAGTCGAGAGCTGAACCTGCCTGGGTATTTTCTGCAGTTTCCTCTATTTTCTGATCTGAGGAAAGACCGTAGTCGGTTTTTATATCATCCCTCTTCTGCAGATAGTAATCGTAGTTTCCGAGATATTCATGAATCCCGTCTGCCTTGAGCTCAAGGATTCTGTCGGCCGTCTGATTTACAAAGTATCTGTCATGAGATACATAAAGCACTGTGCCGTCATAGTTATTTAAGGCATGCTCAAGTATCTCCTTTGAATCCATGTCGAGATGGTTCGTAGGCTCATCGAGTATCAGGAAGTTCGAGCCTGAAAGCATAAGCTTTGCCAAAGAGATTCGTCCTCTCTCACCACCTGATAAATCTCTAATCTGCTTATAGACCTCGTCATCCCTAAAGAGAAAGGCTGCAAGCACATTTCTTACTCTGGTATTATTAAGTGAAGGATAAGCATCCTGCATCTCGTCAAAGAGGGTGTTGTCCTCATTGAAGCCGTGCTGCTCCTGATCATAGTAGCCAATTGTTACACCTGTACCGATCTTAATTTTTCCTGAGTCAGCAGGAAAGACGTTATTAATAATCTTTAGGATCGTAGACTTTCCTATGCCGTTATCTCCGATCAGTGCGACCTTTTCACCGCGCTTGATTTCGAAAGAAACATCCTTAAAAATCTCCCTGCCATCAAATGACTTAGTCAGGTTTTCGACTGTCAGCACATCCTTTCCGCTCGTGGAAAGCGGTGAAAGTGAAAGCTTCATCGAGGTATCGATTTCTTTAGGCTTCTCAATTCGATCTATTTTGTCAAGGACTTTTTTGCGGCTCTCTGCCCGCCTTATCGACTTCTCACGGTTAAAGCTCTGGAGCTTCTCAATTACCTTCTCCTCGTGCTCGATTTTTTTCTGCTGCTTTTCGTATTCCCTCTCGCGGGTCAGAACGAAGAGGTCCTTCTGCTGCATAAAGGCCGAGTAATTGCCGTTGTAGTCGTGAGCCTTTTCCTCTGATAAATCGATGCAGCGTGTAACTGTCCTGTCGAGGAAATACCTGTCGTGGGCTACGATAATAACGGCTCCGCTGTAGTTTACTAAGAAATTCTCGAGCCATTCGATAGAGTGAAGGTCGAGATGGTTTATAGGCTCGTCGAGAAGAAGCAGATCCGGATTTGTCACAAGAAGCTTTGATAAGGCAACTCTTGTCTTCTGTCCTCCTGAGAGCTCTGACATCTTTTTTGAAAAGTCATCCTCGGTAAAGCCAAGACCTTTTAAGGTTCCTCCGACTCTTGAGACGTAGGAATCACCGTCCATCAGCATATACGCGTGGCTTTGCTTCTGGTATGAATCCATAAGCTTTGTCAGTTCATCGCCACTTACAGTCTTCATATCAGACTCCATTTTTCTTAAGCTTTCCTCCATCGCAAGGATATCCTCCCTCGCATGGTAGACGTACTCATAAATGGTGCCTGGATAATCTGCATCCTGGTACTGAGCCAGATAGCCATATGTAGAGTCCTTAGCAAAAACAACGCTTCCCGAGTCAGCGGGCTCTTCGCCCACTATGACTTTAAGAAGCGTTGATTTGCCGCAGCCATTGTTTCCGACAATGGCCACGTGCTCATGTTCTCTTATCTGAAATGAAAGTCCCTTGAAAACGACCTTATCTCCAAAACTTTTTGTCAGATCAGAAACACTAAGTATCATATCAATTAACCTAATTCTTTTTCAAGATTCTCTCTGATAGCAAGGATGAAGTCCTTACTGTTGAGCTTAACAGGGTTCGGAAGGGTTGTGATGAGAGCTAAGTCTCCGGTCATTTTTCCGGACTCTATAGTCTCTATCGTAGCCTTCTCAAGCGCATCGGCAAACTTCATAAGCTCTGGAATTCCGTCGAGCTCTCCTCTCTTGCGGAGTGCTCCTGTCCATGCAAAAATAGTTGCTACTGAGTTAGTAGATGTCTCCTCACCCTTAAGGTACTTATAGTAATGTCTCTGGACTGTTCCGTGAGCAGCCTCGTACTCATAGTATCCGTGAGGGGATACGAGAACTGAGGTCATCATAGCCAGTGAACCAAATGCCGATGAGAGCATATCACTCATTACATCGCCATCGTAGTTCTTGCAGGCCCAGATGAATCCGCCATGGCTCTTCATTACACGGGCTACTGCGTCATCGATCAACGTGTAGAAATAAGTGATGCCTGCTGCCTCAAACTTCTCCTTGTACTCCTTGTCATATAAATCCTGGAATACATCCTTAAAGGTATGGTCATACTGCTTGCTTATCGTATCCTTCGTAGCAAACCAGAGATCCTGCTTTTTCTCAAGAGCGAAGGTAAAGCAGCTCTTCGCGAAGCTCTCAATTGATGAAAGAAGGTTATGCTGTCCCTGTACTACTCCCGGTCCGTCAAACTCGTGAACTAAGGCTCTCTCCTCGGTTCCGTCCGGCTTCGTGTAAACGAGCTCCACCTTTCCAGGTCCAGGGATCTTCATCTCAGTAGCGCGGTAGACATCGCCGTATGCATGACGGGCAATAGTTATAGGCTTCTCCCAGGTCTTAACATTTGGCTCGATGCCCTTTACGATGATAGGTGCTCTGAAAACTGTACCGTCTAAGATGGCACGGATCGTACCATTCGGGGACTTATACATTTTTTTCAGGTTATACTCCTTTACGCGGGCAGCGTTTGGAGTGATTGTAGCGCACTTTACAGCAACGCCATACTTCTTTGTAGCGTTACTTGCGTCCACTGTAACCTGGTCATCAGTCTCATCTCTGTGCTTTAAGCCGAGGTCATAGTACTCTGTCTTTAAGTCGATGAAAGGGAGAAGAAGCTCGTCCTTTATCATCTTCCAGAGAATTCTTGTCATCTCATCGCCGTCCATCTCGACGAGCGGTGTCTTCATAGTAATCTTTTTCATTTTGTATTCCTTGTCCTCAGGGAAAAATAACCCCTGTCCATAAGCTTACTTCATTACGAAGTTTATTATCTTTCCAGGAACGAAGATCTCTTTTATAACATTTCCTGTGAGCTTATCAGCTACTTCCTTCTTTGCTGCTGCAAGTGCGTCGTCCTTAGCCACATCCTTTGGAAGAGAGATGACAGCCTTTGTCTTTCCGTTAATCTGAACAGGCATCTTAACCTCGTCTTCCTCAGCGAGCTTGTCGTCCCACTCAGGCCACTTTTCTTCAAATACAGATGTAGTATAGCCAAGGTGCTCATGCATCTCCTCTGCGAGGTGTGGTGCAAATGGAGCTAAAAGTACGGTAAGAGTCTCAAGTGTCTTCTTGTCGACTCCGCCCTTCTTAGCGATATCTGTAAGAGTATTTGTGTACTCCATAAATCCTGATACAACAGTGTTAAGTGAGAATGCCTCAAGCCTTGTGGTGATAGTCTTTATCATCTGGTTCCTGAGACGAACCAGCTCCTTAGTCTCAGGTGCATTCTTCTCGCTCTCTTCAAGGACAAGCTTGTAGACCTTCTTTAAGAATCTGTTGATTCCCTCGATTCCTCTGTCGTCCCATGCAGAATCCAGTTCTGGTGGTCCGATGAAGAGCTCATACATACGAAGTGAATCGCAGCCGTAGTCACGGATCATATCATCAGGAGAAACAACGTTACCTAATGACTTACTCATCTTGATTCCCTTAGGTCCAAGGATCATTCCCTGATTGAAGAGCTTCTTAAACGGCTCGTCAAAATCAACGACACCGATATCGTGAAGGAACTTGGTCCAGAATCTCGCATAGAGCAGATGGAGAACAGCGTGCTCTACTCCACCGATATACATATCTACCGGGAGATATTTGTCTGCCTTCTCACGGCTTACAAGCTCCTTGTCGTTATGTACGTCTACATAGCGGAGGAAGTACCATGATGAACCAGCCCACTGAGGCATGGTGTTTGTCTCTCTCTTTGCAGGTCCGCCACAGCAAGGGCAGGTGGTGTTTACCCAGTCTGTCATAGAAGCGAGCGGTGACTCACCTGTGTCTGTAGGCTGATATGACTCTACGTCAGGAAGCACAACAGGAAGCTGATCCTCAGGTACAGGAACTGCTCCACACTTAGGGCAGTGAATGATAGGGATTGGCTCGCCCCAGTATCTCTGACGTGAGAATACCCAGTCACGAAGCTTGTAGCTTACTGTTCTCTTTCCAAGACCCTTCTTTTCGATCAGGTCTGGTGCCTCAGCCTTGAGCTTATCAGAATCCATTCCATTCCAGTCGCCGGAATTGATCATCTTACCCTTGGCCTCTACATAAGGCTCCTTCATATCTGACATATCAGAGCCATCCGGACTTATAACAGGGATGATCTTCAGGCCGAACTTCTTCGCGAAATCCCAGTCTCTCTGATCATGGGCAGGTACGCACATGATGGCTCCTGTTCCGTGATCCGCGAGTACGTAGTCAGATACCCAGATAGGTACCTCTGCTCCGTTTAAAGGATCGATAGCGTATGAGCCCGTCCACACACCTGTCTTTTCCTTATTCTGAACACGGTCGACATTTGACTTGTTGGCAGCTGCCTTGCAGTATGCCTCAACAGCCTCCCTCTGATCATCAGTGGTAAGCTCCTTTACCATCTCATGCTCAGGAGCAAGTACCATAAATGTAGCACCATAGAGTGTATCAGGTCTTGTCGTAAATACTGTGATATGCTTATCTGGACTGCTCTTTAATGGGAAATTAACCTCTGCACCGTATGAACGGCCAATCCAGTCTGTCTGCATCTTTTTTACTTTTTCAGGCCAGTCAAGGTCCTTAAGGCCATCGAGAAGTCTGTCTGCATATGCTGTGATCTTAAGCATCCACTGACGAAGATTCTTCTTCGTAACAGGGGTTCCGCATCTCTCGCAGACACCGCCCTCTGCCTCCTCGTTTGCAAGAACTGCCTTGCAGTGAGGACACCAGTTAAGAGGCATCTCCTTCTCATAAGCGAGACCGTGCTTAAACATCTGGACAAAGATCCACTGGGTCCACTTGTAGTACTTAGGATCTGTGGTGTTTATCTCCATGTCCCAGTCATAGACTGCACCGATCTGCTTGACCTGTCTCTTGATATTTGCGATATTTTTCGCAGTAGAAATGGACGGATGCTGTCCTGTCTTTATAGCATAGTTTTCTGCAGGAAGTCCGAATGCATCCCATCCCATTGGATGGATGACATACTTTCCATGCATTATCTGATATCTGCTCCATACATCTGAGATAACGTAGCCTCTCCAGTGTCCTACATGGAGTCCTGCTCCTGACGGATATGGGAACATATCCAGGCAGTAATACTTATGCTTCTTATCGTCCTTCGGATTTACCGGCTTCTCTTCCCAGATTTTGCGCCATTTTTCCTCTACGGCGCGGTGGTTGTAAATAGTATCCATTCTGACCTCCAACAAAAGTTCACAATTAGATTAAATTTTAAGCGTATGCTTATGATTTGTCAAGAACTCCACTTTGCAATTGACAGAAAAACCGGCTTGAAATATACTATTTAACGGAAAATTAATAAGGAAAGGGATTGCAATGGAGTTTAATCCGAAAAAAATAGTTTTTGTAGGCCTGGGTCTGATCGGAGGCTCAGTAGCCAGGGCAATACATGAGAAATACCCTGATATAAAGCTGTATGCGACTGCTCACCACAAGGAGACCATTGAGGCTGCCTTTGACGACCACCTTATCGAAAATGACGAGCTGCTGACAGATGAAGAGATTGCGGATGGCGATATTATTTTTTTATGCTCGCCTGTCATCACAAACATCAATTACCTCTCGAGGATAAAGCCATATTTAAGGCCTGATACTCTTATTACAGACGTGGGTTCTGTAAAAAATGACATCAGCGCCGAGATAGAAAAATTAGGCCTCTCTGACCAGTTCATCGGGGGACACCCAATGACAGGCTCTGAAAAAACAGGCTATGCCAATTCAGACGCAGCCTTCTTGGAGAACGCCTACTACCTGCTTACATATCAGAGCGAAAAGGCAAAGGAAATCGTTCCATTTTTTAATGAATTCATTAAATCACTTGGTTCTGTTACGATGGTTTTAAAGCCTGAGGAGCATGACATGGCTGTTGCAGCTATAAGCCATCTGCCTCATGTGATTTCGGCTTCACTTGTAAACCTCGTAAAAGAAAGCGACAAGGACGATCTGCTGAAAACTATTGCAGCTGGAGGCTTCCGCGATATCACAAGGATTTCTTCTTCTTCTCCTGTGATGTGGGAGGACATCTGCTTATCAAATAGAGACGCTATCCTGATGCTTATTGATAAATACTCTGCTATCCTTGATGATTTCAAGGAGACCATCGCAAGCGGAGATGGGGATAAAATCAGAAGTAAATTCCAGTCCGCAAAGGATTACCGCGACAGCCTTCCTGTAAGAAAATCCGGCGCTATTCCGGCTGAATTTGTTATCTACTCAGACCTTCGCGATGAGCCTGGTCAGATTGCTACTGTTGCCACTATCCTTGCTGCTTCAGGCATCTCTATCAAAAATATCGGCATCATCCACAACCGCGAGTTCGAAGAGGGTGTTCTCCAGATAGAGCTCTACAACGAGGAAGACTTCAACTCGGCTACAGAATTATTGAAAGGTCATGGCTATGTACTCCATATCAGAGACTAAAAGATTCCGCGGAGAGATTACTGTCCCGGGAGATAAATCGATATCACACAGAGGAATAATGCTTGGCTCCCTTGCCGAGGGCGACACTTATCTCCACGGCTTTTTAGAGGGTGCTGACTGCCTCTCAAGCATCTCCTGTTTTAGAAAAATGGGAATTGAAATCGAAAGAGACGGCAGCGAGGTTACTATCCATGGAAAAGGACTCCACGGATTAAAGAGGCCCTCGGAAATTCTTGATGCAGGAAACAGCGGCACTACTACCCGTCTTATGTCAGGGATTTTAGCCGGTCAGGATTTCTCATCTACTATCACAGGTGACGATTCCTTAAGAACCCGCCCGATGAAGAGAGTTGTCGTTCCTCTATCTGAAATGGGCGCCTCGATTGATTCCGAAAATGGCTGTCTTCCTATGACTATCCACGGCGGAAGCCTTCACGGAATAGACTATGTCTCGCCTGTTGCCTCAGCTCAGGTCAAATCCTGTGTACTTTTCGCTGGTCTCTTTGCTGATGGAAAGACTTCTGTAAGTGAGCCTGCGATTTCAAGAAACCACACAGAGCTGATGCTTCGTGGCTTCGGAGCTTCAGTCTTTACTGATGAAAAAAAGCACTTTGTTCAGGTGGAGCCCGAGCCAGTGCTTAGAGGACAGGATATCACAGTGCCGGGGGATATCTCCTCTGCCGCTTATTTTCTTGCGGCAGGACTTATCTGTCAGGACGCTGATATCCTTATTAAGAATGTCAATACAAATCCTACCCGTGCCGGTATCCTTAAGGTCATTGAGCAGATGGGTGGAAAAATAACCTATCACAACAGAAGAACTGTCTCCGGTGAGGATGTCGCTGACATCGAAGTCATGAGCTCTTCTCTTCATGGAACCGTAGTCTCTGGTGATATAATCCCAGCTCTTATCGACGAGCTTCCTGTTATTGCTGTTATGGCTGCCTTTGCTGATGGGCAGACTGTCATCAAGGACGCTGCCGAGCTCAGAGTCAAGGAGTCCGACCGTATCGCTGTCGTTACTGAAAATCTCAAGGCAATGGGCGCTGACATCACAGCGACTGACGATGGCTTTATAATAAACGGCGGCCGCCCGCTCCACGGCGCTCTCATCAAGACTCACAAGGATCACCGCATCGCGATGAGCTTTGCTGTCGCAGGCCTTGGTGCCTCTGGCACTACCACCTTCGATGACACCGGCTGCGTCGCGATCTCCTACCCGGATTTCTTCGATACGCTGTCGCAATTAACCGGAAAATCACTTAACTAAACTTCTTCGCCTGCACTGGCTTGTTTTCCGTACCATATGGAAAAATTTGTCTTCTGGTAAGGAAATTCTTTGTCTGCGCTGGCTTATTTTCCGTACCATCTGGAAAAATTCGTCTTTTGGTACGTAAATCAAGTGCAAGCAATAACGGAAAATCCAGAAATCACACGTAGTAATTGAGACCTGCTTACGTGTGAAAATGGAAAAATCAAGAAATCACACGTAGTCACTGAAGCCTGGCTACGTGTGAAAATGGAATAATCAAGAAATCACACGTAGTCAATGAAACCTGGCTACGTGTGAAAATGGAAAAATCAAGAAATCACACGTAATAATTGTAATCTGCCTACGTGTGAAAATGGAATAATCAAGAAATCACACGTAATAATTGTAATCTGGCTACGTGTGAAAATGGAATAATCAAGAAATCACACGTAATAATTGTAATCTGCCTACGTGTGAAAATGGAATAATCAAGAAATCACACGTAATAATTGT
>ONBW01000004.1 GCA_900316165.1 uncultured Lachnospiraceae bacterium | reverse complement strand
ACAATCCGGCAGTATCACATTCAGAGCAGATTAGAGTTTTAAATAATCTGCTTTTTTGTTTGCTCTGAATATGATACATGCCTAGATTATTATATCATAAAGCAGTTGACAAATCTATAAAAACAGGGTAAAATACAAACATAAGTTTAGAACAAAAGTACGAAATATTTTTCCAGATAGAAGTTCGACTGATAAATTGCCAGATTTTCAGAACAGATTAGATACAGAATTGTCAGAGTTTTACGAATTTAAGAATTTGTGAAAAAGGGGTTTAAATCTTCGCCCAGATGTATTATCATATTACTTGCGACACAAGATATTGTGTTTTTATCTAAGAACATATCAACAGTTAGTTGTTTTAAGAGTCCACTACTACAGAGGGGTTAAGGATACTCCGGGCGAAGGGAAAGGAAGGTATTTGAATTGGACAGTATCGTAGTAAAGACAAACGTTATAAAGAGAAACGGAAGCGAGGTCCACTTCGATGAAGCGAAGATCACGAACGCTATCGAAGCTGCGAACAAAGAGGTCGACGCTATCCACCAGTTGAATCATGCACAGGTTCAGGCTGTAGCAGATGGTATTGCCAAGCAGGTGGCAGTTTCTCCTCATGCAGTGAATGTCGAGGACATACAGGATATGGTAGAGAAGGGCATCATGGAGATGCGC
Source organism: uncultured Lachnospiraceae bacterium (assembly GCA_900316165.1). Taxonomy (GTDB): domain Bacteria; phylum Bacillota; class Clostridia; order Lachnospirales; family Lachnospiraceae; genus Weimeria. The sequence continues at coordinate 78,880 of ONBW01000004.1, read as the reverse complement.
TGCTATGAGGTTGCCCAGAAGTATGTCAGATACAGATACAAGAGAGAACTTTCCCGTAAGTCAAATACAACTGATAACGGTATCCTTGCTCTTATAGATCAGGTGAATGAGGAGGTCAAGCAGGAGAACTCAAATAAGAACCCTGTGATCAACTCCACACAGCGTGACTATATGGCAGGTGAGGTCTCAAAGGATCTAACGAACCGTGTCCTTCTCCCTGAGTATATCGTAAAGGCCCATAAGGAGGGTATCATCCACTTCCACGATGCGGATTATTTTGCCCAGAGAGAGCATAACTGCGACCTTATAAATCTTGAGGATATGCTTCAGAATGGAACGGTCATATCTGAGACGATGATCGAGAAGCCGAAGAGCTTTTACACCGCATGTAACATTACGACACAGATTGTAGCTCAGGTAGCTTCGAACCAGTACGGTGGACAGTCATTCTCACTTGCACACTTAGCTCCGTTCGTTGATGTATCGAGGCAGAAGCTTAAGAAGCAGGTTATAGAGGAGAGAAAGGCCATAGGCGACGACTTGGACGAAGAGAAGATCATGAAGATCGTTGACCACCGTCTTCAGTCTGAGATTGAGTCCGGTATCCAGACTATCCAGTATCAGCTGGTTACGCTGATGACTACGAATGGACAGACTCCATTTGTCACGATGTTTATATATTTGGATGAGGTTCCTGAGGGACAGACGAGAGATGATCTTGCCCGTCTCGCAAGGGAGGTATTCAGACAGCGTATTCAGGGTATCAAGAATGAGAAGGGTGTATGGGTTACACCTGCATTCCCGAAGATTATCTATGTTCTCGACGCTGATAATATCGAGGAGGGAACTCCATACTATGATCTGACAGTCCTTGCTGCCAAGTGTACTGCGAAGAGGATGGTTCCTGACTACATCTCAGCGAAGGTTATGAGAGAGCTTAAGGGTGATGTCTATACCTGCATGGGATGCCGCAGCTTCCTTACACCGGATAACGAATCGAATGCAGAGGGACTCTGCAACGACGGTAACAAGGCTGGTGCTCTCGACTATAAGCCAGGTGAGCACAAGTATTACGGCAGATTCAACCAGGGTGTTGTCACCATAAATCTCGTAGATGTTGCCTGCTCCGCTGTAAAGGCTTCGAAGGAGAAAGGCACAGACAGATTTGACGAGTTCTGGAGCATTTTTGATGAGAGACTCGAGCTCTGCCACAAGGCACTTCTCTGCAGACATAACCGTCTTATGGGCACATCATCAGATGTAGCTCCTATTCTCTGGCAGCATGGTGCTCTTGCTCGCTTAAAGAAGGGCGAGAAGATCGACAAGCTCCTGTTTGGAAACTATTCTACTATTTCACTCGGTTACTGTGGTCTCTCTGAGATGACGTACGAGATGATAGGACAGAGCCATACTACACCTGAGGGAAAGAAGTTCGCTCTTTCAGTCATGCAGCATTTGAACGATAAATGCGCGGAGTGGAGAAAGGCTGAGAATATCAGCTATTCACTCTATGGCACTCCGATGGAGTCTACGACTTATAAGTTCGCCAAGTGCCTGCAGAAGAGATTTGGAATTATCCCTCATGTAACTGATAAGAACTACATCACAAACAGCTATCACGTACATGTTACAGAGGAAATAGACGCGTTTAAGAAGCTTAAGTTTGAGTCAGAGTTCCAGAAGCTCTCACCAGGTGGAGCTATCTCATACGTAGAGGTACCGAACCTTCAGTCGAATATTCCAGCAGTCCTCTCTATCATGAAATATATCTATGAGAACATTATGTACGCAGAGCTTAACACAAAGAGCGATTACTGCGAGGTCTGTGGATATGACGGAGAGATCAGGATTGTAGAGGATGACAGTGGCAAGCTCGTCTGGGAGTGCCCGAAATGCGGAAACCGTGATCAGTCGAAGATGTCAGTTGCCAGAAGAACCTGTGGATATATCGGAACACAGTTCTGGAACCAGGGACGTACCCAGGAGATTAAGGACAGGGTGCTTCACCTGTCTATACCGAAGTTTGAAGATTATCAGATGAATGTTAATGCGGAGGCCAAGTAATTAAGGCACTCACTACTATGAATTACGGACAGATATACTATACAGATATTGCAAACGGGCCTGGTTGCAGGACCAGCCTGTTTGTAAGCGGCTGTACCCACCACTGCAAAGGGTGTTTTAACGAGGAGACCTGGGATTTTTCCTTTGGTCATGAATTCACGAAGGATGTCGAGAATCAGGTACTCGAATCACTCAAGCCTTCATATATAGCAGGACTTACCGTACTGGGCGGTGAGCCGATGGAGGTTGTGAATCAGAGAGCGCTTATTTCCTTATATAGAAGAGTAAAAGAGAAGATTCCTCATGCCACGATCTGGATTTACTCAGGCTATACCTGGGAAGAAATCACAGATAAGGAGAATGCCCGCTGTCACTGTGAGGTGACAGACGAGATTCTTTCGTTGGCTGATGTGATAGTAGACGGAGAGTTTGTGGAGGAGAAAAAGGACATTTCCCTGCATTTCAGAGGTTCATCGAACCAGCGTATCATTGATGTCGGCGCTTCGCTTAAGGCGGGGAAGCCGGTACTTGCGGAGCAGTAGTTAAGGGATTATGGCACATATTTATTTTTTAAGGCATGGCCAGACAGATATGAATATCACACATATGCTGCAGGGCCGTACAGACACAAAGCTTAATGACAGAGGAAAGCAGCAGGCCAGGGACGCAGGACGTGTATTTAAGGAAAAGGCTATAGTCCCTGACCTTATTTTTTCATCACCTCTTACGAGAGTCAGGCAGACTGTAGATGAGGCTCTTAAGGCGCAGGGACTTGAACCTCTCGATATGACATATGGCGAGGCTTTGGCCTATCAGGGACCGAAGATCGCGAGAGTTACGGACGAGCATCTTATAGAGATGAGTTTCGGTGAGGTCGAGGGCATACCGATGAGTGAGCTGCCAAATGACTTTGCAGATATATTTTTTGAAGACCCTGCCAACTATGAACCGGTGCCTGGAGCTGAGTCATATCACGAGCTTCTAAAGAGATGCCGTGAGTTTATAGAGTACCTTCGTGAGCAGACGAGGGATGGAGCTCCGTTATCAGATAAGACTATCGTCTGTGCTACACACGGCGGGGTAATGCATGCTATCATAATGCTTTTGTGGCACAGGGATTTGGCAGATTTCTGGAAGCAGCATGTCCTTAACTGTGCGATAGTCGAGGCAAAGCTTGGCGAAACCGCAGCTGATGACGATGCAGTATTTGTCTCGGATGGATATTCCGGGGAAGAGTAGTTCTGTGATAGAAAGTTCACTGAGTCAAATGCAAAAATCAGGTCTTTGGATAAAGTTCTGATAGCACATAAAATTTTACGAAAATTATCGTAATTTTATGGTTTTTTTTACGAACATAATATGTTAGAATAAAGGCAGTTGAAACAGTGAAGAAGGTACACAGAAGGGAGGGATACATATGTCATCTGACGGCAGAAGAAAATGTGTGCTGATAATTGATGATACTGCCCTGAACAGAGCCCAGCTTAAGGATATTCTTAAGGACGAGGTCGATGTCATAGAAGCCGAGAACGGTGATAAGGGAATGGAAATCCTAAGGGAGAAGTTTCATCAGATAGATATTGTCCTTTTGGACCTTATTATGCCGGGAAAGCTTGATGGTTTCGGGGTTCTTACTGAGATGAAGAAGGAGCATATGATGGAGTATGTCCCTGTCATCATGATCTCTACAAATGACGATCCGAAGAATATCGAGAAGGCGTTTGATCTTGGCGCGCTTGACTTTATTTCAAGACCTTACGCTGAGCGTATTGTCCGCAGGAGAGTGCTTACCACGATAAGCCTTTTCCATAAACAGACTGTTATCGCGAATAAGATCGATCGTCAGTACAAGGCTGACGAAGAAGTCCGTGACGCTCGGACAGGCCTTTTGTACAAGACGAATTTCTTTAATCAGGTAGATACCCAGCTTAAGAACCCTAATTTCGTGCCTCTTTGGCTTGTAGCTATTGATATAGACCATTTCAAGCTTTTTAACAGCTATTATCAGTGGGAGGCAGGAGATTCCTATCTTGAGAAGATTGGCCAGACACTGCTCCAGTCTGTTCAGAGACATGGTGGTGTGGCAGGATACTTAGGCGGCGATGATTTTGCCATTCTCTGCCCAGCCAGAAAGGATATCGTAGAGGGCCTTTCCGATAAGCTTAACCGTTATCTGACTGAGAACAGTTTTGAGCCATCATTTCGTGTGAATTTCGGTGTATATCCGGTAGACGCTTCGACAAAGCTTAAAGCGAGAGAACTTTATGACTTGGCGGCCATAGCTCTTGAGACCATCAAGGGAGATTATACCGAGAATATCACAGTCTATGATCCGACTATGATCCAGAAGGAGCAGGATGAATACAAGCGTCTTCTAAATATCCGTTCCGGAATTAAAAATGGAGAGTTTACGATTTACCTTCAGCCGAAGGTAGATATGATGACTGGTAAAATCATCGGAGCAGAGGCACTTGCGAGATGGATTCACGATGGGGCCGTATTAAGCCCTAGTGTTTTCGTTCCGGTTATGGAGAAAAATGGACTTATCTCTGCTTTGGACAGGATTGTCTGGGATAAGGCAGCCCGCTTCATTAGAAAGCAGATAGATAAGGATGTAAATCCTATTCCTATTTCAGTGAATGTCTCAGAGGCTGATATCTATACGATGGATGTGCCTGAATTTTTCAGTGAGATCATCAGAGCCTATGATATACCGGCAGGACTTTTAGAGGCAGAGCTTTCGGAGTCCACCTTTGTAAAGGCTCCTGAGAAGGCCGCTGATACGGTAAGCCGTCTACACGATATAGGAATGAATGTCTCTTATGATGATTTCGGTACAGGACTTGCATCGATAAATACTCTTGAGAGTATGGATATCGATATGTTAAAAATCGATACCTCATTCCTCCATCTTACTGCTGATGCTCCGGAGCACAGCAGGAATATTCTTGAACCGGTGCTGGGTATGGCACAGCAGTTTATGCTTCCGGTGATCATCGAGGGTGTAGAGACTAAGGAGCAGATGGAGTTTCTGACAAAGATGGGGTGCGAGTATGCTCAGGGCTACTACTTCCATATGCCTATGGCAGCTGAGAAGTTTACGAGGCTAATAAGTGATCCGAAGATAGTCGATCTCTCAGGTGCACATGTCGGAGTGCCTCAGACTTACAGGATCAGGCAGATACTTGATTCCAACTATATTTCAGATGAGCTTATCACGAATATTTTTGGCTCACTTCTGATTCTTAATAAGAGTGGGGATACTGTAAAAGTCGGCTGGTCACTGTTAAACCACTACAAGGATTCGGAGCTCAGCAGTGTTGTAGACCCTGCTTCTACTACCCCTATCTCTGATATGGTAAAGGATACTGACAGAGAGGCGTTTCTGGCTATTTTTGACAAGGCTTTGGAGAACAGGGAGAAGGGCGCCAAAGGTACATTTGTATTCGTTATAGATGGTAAGGAGTATCTCATCCGCATGCGCATCTACTACATGAGATCAAACATCAGCGAGCAGATCTATTATGCTATGTTCGATGAGATCGATGATGAAGAAGCATAAAAATATTGTAAAATCTTTTTAAGAGTGCTAAGATTACTTAGAGAAATTAAGGCTGTGAATGGATATTTCTTTCACAGCCTTTTTTAGAAGTACCATTATAAATAAAGAAGCTGGAAAGGTTAAAGAAGTGTCAGACATTGAAGAGATGGTGGAGGAGATTAACCGTCTTAAAAAAGAAAAAAACGCTGTAATCATGGCTCACTATTATGTGGCTGATGAGATCCAGGACATTGCTGATTTTATTGGCGATTCATTTTTCCTGGCCAGAAAAGCCACTGAGACAGACGCAGACATTATCGTGCTCTGCGGAGTCAGGTTCATGGGTGAGAGTGCAAAGGTCTTAAATCCTTCTAAGAAGGTCCTGATTCCAGACCTTGCCGCAGACTGCCCTATGGCACATATGGCGACTACTGATGGGATCGCAGAGGTAAGAGAGAAGTACGATGATGTAGCCGTTGTCTGCTATGTGAATTCTACTGCGGATCTTAAGGCTGCAAGTGATGTCTGCGTGACAAGTGCGAACGCACTTAAGATCGTAAGCAGACTTCCGCAGAAAAACATTTATTTTATCCCGGATCAGAACCTGGCACACTATATAGCGGACCAGCTTCCGGAAAAGCATTTTATTTTTAACGATGGCTTCTGCCATGTACATAATTCGATAAGCTTAGATGCCTTAAAGAAGACTAAGGCCTTAAAGCCAGATGCCTTGGTTCTTGTGCATCCGGAGTGCAAGCCGGAGGTAGTTGCAGAGGCTGATTATGTAGGCTCGACCTCAGGTATTATCAAATATGCCACAGAGTCTGACCATAATGAGTTTATCGTGGCCACAGAGCTTGGTGTTATGCACGAACTTAAGAAGAGAAATCCAGAGAAGAAATTCTATCCTGCAGGTCCTATGCAGATTTGTCCGAATATGAAGAAGCTTTCTATGGAGAAGCTTCTCCATGTGCTTAAAGAGGAGGATTCAGAGATAACTCTTCCTGAAGAACTCATGAAGGGAGCAAAGGCTCCTATGGAAGAAATGCTGAGGCTTGCCAAATGAAGAAATCTTACGATGTGATAATTGTTGGGGCGGGAGTAGCAGGCTGCTTTGCGGCACTTCATCTGCCACCAGACAGACAGGTCCTTATGATCACAAAGGAGGATATCACCGAGTGTGATTCCTACTTAGCGCAGGGAGGAATCTGTGTATTAAAGGATCCGTCTGATTACGATGCATTTTTTGAGGATACGATGAAAGCGGGACATTACGAGAACCGCAAGGAGTCCGTAGACTGCATGATCCGCTCCTCAAAGGGTGTTATAGAGGAGCTGATGGGGTACGGCGTGGATTTTGCGAGAAATCCTGACGGCACCCTTGAGTTTACGAGAGAGGCTGCCCATTCTACGAACCGTATTCTCCATCACGAGGATATCACTGGTGAAGAGATTACGACTCATCTGCAGGCTGCTGTAAAGAAGCTTCCGAATGTCGAAATCCACGAGCACACCAGAATGGTCGACCTTCTTACTGAGAAGAACCGCTGTGACGGCATAGTACTTATTGATGAGGACGGAAAGCTTCAGGTAGTTTTTGCCTCACATATTCTGCTTGCTACTGGTGGTATAGGGGGTATCTACGAGAATTCCACGAATTATCCTTCGCTTACAGGAGATTCACTGGCTCTTTGCTTAAAGCATGACATAAAGCTTGAGCATCTGAACTATGTCCAGATTCATCCGACTACTTTTTACAGCGAGAAAAAGGAGAGAAGATTTTTAGTCTCTGAGTCAGTCAGAGGAGAGGGCGCAGTACTCCGCGACAAAAATGGTGAGAGATTTACTGATGAGCTGCTGCCGCGAGACCTGCTGTCAGCTGAGATCTTAAAGCAGATGGCAAAGGACCACACTAAGTATGTCCACCTCGATATGACGACTATCACGAAGTTCGATATCAGAAAGCGCTTCCCGCATATAGTACAGCACTGTTTAGACTGCGGTATCGACCCGACTAAAGAGTATGTACCGGTAGTTCCGGCACAGCACTATTTCATGGGCGGCATACATGTGGATCTGAATTCACACACTTCGATGGATCATCTCTATGCGTCGGGCGAGACATGCTGCAATGGTGTTCACGGAAAGAACCGTCTCGCCAGCAACTCACTCTTAGAGAGCCTTGTCTTTGCCAAAAATGCGGCAGAGCATATGGTGGTTATCGACGGGCAGAGAGCCTGGGAGGGCAGAAGTCCTAGATATTTGAAGAATATAGATAAGTCCTTAGGTGAGCTTTCGCAGATTTATGGCTTTGATCCTGAACAGCTTCTCGATACAAAGGATTCTGACGAGGAAAATAAGCAGATGATCTGGGATGAAATCGACAGAGAGAATTCTTCCAACTAAGTGATTTAGCAGGCTGTGGTACAATACCTGGACAGCCTATATTTTTTCGAGGAAAATAATATGACAGATATCACATTGAAATTAAACGCAGATCCTTACATCCTCTCAGCCCTAAGAGAGGATGTCACATCAGAGGATGTAACGACTAACGCAATCATGCCGAAGAGCCAGCCTGGTCAGGTCGACCTGATCGCAAAGGAGGACGGTATCCTCTGTGGCCTTGATGTGTTCAAGAGGGTTTTTACTCTTTTAGACGATTCGACTGAGTTCGAAGTTTTTGTCAAAGAGGGCGAGGAGATCCACAAGGGACAGAAGATTGCTGAGGTCTTAGGAGATATCAGAACGCTTCTTGTGGGAGAGCGTACTGCACTTAACTACCTCCAGAGAATGAGTGGGATCGCCACAGCAACACGCCACATGGTAAAGCTTTTGGAGGGTTCTAAGACTAGGCTTCTCGATACGAGAAAGACCACACCAAATATGCGTCTCTTCGAGAAGTATGCTGTAAAGGTCGGTGGTGCTACGAACCATAGGTACAACCTTACAGACGGAGTCCTGATAAAGGACAACCACATCGGGGCAGCAGGCTCTATCACCAAGGCGGTGCAGCTGGCTAAGGATTATGCTCCTTTTGTTAGAAAAATAGAAGTTGAGACCGAGACTATCGATCAGGTGAAGGAGGCTCTTGACGCCGGCGCTGACATAATAATGCTTGACAATATGTCACACGATACGATGAAGGAGGCCATTGCTCTGATAGGAGACAAGGCAGAAACAGAGATCTCCGGAAATGTCACCGAGGATAATGTCGAGCAGATAAAGGACCTTGGCGCTGACTACGTATCGAGTGGTGCGCTGACTCACTCGGCACCGATACTTGATCTCTCACTTAAGAATCTGCACCCGACAGACTGATATATGAGCACGAGCATTTTTGTAATGGCTCACAAGCCATACATACCGCCAAGAGATCCAGCATATAAGACTATGTTCGTTGGTGCCATTGGAAAGCCCGATATCCTTCCCGGATGCATGAGAGATGATGTGGGAGAGGACCATATAAGTGACTTAAATCCTTACTTTTCTGAGCTTACTGGTCTTTACTGGCTCTGGAAAAATTATCCGGGCCAGGAGAATATCGGTATCTGTCACTACCGCCGTTTCTTTGTGAATTCAGAGAAGAAGATTATGACCGGAAGTGAGTTTGACGATATCCTGAAGAGCTATGATATCATTACTCCGAAGAGGCTGGTTTCCGAAAAGACCAACAGGGAGAATTACGCTGAGGCACACTATGTGAAGGATATGGATATGACAGGCTATGCCTTAAAGAAGCTCTATCCTGAATATGCCAGCGCCTATGATGATATGGCATCAGGCCACGAGAATTACTATGGAAATCTTATGGTGACCTCGCGTGAGCTCTATAATGAATACTGCACTTATCTGTTCAGCATTCTGACTGAGGTCTCATCGATGATAGACATTTCGGATTACAATGCCTATGAGAAGAGAATCTACGGCTTTTTATCTGAGTTTCTGCTGCTTCCTTTTATAGAAGCAAGAGGCCTTCGGGTGCACGAGTGCGCTGTAGCCTTTTCAGCTGAGAAGGCAGAGACGAAGGAACTTTTCCTTGCGACTGAAGAGCTTTTAAAGCAGGGAAAGACCTCAGAGGCGAAGGCGTTTTTTAATAAAATGATTGAAGTTCGCCCGGATCTTATTATGGCTGACTCAGATCTGAACGGTGATTTGGATCTGACGCTCATCGTGCTTTACACAAAGGATTATGGTGAGCAGAACCATTTAGAAAATTATTTTACAAGAGAAAGCGACCTGAACGCTCTGATTTCTCATACGAGGAAGTGCTATGACATCCTCAGGGATATCTCAGACGGTAAAGAACTCTCACCGGATCAATCCGGATACTTAAAGTTTACAGGTTTTGACAGACAGTCAGCCGAGATAATGCTTTCAGGAGATCCGTCAGAGAGATTTGGAAAAACTCCGCTTGATAGTAAGAAAATTGAAGAATTTTTTGGGTAAGTAGAAACAGCTGCCACTGTGAACGGCGAATGGTTGTCACCCAGGCCGCAAATAAGCGCGCGAGTGAACAGAAAAACGTGACCTAGTGAACCGTCGCGGTGGCAGCTGTTAGGCTCTTTTTCTACGCGGTCAGGATGCTCTTCAGCCCAGAGACGCTTTGCTACAGGAGCCCAGGCCTCAGCATAAGGCTTGGTCTTCTTGTACAGATCCTCTGGATCCTCAGGAGACTCAGGATCAGTAGGAACAGCCTTTCCTTCCTTAACGAGCTGGCCGAGGATCTCAGGATTCTCGAGCATAGGGCAAGGCTGGAGCATGTTCTTGTTAAACGGCTGCTGCTGTCTGTAGAGCTGGAATATAGGCTGCTTGAAGCAGTCAAGCAGGCTGTCCTTACGGATATTCGCGCTGGAGTAGTGGATGAATACGCAAGGATCCACATCACCGCGGGCGTTTATGTGGCAGTACTCACGGCCTCCGGCTACGCAGCCGCCTACGAACTCGCCGTCGTTCTGGAAGTCAAGAGCGAAGATAGGCTTGCCGCCCTCGAAACCACGGATCTCACGAACCCTGTGGAACATGTACTCACGCTCCTCAGGAGTAGGGCAGAGCTCCGGAACACCGGCAGCGCCTGTTGGCATATAGTGGAAGTACCAGATGTAACGGGCACCCTTCTCTACGAGGAGATCAAGGAACTCATCGCTGGTAACGTTCTTGTAGTTCACATGTGTATAGCAGATAGAGCATCCGAAGAAAAGCTTGTGCTTCTTCAGAAGATCCATAGCGTGCATAACCTTATCGAAAACTCCGGCTCCGCGACGTCCGTCGTTAGCCTCCTCAAATCCCTCTACAGAGATAGCGAAGCTCATGTTACCGCACTCAGCAACCTCTTCACAGAACTTGTCATCGATAAGAGTTCCGTTTGTGAAAGGCTGGAAATAAGAGGTGTTGTGCTTCTTTGCGAGCTTAATCAGGTCTGCTTTTCTTACGAGAGGCTCACCGCCTGTGAAAAGCCAGTTGTGGATTCCCATTGCCTCACCGTCTGTGATGAGCTTATCGAGCTCCTCATATGTCAGGTTAAGCTTATTGCCGTACTCTGCGGCCCAGCAGCCTGTGCAGTGAAGATTGCAGGCAGAGGTCGGATCTACAAGGATAGTCCAAGGAATGTTACAGCCTTCCTTGTCTCCTAAAGCTCTTGTGTCCTTATAGCCTCTGAATGCTGATTCATAACCCAGATTAAGGGCTGCCATTTTTATAAGACGTGGATCTACTTCATCAAAAATCTTATTTGTGAATTTCATCCACTTGCTGTTTTCGTCCTCGAACTGACCGCGGAGTGCATCATATGCTGCGTCTGGCCAGGTATCCTTTAAGACCTTCTGAACCAGATCAACCATCTGGCACATAGCCTTTCCTCTACCCTTGTTTACGTGCTTTAATGCTGCAGTTATAGCAACATCAAATGCTGCACGCTCTGCTTTATGCTTTAAGTCAGCCATTTCTGTATAAACCTCCTACATAGATGTTCATTTATAACATGATTCATTTTAATGGGTTAAAGCCGAAAATTCAAGACGACTTAACAAACGATTAACACATTCAAATAATTGTAGCAATATGGGAGTCTGGGTATTTTTTAGTACAGCATCGCAAAAAAGCTGGCTCCGATTACTGTAATAAGACCGTTTACGACTATCGCGAGGGAGGACATGGCGCCCTCGATGTCTCCGATTTCCATGGCTTTGGAGGTGCCGATAGCGTGGGAGGCTGCACCGATTGCGAGGCCCTTTGCTACAGGATCTGTGATGCGGAAAAGTTTACAGATAGATACTGCAAGGACATTTCCGAGGATTCCTGTGACTATGATCACCGCTACAGAAATCGTGACGATTCCGCCAAGCTCATCTGAGATACCCATACCGATTGCTGTGGTTATGGACTTTGGAAGGAGAGTAACATACTGCTCGTGAGACAGGTGAAAAAGTACCGACATCGCAAGCACTGTGCCCATCGAAGTAACTGCTCCTGATAGAAGTCCGACTATTATTCCAACCCAGTTTCGCTTTAATCTGTCTATGTGCAGATAGAGTGGAATCGCGAGGCTTACTGTCGCAGGTGTAAGCAGGTATGAGAGGTACTTGGCACTGCTGTTGTATTCCTTGTAGTCTATATGAAAGACGGAAAGGATTATCATTACGAAGATTATAGAAATAAGAAGCGGGTTAAATACCGCGAGACCGGTCTTATTTTTTAAAGTGAGTCCGAGCCAGTAACCTATAATGCTTATGACTACTCCAAAGGTAGCTGAGAAGGCTATCACATCATTTATCTGATCCATTGCTGTCTCCTTTCTTTCCGAATTTTTTATCTATGTGGTCACGCTTCCAGCGAAGGCCTCTTACCACGCGGATGCGGATTTTAAGTTTTATTTTTCTATCGAGTGGTATCATGTTTCGCTCCTGGCGGGATTCAGCTGCTTCCTGGCTTATGACTGTATCTGTCCGTGAGGTAAGCTTCTTGCGGGCTCTCATGACTGTCTGGGTTACTACGCCTGTCACTCCCATCACGAGGATAGTAGAAACTATTGTGATGACTAACACTGGGAAAAGTACTGGCTTAAGCGAGCTCCAGGCTACAAGCAGTCCCACTGCCGCCGGAATGAACATCATCGGCATTATCTCTATCAGAAATTCCGCGGTGTCTCTGACGTCTTCTATTTTTAATGCGTGGGTGCATAGCAAAACAAGCATCAGCACCAGTCCGTAAATAGAGCTTGGTATCGGCAGCGGCAGAAAGTAGTGCAGGAATTCTCCCACGCAGGTCACAGCGAGAATGATGCCAAACTGTTTCATGTACTTCAAATCTTTTTCCTCCTGAAAAGTCTGCGTTTAAAGCCAAAAGTCAACCTGTCTATTATAAAGGCGCGTTTGAAGGCTGTCAATCAGTAATACCCGAGCTATTAATAAAAACGATTGCTGGTTATTACTCAAAACTGTTAGGATAATTCATACTAAAATGGTATGATAAGTAGAAATTAGACTGAAGGAATAGAAAAGGAGGCTCAAATGGATTTTAATACGAAGCTTCTTCATGGAAAAACTGTAAAAGACTATCCTTATAATGCGACTATCCCGGCCATCAGTCAGGTCACGGCCTTTCAGTATGAATCGGCTGAGGAGCAGGAGAAGGTCTTTCATCACAAGGCAGCGGGTTACGCCTACAGCAGAGTCGGGAATCCGACTGTCGCTGCTTTTGAGCAGAGAATTAATGAGCTCGAGGGCGGAAATGCCGCTATCGCCTGCTCTTCAGGAATGTCTGCGATAACCCTCGCACTTTTGAATATGCTCTGCGCTGGTGATGAGATTATTGCCGGAAGCGGTCTCTATGGTGGAAGCATAGACCTGTTTGAGGATCTGACAAAGTTCGGCATTACGACCAGATATGTGCGCCACATGACTGTTGAAGAAATCGAGCCCCTTATTAATGAACACACAAGGGTTATCTATGGCGAGGTCATCGGGAATCCTGGTCTCGATGTAATGGATATTAAGGCTGTTTCTGAGCTGGCGCACAGCTACGGGCTTCCTCTTATAACGGACGCGACGACTGCGACTCCTTATCTCGTTAATCCGCTGAAGCTTGGAGCAAATGTCGTAGTGCACTCGTCGTCTAAGTATATAAACGGCGGTGGAAATTCAATAAGCGGTGTGATCATAGACGGTGCTGCGTTCAAGTGGGATTTCGATAAATTCAAGGCATTAGACGGCTACAGAAAGTTCGGCCCGCTCGCCTATACAGTAAGACTTCGAACCGATATCTGGGAAAACCTCGGCAGCTGTCTGTCTCCATTCAACGCGTTCATGAATACTGTAGGACTTGATACCTTGGGCCTTCGTATGGAGCGGATCTGCTCGAATGCCGATAAGCTCGCTCATGCTCTTGAAAAAATGCCCGGCATCAGTGATGTAAACTACCTGACTCTCGACGGAAATCCGTATAAGGAGCTCGTTGATAAACAGTTCGGCGGAAAAGGCGGTGGAATCCTTACCTTCCGGGCGGGCTCGAAGGAGAGAGCTTTTAAGCTCCTCGACAGCCTTAAGTATGTGACCAGAGCCAGCAACATCGGCGATGTAAGGACTCTTGCAATCCATCCGGCTTCTACTCTTTATATAAGAAGCACAACGGAGCAACGTGAGGCAGCAGGCGTCTACGATGACACAATCCGAATAAGCGTTGGAATAGAGGACGCAGATGATCTGATCGGTGATTTTTCGGATGCTATAAGTAAAAGTGATTGCTGGTTATAATTCAAAACTGTTATGCTAATTCATACTAAAGTAGTATGATAAGTAGTAATTAAAGGAGACGAAAGAACCTGAGGAAAAAGTTCTTTGGAATCGTTTATTTTTCAAACTACGTAAAAACAGTTATAATACGGCATTGGAGGCAGAAATGAAGATCACAGTTGATGGAGATGTTAAGGAAGTTAAGGACGGTATCACAATCAGTGAGCTGATCGAGCAGGAGAATGTTGAGACACCTGAGTATGTCAGTGTTTCGGTCAACGAGGAGTTCGAGCAGAGAGCAAACTTCGATACGAGAAAGCTCAAGGACGGAGACGTTGTTGAGTTCCTGTATTTCATGGGAGGAGGCCAGTAATGCCATTTACAAATGAACAGCTCGAGAGATATTCGAGACATATTATTCTTAAGGAGATCGGCGTCAAGGGCCAGAAGAAGCTGATGAACGGCAGTGTCCTTATCATCGGTGCCGGCGGTCTCGGCGCTCCGGCAGCTCTCTATCTGGCTGCTGCAGGTGTTGGAAAAATAGGTATTGTCGACGCTGATGTGGTCGACCTTTCAAATCTCCAGAGGCAGGTAATTCACACGACTGCTGATGTCGGAAGACCAAAGGTTGAGTCAGCAGCTGAGACGATGAGGGCTATCAACCCTGACGTCGAGGTTGTGACCTATCACGAGTTCATCTCCAGCGCGAACATCATGGATATCATCAAGGACTACGATTTCGTGCTCGATGGAACTGATAATTTCCCGGCAAAGTTCCTGATAAACGATGCCTGCGTTATGGCTGACAAGCCGTTCTCACATGCGGGAATCCTGAGGTTCAAGGGACAGCTGATGACGGTAATCCCTCACCAGAGCCCGTGCTACCGCTGCGTTTTCAAGACGATGCCGCCAAAGGACGCAATCCCGACCTGTAAGCAGGCTGGTGTTATTGGTGCTATGGCCGGTGTCATAGGTTCACTGCAGGCGCTTGAGGCTGTAAAATTCTTAACTGGTGCCGGCGAGCTTCTTACAGGAAAGCTTCTTACTTTTGACGCGCTTACGATGAAGTTCCACACTGTAAAGCTTCCGCCGAGAGGCGATGGCTGCGCCGTATGCTCTGACCATCCTGAGATCACGGAGCTTATAGACTACGAGCAGCCGGTCTGCGAATTCAAGCCTGGGAAGGACTGATTTTTTGAAGATTACTATTAAGAAAAGCGATTATGAAAAAATACTTGCTCATGCTAGAAAGGAGCGCCCGGATGAGGCCTGCGGACTGATCGGCGGCGTTGACCGTGAGGACGGCGTCCGCGAGATAAAGAAGGTTTATCTTCTGACAAATGTGGACCACACCAGCGAGCATTTTTCGCTGGATCCGAAGGAGCAGCTTGCAGCCGTTAAGGATATGAGAAGCAATGGGCTGCGCCCTCTCGGCAACTGGCACTCTCATCCGTCTTCTCCATCACGTTCATCGCAGGAGGATATCAGGCTTGCCTTTGACAAGAACGCCAGTTATCTGATACTATCTCTGATGGATGATGCGAATCCTGTCCTCAATTCATTCCATGTGGAAAATGGGGTGTCGACGAAGGAAGATCTGGAGATCGTGTGAATAAATAAAAGTATGTAGAAAATGAGGTAGTGAAAATGGCTGTAGATTATGCAACTCTTAAAAAAGGCGGCTGGATGCGCCAGAAACAGAAGAATAAGTTTGCCTTGAGAGTCCATGTAATTGGTGGAACTCTTACTGCTGAGCAGCTGATCGGCATTCAGAAGGTGGCCGACAAATACGGCCACGGTTATGTGCATCTGACTGCGAGACAGTCGCTTGAGATTCCCTGGATGGATGCCAAGGATATAGAGAATATCAAAAAGGACTTAGCCGAATACGGCGTTACTCCTTCTGTCTGCGGTCCGCGTGTCAGGACCACGACTGCCTGCCAGGGCAGCGCTACCTGCCCTTCGGCCTGCATCGATACTCAGGACCTCGCGAAGAAGATTGATAAGAGATATTTCGCAAGGGAGCTCCCTGGAAAATTCAAGTTCGGTGTCACAGGCTGCCAGAACAACTGCCTTAAGACCGAGGAGAACGATATCGGTATCAAGGGTGCTGAGCGTGTTGAGTGGATTCCTGACAAGTGCATCGCCTGCGGTGTCTGTGTAAAGGCCTGCCGTGAGAATGCTATCGAGCTTAAGGACGGCAAAATCTCAATCGATATGGACAAGTGCTCCTACTGCGGCAGATGCGCCAAGGCCTGCCCTGTCGATGCCTATGAGGAGCATCCGGGATACATCATGTCATGGGGCGGCCTGTTCGGAAATCACATCCACAGAGGAAACAATATCGTTCCGTTCTTCGAGGGCGAGGATACACTCTTTAAGCTCTGCGACGCGACAGTGGATTTCTTTGATAAGAATGCCCAGCCAGGCGACAGACTTCAGTTTGCTATCGACAGATATGGCCAGGATAAGTTTGACGATATGATAAAGAAGATTTACGACGAGAATGTTTATAAAGAAGACAAGTGACACAGCAGCATTTATTTTTACAAGAAATTTGTAAGAGCAGGTGCCGGTCACGGAATCAGATAAGGAGATTTACATGGCAGAAGTATCAGATATAAAAGTAGATGAGACCGTTGATATCACTGATGTGGTTTGCCCGGTTACCTTTGTAAAGACAAAGGTTGCGCTCGAGGAGCTTGACGACGGGCAGATCCTTTCAGTTCACATGAATGACGGTGAGCCGGTCCAGAACGTTCCGAGGAGCGTGAAGGAGGAAGGACACCAGATCCTTAAGCTTATAGATAATGAGGATGGTACCTACGACCTGATAGTAAAAAAGGTCGGTGACTAAAAAATAAACGCCGCAGTCCGGAAGGGCTGCGGTATTTTTTTACTATAAATTATCAGTTATGTCAATGATAGGGAAATCTCCTGATTCGATAAATTCAAGTAATTCATTCATCACTTCTTGTCGAACATATCCAATAACCCTATATTGAATTTTGGCCTTATTAAAATAATAGAGCTGATCAGCTTTTACAAATCCATCTTTTCCATCATCTGGATTTGTAACAGTGTCAATATTCTTTATTTCATAATTGCCGGGATAGGACATTTTGTGTGCTTTTTGGCTTTTGTTTTTAAAAGAAGACAATACATTGCAGACCCAGTCATATGAACACCCTTCAATCTCACCATTCTTATCGCTTACAACTATAAACGAATGGCGACCTATCGCTGTGCCATGATCAATGTAATGGTCTATGAGAATAATGTCACCGACTTTACACATATTTAATCTTGACTCCTGCTTTGCCATCATCTCGAGATGTAATATCAGTTATCTCAACTCTTTTTGCACCGTCTAAAACTTCTTTTGGCCATTTGAAAGGAGTTACATCTTTCAAAGATTCTTCTGTAGACATTTTTACTTGTGACTTTCTGTTTTTTAGTTTATTCAAATCTAAAGATCTTGCCATATGATACTCCTTTCTAAAAAAGTAATAATTGATATTATACTTGCTGGGAACAGTAAAATCAATATCTATAAATATAGTATCACAAAAGATAAAAAAATAATGTTCTTTCTCTGTATTTTCTTGATATAACAAAAACTTCTAACCAGCTATCAACTTTCAGTATTAGCCGTTCCGACGCGAATGCGCTATAATCTAAAACATAGTAAACGTATAGGAATTATATGAAAGACAATAGCGGAGGAGGAAGCCATGGAACAGACAGCAAATATCACTGCCGTAAGAATAAATGCGAAGTCTCGTGAGAAATCCGGGCTTTTAAGGCTCCTGCTCTCGATGGCAAAAATCGGAGTCATCGGCTTCGGCGGCGGCAGCGCCCTGATCCCGGTAATCGAGGAAGAGGTCGTAGATGAGCAGAAGCTGATCAGTAAAAAAGATTACGACGAAGAAGTGGTTTCAGCCTGCGTCACACCTGGAGCCCTTCCAGTCGAGATAGCAGCAGGAGTTGGCAGAAAGACCTTCGGTTTAAAGGGAATGATCCTTGCAGCACTCCTGATGGCACTTCCGGGAGCCTTCCTTACAGTGCTTCTGCTCTCAGTCCTTTCAGGCAGAACAGATTCCTCACTCGATGTGATCAGATACATCTCAATCGGCCTCGGCGGTTTCATCTCAAGCCTTCTCGCAAACTATGCGTACAAGACCACAAAGACAGCCAGCCGCGAGGGCAGAAAAACCCTGATTGCATCAGTTATCATAATGATAACGGTATTCGCACTCACAGGTTTAAAGAGCCTGTTTTCTCTTTTAGGTCTTGAAAAAATAGCCGACAGCCTTATAAAGCTTTCTACTTTTCAGGTACTGATGCTTTCATTTGCGATACTTATCGCAGTTTACGCAGTACAGACCTTTTTAAAAAATAAAAAGCCAAAGAGCGTTAAAACAGATTCAAAGTCTAAAAGGATTTCTTATTCTTCAATAATTATTGAGACAGTTGCCTGGCTTGGATTCGCAGTAATCCTTACAGTACCTGCAATCTTAGTTCTGGGTGACGGAATCAGCTACATCCTCAAGGGATTTGCTTCATCATTCATGTCATTCGGCGGCGGAGATGCTTACCTGTCAGTAGCTGATGGACTTTTTGTAAATACAGGAATGGTAAAGGAGAACGATTTCTACGGAATCCTTGTACCAGTCGCAAACGTACTTCCAGGCTCTATCCTTTCAAAAATCCTTACAGGAGTAGGATATCTGATCGGCGCAGAGCAGTCAGGAGTTCAGGCTGGAATCGCCGGAGCACTCGCAGGCTTTGCTATCAGCGTAGCAGCCTCAGGAATGGTATTCGGAGTAGTTTACTGGATCTTCAGAACCTTCGAGAACGTTTCATTTTTCCAGCTTGTAAGCAGGTGGATAAGACCAATCATAAGCGGCCTTCTCCTTGGAGTCATGGTCACGATGTTTAAGACAAACGTACAGACTGCCGGAGCACTTGGCTACGGAAAGGCCGGAGTGCTTGTTATCACAGCAGTTATCACTGTCGCAGATCTCTATTTTCTCAATAGAAAAAAGACCGGAAACCTGATCCCGATGGCAGCCTCCGCAGCTGCAGGAGCACTTGCACTTTTGGCTATTTGAAGGAACAGATCTTTTTGAGAGATTGAAAAAGCAATCTGCCACTTAACAGCGCAAAAGTCATATAAAATCAGTTTTACCAGGAAAAAGTATGTCAGAAAAGAAAACCCCAAATGATTTTACAATTGAAAAAATAAAAACCGACGTCCTTATAATAGGCGGTGGCACCGCAGGCTGCTACGCGGCCGAGTTCATCGGAGAAAATTCTCCTTACCAGGTAGTCGTGGCAGAGAAAGCCGACATAAAGCGAAGCGGCTGTCTCGCGGCGGGAGTAAACGCTTTAAATGCCTATATCTCAGGCGGGCACACTCCACAGGACTATGTCGAGTACGCGAGGAAGGACGCAGAGGGGATCGTAAGAGATGACCTGCTCCTCACAATTGCTGAAAAAGTAAACGCAGTCACCAAGGACCTCGAGAAAAAAGGACTTGTAATCCTTAAGGATAAGGATGGAAACTACGTCACCCGTGGCTGGCGCAATGTAAAAATAAACGGGGAGAACATCAAGCCGCTTTTAGCCGAGAACGTCTACAGCCAGAAAAATGTCCGGGTTATCAATCATATAAATATCACGGATTTGAAGTATGAGGATACATCTGAGGATAGAAACTCAAAATCAGTTTCAGCAGATTATAAAAACAGAAAAATCACCGGAGCCTTCGGTTTTTCAGTCAGAGACCAGAAATTTTACGAGATAAATGCCAAGGCAGTCCTTATAGCAACAGGTGGTGCGGCCGGGCTCTACAGACCAAATAACCCTGGATTTTCAAGGCATAAGATGTGGTATCCGCCATTTAATACCGGAGCCGGATACGCGATGGGCATAAAGGCGGGAGCCGAGATGACTACCCTTGAGAACAGGTTTGTGGCCCTGCGATGTAAGGATACAATAGCCCCGACCGGAACCATAGCCCAGGGAGTTGGAGCAAAGCAGCTTAATTCCAAGGGAGAGATCTACGAGACCAAATACGGAATCACAACACCGGAGCGAATCTACGGAACAGTAGAGGAGAAGCGTGCCGGAAGAGGCCCGTGCTATTTAAAGACTGAGGGCATCTCAAAGGAAGCTGAGGAAGATTTATACAAGGCATATCTTAATATGGCGCCTTCCCAGACGCTTAAATGGATAGAATCCGGCAAAGGTCCTTCAGAGGAAAATGTCGAGATCGAGGGAACAGAGCCGTACGTCGTAGGCGGACACACAGCCGGCGGCTACTGGGTCGACACCGAGAGACGGACAACACTTGAAGGTCTCTATGCAGCAGGCGATGTCGCAGGTGGAGCTCCACAGAAATATGTGACAGGAGCGCTTGCAGAAGGAGAAATCGCAGCAAGGACGATAATAGCTGACTTAGATAAAAATACAGGCAGCAGGCCGGCGGGGGAATTGACAGAAGACACCGGCATCAGATCAAATGGAGATTTGACAGAAACCGAAAGCAGCTCAGTCCCAGAAACAACAGACGGCGACATATTTTTACAGTATGAGAAGCACTTCAGTGAGAACGAGACCCCACTCACCTGTGAGCAGGCGGAGGAAGCCATGCAGAAGATCATGGATGAGTACGCCGGAGGAATCGCAACTGACTACAGGTACAATGAGACCGGACTTGACATAGCATCATCCAGAATTAAAGACCTTGTGAAGCTTTCCGACACGCTGAAAGCAGACGACATGTATGACCTGTTAAAGATTTACGAGCTTAAAGATCGTTTAACTGTCTGTCTGGCGCTGATAGCTCACATGAAGGCGAGAAAAGAAACCAGGTGGCACATCTTCGGAGAAAACGCTGACCATCCAAATCAGGATAAAAAGTACGACTGCTATGTAAACTCAGTCTACAAGGATGGTGAGATACAGGTTATATACCGGCCACTGGTAACGAAAGGAAATAAATGAGCGTAGCGATAGACAAAGCAAAATGCATCGGCTGCGGCCGCTGCACCGAGGCCTGTCCCGGCAACCTGCTCTGGATAGGCGAGGACAAAAAAGCATATATAAAGGACGTGCGTGACTGCTGGGGCTGCACCTCCTGTATCAAGGAATGTCCGGTATCAGCGATTGATTTTTTCTTAGGAGCAGATATCGGCGGCAGAGGCTCTGTGATGACAGTCGAAAAAGACGGACAGTTTAACAACTGGAATATAGTAAAGCCTGACGGAGAGCGAAAGACCATAATTGTGGACAGAAAAAGCTCTAACAAATATTAGGACAGCGGTCATTTTTTCAAGAAAGAGACAGAAAGGAAAAATAAATGAGTAAATTATCACACCTGGATGCGCTTGAGGCAGAAGCCATCTACATCATAAGAGAAGTAGCCGCGGAATGTGAGAAGCCGGTAATGCTCTATTCTATCGGAAAGGACAGCACGGTAATGCTTCATCTGGCACTGAAGGCATTTTATCCGGAGAAGCCGCCATTCCCATTTTTACATGTAAATACGACGTGGAAATTCCACGAAATGATAGAGTTCCGCGATGAACAGGCGAAAAAATACGGCCTCGATATGATCGAGTGGATTAACCAGGACGGAGTCAAGGCAGGAATCAACCCATTCGACAACGGAGCAGCCTACACCGATATCATGAAGACACAGGCCCTGAAGCAGGCGCTCACGACCTACGGCTTTACCGCGGCATTCGGTGGCGGCAGACGAGACGAGGAGAAGTCGAGAGCGAAGGAGAGAATTTTCTCATTCAGAAATTCAGCTCAGGCGTGGGACCCGAAGAACCAGAGACCGGAGATGTGGAAGCTCTACAACACCCAGATAAACAAGGGTGAGAGCATCAGAGTCTTCCCGCTGTCGAACTGGACAGAGAAGGACATCTGGCAGTACATCCAGAGAGAGCATTTGGAGATCGTCTCACTTTATTACGCGAAGGAGCGCCCGTGCATCGAGCGCGACGGCAACATCATAATGATAGATGACGACCGTATTGTTAAAAAATTAAACCTTAAGCCGGAGGACATCCAGCACAAGAAAATAAGGTTCAGAACCTTAGGCTGCTACCCGCTGACAGGTGGAATCGAATCAGACGCTGATACGCTTGACGCTATAGTTGATGAGACTCTTGGAGCAGTCGAGTCCGAGAGAACAAGCCGTGTAATTGACCACGACGGAGCAGCAAGCATGGAGAGACGTAAACGGGAAGGATATTTCTAAAATGAGCGGATTACTTAAATTTATCACCTGCGGAAGCGTAGATGACGGAAAATCAACACTTATAGGACATTTACTTTATGATGCGAAGCTTATCTACGCTGACCAGGAGGAGGCACTTAAGCTCGACTCCAAGGTCGGAAGCCGCGGCGGAGACATCGATTATTCACTGCTTCTCGATGGCCTTATGGCTGAGCGTGAGCAGGGAATCACAATAGATGTGGCATACAGATATTTTACGACGGATAACAGAAGCTTCATCTGCGCCGATACACCGGGACACGAGGAGTACACGAGGAACATGGCCTGCGGAGCATCCTTTGCAGACCTCGCTGTAATCCTTATCGACGCTACTCAGGGCGTTCTGACTCAGACCAGAAGACACGCGCGTATCTGCGCGCTGATGGGCATCAGATATTTTGTCTTCGCAGTAAACAAAATGGATCTGACCGACTACTCTGAGGATAGATTCAAGGAGATTGAGAAGCAGATTGAAGCTTTGAAAAATGAACTCTCACTCTACAGTGTAGTCATTATCCCAGTTTCAGCAACTGAGGGTGACAATATCACAAAACGTTCCACAAACATGGACTGGTACACAGGTCCTGTACTTCTCGACTATCTTGAAAAGGTAGACATCGACGAGGCCACCGCGAACGAAAAGGGATTCTACCTGCCTGTACAGAGAGTCTGCCGTCCGAACCACGAGTTCAGAGGCTTCGAGGGCCAGATCGAGCATGGAACCATTCATGTAGGAGATGCCGTAAGGACGCTTCCTAGTGGAGAAGAGGCCCATGTAAAGAGCATTATCGTAGCTGACCACAAGGAGGACTCCGCAATCGAGGGACAGCCTGTTACTATCCAGCTCGACAGAGAGGTGGACGTTTCAAGAGGCTGCGTAATAGAGGCCGGAACTACTTTAAAGGCTGCGGATACCTTTGAAACAGAGCTTCTTTGGATGGACGATACAGAGCTTACTGTCGGAAAGAACTTCCTCGTAAAGCTTGGAACCAAGCTTATCCCTGGAATCGTAACCGAGATAAAGTACAAAATCGATATCAACTCCGGTGAGCAGCAGAGTGCTGATACCCTTAAGAAAAATGAGATCGCCGTTGTCACTATCGCTGTAACTGAGCCTATCATCGCTTCTGAGTTTGCTGATTATCGTACTCTTGGTGAGCTGATCCTGATTGACAGAATCACAAACATGACCTCTGCCTGCGGTGTCATCACCAAATTAAAGGATGGTGCCACAAAGCGCCGCCGTCATGCTGACAGAACCGCTAGAAGCGCCTTAAACTGGCAGACTCCTCTCGTAGTTGAGTTCAGACCTGATGTGGACCATATCCCAGAGGACGTGATCGGCGAGGCTGAGTTCAAGCTCGTAAATTCCGGACGTCACACCTACCTGTATCACCCGAAGAGCGGTGAGGATTACGCGAATGTTGTAAATCATCTCTTCGAGGCTGGAATCATCGTTCTGCTTATTCTCGACAAGGACGCTGAGATCGACGACAGGCTCTCATCTGATGAGCACTACAAGACCTGGGATTCAATCAGTGGTCAAAATTCAGAACACGAAGTGACATCGGATGAGATTTCTGATAGAATATTCAAGATTACGAATTCAGCAATAACGCTGGATACAAATAACTGGATCATCTGATTATCTGATCCATACATGGGAAAGAGGAAACATGAGTAATATTGATACAAAACAGGTTAAGAGAGGTATGCGTGCAATTGACCTCGCATACTGCGGAATGTTCGTAGCACTGATGGTTGTCGGTGCAAAAATAAACATCGTGCTCCCTATCGGAACAGGAGTTACAGTATCGCTGCAGATACTTTTCGCAGTAATGGCAGGACTTCTGCTCGGAGCAAGAGATGGTTTCATCAGTGTATTCATCTATCTGCTGATTGGACTTTTAGGACTTCCGGTCTATGCACACGGCGGCGGCCTTTGGTATGCACTTAAGCCTACCTACGGCTTCATCATCGGATTTGTATCCGCAGCCTTCCTAGCAGGACTTTTAAAGCAGGCTCTTAAGAAGAGAACACTGGTAAGATTCCTGATCGCCGGTGAGATAGGAATGCTTTCGTATTATGTATGGGGACTCTTTTATTTTTTCCTGATGTCGAACTTTCTGCTTAAGGACGCTCAGCCTATCGGATTTAAGGAGCTGATGACAGTCTGGTTCCTAAGTACCGTCTGGATCGATGCAATCATCGCCGGCCTGGCTTCAGTGATTGCCTACAGGCTTGCTCCGATCGTCGACAGATTCAGGGAGAACTACAGGTAGGATATGACATATTTTCCATTTTACTGTGATATCGAAAAGAAAAAATGGCTCCTCGTTGGAGGTGGCAAAGTGGCGGCTGGCAAGTTCAGCCGTCTTATTGCGTTTACAAGGGAAATTACTGTAATCGCGCCGGAGATTTCGGATGAGATAAAAATGAGTGCCGAGGATGGTGTAAGGTTTCTTGAGAGAGACTTCAGGACTGCCGATTTGAACGATGCCGATATAGTTGTGGCAGCGACCGATGACAAGGCGTTGAATGCACAGATAGCGGCTCTTTGCAGGGAGAGAAGAATTCCTGTCAATGCGGTCGACGATCCTGAAAACTGTGATTTTATTTTTCCAGCGATAATCAAGAAGGGCAGGCTCACTGTAAGTGTCTCGACAAATGGCGCAAGTCCGATTTACGCAGCGATGCTTAAGAAGCAGATAAACGATTCGCTGCCTGAGGACATCGACCTCATCCTTGAAAAAATGGCCGCTCTGCGTAAAATTGTTCCTGAAAAATATCCATCGCTTTCTCAGCATGAGCGTGGTATGATTTACAAGAGGGCGTTATCTGAGCTGCTTGAAGACAGCGTAGCAGAGGTGGATATTGAGACGATGGCAGCTGAAATAATGTAAGAGGATTTTATGAGTGACATGGTAATTGCGTCGCGCGGCAGTATGCTTTCACTGGCGCAGGTTGATATAGTGGATACGCAGCTGAAAAAAGTTGGGGTGAATTCTGAAAGACTAATTATATCGACCAAAGGTGATATAAATACTTCAAAGGCACTTAAGGATATAGGTGGCAACGGCCTGTTTGTGCGTGAAATAGAGGCTGCCTTGTCTGACCACAGAGCTGATATCGCGGTGCACAGCGCAAAGGATCTGCCGTATGAGCTCGCTGACGGAATGACCATAGGTGCCGTGATGAGGGCGGCAAGTCCGGCTGATCTGCTTGTGATAAAACCGGGCCATGAGAACCATCTGCAGATCATTGGAACAGGAAGCGCCAGGCGAAGCTCTGCGATAAAGAAACTATATCCAGATGCATCAGTCAAGAATATCCGAGGAAATGTCGAAACCCGCCTTCGTAAGCTTTCTGAAGAGGATTACGACGCAATTGTAATCGCGAGCGCCGGTGTAGACAGGCTTGGAATCGACCTGAGTGGTTACACTGTAAAAAGATTTTCGCCTGACGAGATGATTCCAGCCTGTGCACAGGGTATTGTGGCTGTCGAGTGCAGAAGTGACGACGCAAAGACGCGTTCTATCCTTGAAAAAATAAACGACTGCGAAACCCAGAAGCGTTTTGTTGTAGAGCGGTATCTGTTTGAGCTGATGAAGGCAGACTGCTCTCTTGCCGTTGGTGTTCATGCTGTAATCTCTGGAGAAGAATTGACAGTTTACGGTCTATTTGAAGGCCGCACCGCCTCACGAACCGGCAGATACAGCAACTATAAGGCACTTTGCAAAGAAATCGCAGAGGAAATATACAGACAGTAAGATTTGTCCATTCATAGGTGGGACTTGTTTTTTAATCATCCAGCGGAGTTACGTGTGGAAATCCAAAAATCACGAAATCACACGTAGTGGAAGTCGAAGGATTACGTGTGAAAATAAGAAAACAGCAAAATCACACGTAGTGGAGGTCGAAGGATTACGTGTGAAAATAAGAAAACAGCAAAATCACACGTAGTGGAAGTCGATAGATTACGTGTGGAAATCAATAAAAGGCAAAATCACACGTAGTGGAAGTCGATAGACTACGTGTGGAAATCAATAAAAGGCAAAATTACACGTAGTCGAAGTCGAAGGACTACGTGTGAAAATCAAGAAAAGGCAAAATCACACGTAGCCGAAGTCGATAGATTACGTGTGAAAATAAGAAAAACACAAAATCACACGTAGTGGAAGATTTGGTTAGGTAAGTTCATGGGAAAAATAGGTAGTGTTTGCCTGGTTGGTGCTGGTTGTGGGAAAGACCTGATTACGATTGAAGGCATGCAGGCATTAAAAAATGCAGAGGTTGTGGTTTACGATGATTTAATTGATGACGGACTGCTTTCTGAGGTGAGTGAAGAATGCGAGAAAATCTACGTCGGAAAGAGATTTCACAAGCACAGCAAAAAACAGGATGAAATCAATCAAATACTGATAGCTAAAGCAAGCGAGGGCAAGAGAGTTGTCCGTCTTAAAGGTGGCGATGCTTTTGTTTTTGGTCGCGGTGGCGAAGAATATATAGCTGTAACTGATGCTGGATTTACCTGCAAAGTAATTCCTGGGATAAGCTCCGCAATTGCGGTTCCAGAGCATGTCGGAATTCCGGTGACACACCGCGGCGTAGCCCGCTCTTTTACAGTTGTAACAGGTCATACGATGGATGGTACATATGAGTATTTTGAGGCACTTGCACACCTGGAAGGCACCCTTGTATTTCTTATGGGACTTCATTCCTGTTCTCACATCTCAGATGAGTTGATAAAATATGGCAAGTCTCAGGACACGCCTGCTGCGATTATCTCAAACGGCTTCTCACCAGAAGAGAAACGCTATGATACAACACTTAAAGATTTGGCCGCGACAGCAGAGCAGGCTAAGTCACCGGCAGTAATTGTAATTGGCGAGACCGCCGGGCTGCATTTTTCAGATGATGATCTCTATACGACAGAAAAAAATGCCACAAATCAGCCATCGGCTGAGAGCCAGCAAGCGCACAGCGTTAAGATTGAGTCATTTCAGAGCATTGATGAAAATGATTTCTCAGCTAGTCAAAATAAACCTCTCTCTGGTGTGAGGATTGCTGTGACAGGAACAGAGAGCTTTTCAAATAAAACGGCAGAGACGCTCAGCAGATACGGAGCCGACGCTAAGGCTGTAAAAACTATTGATATAGTACCGAAAGAAACTATAGATTATCGAGAGACAAGAAAATTCAATTGGCTTGTCTTTACGAGTTCAAATGGTGTTAGAATCTGGTTTGAAGGATTTAAGAAAGATGGTTGTGATCTTAGAACACTAGCAGGAATAAAGATTGCTGTAATAGGAAAAGGCACAGCAGACACTTTGAAATCTTATGGCTTGATGCCGGATTTCATACCAACGGAGTTCACGGCAGAGACTCTGGGCAGGGAATTGGGACAAAAGATTAGAGCATCAGGAACTTCTGAAAATGAACGTGTGCTTATTCTTCGTGCTGCAAAAGGCTCGAAAGCATTGACAAAGGAATTTGATAAAGCTGGTATAGTTTATAAAGATACAGCAATTTATAGCACAGAGCCAGTTGCAGCAGAATGCAATTCTTTTGCAGACAGCGATTATATCGTCTTCGGAAGTGCTGGCGGAGTGGACGCTTTTTTTCAACACGTATATGAGCTTCCAGCTAAAGTAAGGCTCGTTGCCATCGGCAGCTATACAGCAGAGAAGCTTCTTAAATACACTGGCAAGCCAGTTATCACTGCAAAGGAATTTACTGCGGAGGGAATTGCGAAGGCAATTATTTCCCAAAAGAATTGAAATCAATTGACAAGCAAAATTCAAATCTGAATTCCGTAACAAACATCAAAAATCAGTGAATGGTACGGAAAAGATACTCAGGAGAAGCATATGACACTACAGCAGCTTAATTACGTAGTAAAAATTGCAGAGACGAAGTCCATGAACAAGGCCGCGAAGGAGCTCTATGTCACGCAGTCGGCGCTGTCAAGCACGATAAAGTCGTTAGAGGACGAGCTCGGAACGGAAATCTTCATCAGGACAAATCGCGGAATGGTGCTTACGACGGATGGAGAGAAGCTGTTATCATACGCCAGGCAGATAGTAAAAATGACCGACATGATCACAGAGAAGTTCCACAAGAATGAGACGAAACGCCATTTTGGAGTGTCGACACAGCATTACTCATTCGTGGTCGATGCCTTTGTAATGCTTGCAAAGGAGCTCGAGATCAACAGCTATGACCTATCAGTGGATGAGACAAAAACGGCAGAGATCATAGAGAATGTCAAGAATCTCCGCAGTGAGCTGGGAATCCTATATCTCGATGAGTTCAACAGGAAGCCGCTCACAAAGACGTTTAAGGAGAATGGCCTTGAGTTTGAGCCGCTCTACGACTGCCCGGTTTATGTATTCATAGGAACAAATCATCCTCTTTCCCATAAGAAAAAGATCACCTTTGAGGAGCTCGCGCCGTACCCGTGCTTAGCCTTCGACCAGAGAGAAAATAATGCGTTTTATTTTTCAGAGGAGGTACTAAGCACAGAGCAGTACCCAAGAAAAATAAGAGCAAACGACAGGGCAACAATGATAGAGCTGATGATAGGACTGGATGGTTATACTCTTGGATCAGGAATCCTTGTAAACGAATTGACAGATACCCAGTTCGTGGCCATACCATTCGATACAGATGATGTAATGACAATCGGCTATATCCACAGGAAGGATATGCCGCTAAGCGACCTCGCGCAGCGCTATTTGGAGATTTTGAATACATACATCAACAGATGACAATCTCCCCGTTCTGTCTGAGAACAGCCTCTCTCTACTTGTCGTATTTTTGATTTTGATGTAAAGTATAAAGAGCGTTTTAATAGATTGTTGGATACAGCCACCCACTGTGGCAGCTGTTAAAAGATAATTACAGAGGTGAACAAATGAAGACCGGACTTATCGTAGAGGGCGGCGGAATGAAATGCGCGTACTCCGCAGGAGTACTTGATGTATTTATAGAAAACGGAATCAACTTCGACTATGTGAATGGAGTGTCGGCAGGAAGCGCCTGTGCGGCATCATATCTCGCGGGACAGAGGGAGAGGAACAGAAGATTCTACTCGATACACTCGATGTCCAAGAAATACGCTGGAGTAGAGAACCTGATGAAGACAGGAAGCTTTTTCGGACTAGACTACATCTATTCCACACTTACAAACAGCGATGGAGCAGATCCTCTGGACTTCCCTGCACTGATGGCAAACCCGGCAGAGTTTGAGGTAGTAGCCACAGATGCGGTAACAGGACACGCAGTTTATTTTGATAAGAGCGACATGAGCCAGGATCATTACGAGGCTATAAAGGCCAGCTGTGCCCTGCCAGTCATGAGCAATCCGCAGGTTGTAAACGGAAGAGAGTATTTCGATGGCGGAGTAAGCGACTCGATACCAATCCAGAGGGCTTACCAGAAGGGAGTAAGGAAGGCAGTCGTTATTTTTTCAAAACCGGAAGGCTATCTGATGCAGCCACAGAAGCACAGACCTATCTATTCAGTGGCACTTCACAGGTATCCGGCAGTGGTCTATCGCTTAAACCACAGACACGAATTCTATAACAGACAGATCACAAAGGTCAGAAAATTAAGAGATGAGGGCAAAGTGCTTACTTTTTCACCATCATCAAAGATAAAGGTCGGCACCTATAAGGTCGATCAGGACGTGATGGAAGCACTTTATGCGAATGGAAGACGGGATGCAGAGGCGAGAGCTTCAGAGCTTAAGGATTTTTTAGGACTGAAATAGGAGAATTATATTGAAAGGTAAAAATTTCTGCCTGGCATTTTTGCCGCCAATTATTATCCTGGGCGTACAGAGTCTGGTTTCACTGATTGCTGTGGGAATAGCCGTTCTGGGATCAGCATTAGGCAATGGGGCATCTCAGTCCTATGAGAGCTATATGTCAAAAATCTCAGACATGAATCTGATAGGGATTTCGCTGCTGATTTACAGTGTAATAGCGATAGCGGTATTTGCACCGTGGTGGTCAAAAAAGCGCTTGACCTTTGATTCACGCCGGATGTCATTCAGGGGATTTAAAGCTTTCCGTCTGATAATCGGCATCATTCTCTTTGTAGTAGGAGCCCAGATAGTATGCAGCTTTCTTTTGAATTTTCTCGGAGCAGCCTTTCCAAGCGAGCTTGACAAGTATTCAAAGCTTATGGAGGAGTCGGGACTTGACGTGGCAGGCATCACACCAGCCATGGTCATCTATTCCGCAGTGCTCGGACCGATAGCGGAGGAGCTTGCATTCAGGGGACTTTCACTCGGTTACTTTAAAAAGGCTCTGCCGTCGTTCGCACTTGCGAATATTTTTCAGGCACTGCTTTTTGGCTTTATTCATCTGAATTTTATGCAGGGAGCATACGCCTTTCTGATGGGACTGCTCCTCGGATATGTGGCACACAGGACAGGAAGCCTGCTGCTTTCTATCGTACTGCATATCTGCTTTAACTCCAGCTCATTTATTCTGGAGACTGTGTCACCAAAGTTTATTAATGGCGGAGCATTCTGTGCTTTTACAGTGCTGGTGCTTTCTATGATGGCAGTCTATGTGGCACTTGTACTGCTTATCAGCTCTCAGCCAATGGCTAAGGAGAAATAATGTCTTTTGTTCATCTGCACACCCATACTCAGTACTCGATACTGGATGCGTCGAATAAGATAGACAACTACATACAAAGACTTAAGGACCTCGGAATGAGCGCCGGAGCGATAACAGACCATGGAAACATGTACGGCGCGATTGAATTTTACCAGAAAGCAATGAAAGCAGACATCAAGCCGATAATCGGCTGTGAGATGTATGTGGCGACCGGCAGCAGGTTCGATAAGTCTTCTCAAAAAGGTGATACGAGATACTATCACCTTGTTTTATTATGTGAAAATATGACCGGCTACAAAAATCTGATTAAGCTGGTTTCCATAGGAAATACCGAGGGGTTCTATTTCAAGCCCCGGGTCGATCACGAGTGCCTCGAAAAGTATCACGAGGGCCTGATCTGTCTTTCAGCCTGCATTGCCGGAGAGGTGGCGCAGAACGCGCAGATTTCATACGAAAAGGCAAAGGAGGCTGCGCTCTGGCATGATAAAGTTTTTGGGCGTGGTAATTATTATCTCGAGATGCAGGACCATCAGGATGGGAGCCTGCTGCAGAAGGTCACGAACCAGACAGTTATTAGAATACACCAGGAGACAGGAATCCCACTTGTAGTCACAAATGACTGTCACTATACGCTTCCGGAGGATGCGGCAGCTCACGATGTACTTCTGTGCATGCAGGAAAACAAGCTCGTGACAGATACCGACCGAATCACCTACGAGGGCGGGCAGTACTATGTCAAGAGTGAGGACGAGATGCGTTCACTTTTCCCAGGATTCGATGAGGCCATCGACAACACTGGAAAAATAGCCGAGCGCTGCGACGTCCGCTTCGAATTTAACGTCTATAAAAAGCCGGCCTATACACTGCCTGAGGGGCACGAGAATCAGACTGCACTTGAATTCCTGACAGAGCTTATTAAAAAAGGCTTCAAGGAGAAGTTCGAGGACAATCCTGAGTATAATGCAGACCAGGTTGAGGCGATAAGAAAGGATACCGAGGACGAGCTGAAGGTCATTACGGATAAAGGCTTCGTCGAGTACATCCTTATCGTCTGGGACTACATCAACTGGGCAAACACCCACGGCTGTAAGACCGGCCCGGGCCGAGGCTCTGCTGCTGGAAGCCGCGTCTGCTACTGCATCGGGATTACCACAGTTGACCCGGTAAAGTACAATCTTCTTTTCGAGCGATTCTTAAATCCTGAGAGAGTTTCGATGCCTGATATCGACGTCGATTTCGAAGATAAGGAGAGAGGCCGGGTCATAAACGACTACATCTTCAAAAAATACGGGCAGGACCACGTTAGCCTTATCACGACATTCCAGAATATGAAGGCCAAGGCTGTCATAAAGGATGTGGGACGTGCGATGGGAATCCCGTACTCTGTGACTAATCAGGTATCAAAGCTTATCCCAAATGAGTTGAATATTACGCTTCAGGACGCCCTCAACAAGAGCCCTGACCTTAAAGCTGTTGCAGAGGAATCTGAAGAAAATAAAAGATGGTTTTCAACATCTATGGAGCTCGAAGGCATACCGAAGTCTACAGGAGTCCATGCGGCAGGAGTCGTTATCTACCCTGATAAGGCTGATGAGTGTATGCCACAGGGCAGGTCAAAGGACGGAACGCCGGCCTGTGAGTATAATATGATCCAGCTCGAGCAGCTTGGATATCTGAAGATGGACTTCTTAGGACTGCGGACCCTTACAGTTATAAAAGATGCTGTGCAGAATATCTGCGATTCAAAAGGGAAAGACGTCGATATAGATAAAATTGATCTCGACGATCAGAATGTTCTCTCATTTATCGGTACAGGAAAGACTGACGGTGTCTTCCAGCTTGAGTCTGCGGGAATGCAGTCCTTCATGAAGGAACTCAAGCCTTCGCACTTTGAGGATATCATAGCCGGTATTTCACTTTACAGGCCGGGACCGATGGATTTTATCCCGGACTATATCAAGGGGAAAAAGGACCCGGACGCGGTAGTCTACAAGTGCAAAGGACTTGAACCAATACTTAAAGATACTTACGGCTGCATAGTTTACCAGGAGCAGGTCATGCAGATAGTCCAGCGGCTTGCGGGCTATTCGATGGGACAGGCTGATATCGTAAGACGTGCGATGTCAAAAAAGCACCAGGATGAGATTGATGCCGGCCGTCATACCTTCGTCTATGGAAATGACATACCGGAAGGCGAGAAGGGCTATGTGCCTGGCTGTATCAAAAATCATATCTGTGATACAGATCAGGAGTCAGAGCGTGTCGCAAACGAGATCTACGATTCGATGATCGACTTCGCGAAGTACGCTTTCAATAAATCCCATGCGGCCTGCTATGCAGTTCTTAGCATGCAGACGGCCTGGCTCAAATATTACTACCCGGCGGAGTATATGGCAGCACTTCTTACCTCTGTCATGGATTCATCGTATAAGATGGTAGACTATTTAAATGCAGCAAAGGATATGGGGATAAAGGTTCTCCCACCGGATGTAAATACCGGAGTAGGTGAATTTTCAGTCGAGGGAGATGATATCCGTTTTGGCCTTGATGCAATAAAGGGTATCGGAGAAAATCTGGTAGTAGATATACTTAATGAGAGAAACCGGGCAGGTAGATTTGTCTCCTATGACGATTTTTTAACCCGCTGCATTCCGATAGGACTTAAGAAAAATCAGGTCGAGAACCTTGTGAAATCCGGCGCCTGTGACTGCTTCGGCTACCACAGGAGAGAGATGTATGCCGGAATCAATTCTATGATGGACGACATCGCAAGGGAGCAGAAAGAATCGGTATCGGGCCAGATGTCATTTATGGATATGCTTGGTGGAGAAGAGAGAAAAAGGTTCGAGCACAGGGTTCCAACTGCTCCTGAGTTCGACCGTGATATGAAGCTTTCTTTTGAGAAAGAAGTA
Organism: uncultured Lachnospiraceae bacterium; assembly: GCA_900316165.1. Taxonomy (GTDB): domain Bacteria; phylum Bacillota; class Clostridia; order Lachnospirales; family Lachnospiraceae; genus Weimeria. Next base: position 44,708 of record ONBW01000004.1, on the reverse strand, counting down.
CTTGGAATCTACATAAGCGGGCACCCTTTAGAGGAATATCTGCCAGTCATAAAGAAGAATGCAAATCTTTCTTCAAAGGACTTCAGGCTCAATGATGAATCTGGGACACCTGCTGTAAGACAGAATCAGAAAGGAACCATTGCAGTCGTTATAACTGATATCTCAGTAAAGTACACTAAGACAAACAGGGCAATGGCCTTTGTTACAGGTGAAGATCTGCAGGGCTCGCTTGAGATGATTTTTTTCCCGGACTGCTATGACAAGTACAGGAGCGAATTAAAAGAAGATCTTAAGTGCCTGATAAAGGGACATGCGTCTGTAGATGATGAGAAGGATGCAACCTTTATTGTTGATGAGCTGATAAATTTTGAGAGTATCCCGAAGGAGGTATGGGTCAGATTCCCTGACAGGGCTTCCTACGAGGAGAAGAAAAAAGCTCTTGATGATCTGGTAGCCAACACAGAATCAGGAAGGGATTCGTGCATCATCTATCTGGCTGCAACAAAGCAGATGAAACATCTCCCGAAGACGATAGATTCGGACGGACTTTTTATAGATCTGCTTATGAAAATAGCCGGTGAAAGAAATGTAAGCGTTACCGGTGGAAGAATATAGATTAAAACCCTTGAAACTGACGCTGAAAAGCATTAAAATGAACGGCGGAGAAATATTTTTGGAGGAATAATGATATGGCTAATGAAGTAAAGACTATAGGCGTACTTACCAGTGGAGGCGACGCACCTGGAATGAATGCCTGCATCAGAGCAGTTGTTCGTCAGGCTATTGCCAGAGGAAGAAAAGTCATGGGTGTACACAGAGGCTATGCAGGTCTTCTTAACGAAGAGATTGAGCCTATGGATACACACAGCGTTTCAGATATAATCTCAAGAGGTGGTACTATCCTTCAGACTGCACGCTGCCTTGAGTTCAAGGAACTCGAGTATCAGAAGAAGGCCGCAGATATCTGCCGTAAGCATAATATCGACGGTCTTGTAGTAATTGGCGGCGACGGTTCATTCAAGGGAGCTCAGAAGCTCTCAGCTCAGGGAATCAACACTATCGGTGTTCCTGGAACCATCGACCTCGATATTGCCTGCACTGACTACACTATAGGTTTTGATACAGCTGTAAATACAGCAATGGACGCTATCGATAAGGTTCGTGATACCTCTACTTCTCATGAGAGATGCTCCATCATCGAGGTTATGGGACGTGGCGCCGGATATATCGCACTCTGGTGCGGTATCGCAAATGGAGCTGAGGATGTTCTTCTTCCTGAGCTCTATGACTATGATGAGCAGACCATCGTAAACCACATCATCGATGGCAGACGCCGTGGTAAGCAGCATCATATCATCGTAAACGCTGAGGGAATCGGACATTCAGCATCTATGGCAAAGCGTATCGAGGCAGCTACAGGAATTGAGACCCGTGCTACTATTCTTGGCCATATGCAGCGTGGTGGTTCACCTACAGCTATGGACAGAGTCTATGCTTCTACAATGGGCGCTATGGCTGTTGACCTTCTCTGCGAAGGAAAGAGCGACAGACTTGTAGCTCACAAGCATGGCGATTTCGTAGACTTCGATATCGATGAGGCTCTCGCTATGCAGAAGACACTTGATCCGTATCAGGTAGAGATCTGCAGGACACTCGGAAACAGCGACTACAAGCTTACAGACTAAGTGATCACTTCAAAAAACAACGAGCTTATCAAATATATAAAAAAAATCTCGTCGAAGGCAAAGGTCCGTAAACAGGAACAGGTATTTTTTGCAGAGGGGAGACGGCTTTTATCTGAAACGCCGCCTTCTCTCCTTGAAAAAATCCTTGTTTCCGAGGATTTTTCCTTTGGAGATACTCCTGCGGACAAAAAGCTTCGGGAGATTTTAAATACCTGTAAGGACGTCGAGGAGGTTTCTGCCGGCGTTTTTTCGGAAATATCTGATACCAGCCACAGCCAGGGAATAGCGGCAGTAGTAAGGCAGCCAGCTTATAAGCTTACGGATCTGCTTCATGGGACGCCGCTTCTTTTAGTGCTCGAGAATATCCAGGACCCTGGGAACTTAGGCACAATGGTGCGTACTGCTCTTGGAGCCGGTGCTACCGGAATAGTCATGACAAGGGACTGCGTGGATATTTTTTCACCGAAGGTAGTCAGATCTACAATGGGTGCCATCTATCGGATGCCGTTTTTTATTGCAGACGATGCGGCCTCGGTTTTTTTAATGCTTCGTGGAAAAGTAAAATTCTACGCCGCGGCCTTAGGTGGTAAGAAGCCATACGACCGTTTTGATTATAGTAAGCCTTCGGCTTTTGTAATAGGAAATGAGGGGAACGGCTTAAGGCCTGAGACAATTGCAGCCTGCGATGAGAAGATGATAATCCCGATGGAGGGAAATCTGGAATCGCTCAATGCTGCTATGGCTGCCGGGATCCTTCTGTATGAGGCGCACAGACAACGTCATGAAGATTTGGTTTAAACTCGTTAAAAACCGCCATATCATAAAAGATACGACCATCACAGATAATAGTGATGAGACCAGGACACACAAGGTCTTTAATGCCTTGGAGGAGGCCTGCCACGAGTTCGATACAGGCATTCCGGTGTGGCTGGATTTAAATATAAAAGATTTCAAGCGGTTCGCAAGAACCCGCTTTACTCAGGATTCATTTGTTGAGACTATCGAGGGAGATTATCTCGAAATTGAAGTTATAGAAGAGGATTGAAAAATGGACCAGATCGCATATCTGCATCTGCTTGCCGGGGAGAAGGAGGTTGACAGCTGGACCAGGATCATGCTGTTATACAACTCGGCATTAGAGGAGATAAATACAAAAATTGCTATCCTGAATGAGGAATTCAAGCAGACTCACCGCTATAATCCGATTGAGTACGTAAAGAAGCGCAGAAAATCACCTGAGAGCATCGCAAAGAAACTCAAGAGGATGGGCTATGAGGATAACATCGAGAACATGGTGACCTACTGCAACGATATCGCAGGTATACGTATAGTCTGCTCATTTACGTCAGATATATACAGGTTAGCCGATATGATAGGCAGACAGTCTGATATAACTGTACTTTCGATTAAGGATTACATAAAGCACCCGAAGGTCAGCGGTTACAAGAGCTACCATATGATCGTGACTATACCGATCTTCCTCTCTGATAACGTGGTGGATACGAAGGTCGAGATTCAGATCCGGACTATCGCCATGGATTTCTGGGCTTCGCTCGAGCACAAGATCTACTACAAGTTCGAGGGAGACGCCCCTGAGTATATCAGTCACGACCTGCGTGAGTGCTCCCATATAGTATCTATGCTCGATGCCAAAATGCTCTCTCTAAACGAGGCAATCATGCGTGAGAAGAAGAGACAGAGCGATGAGATGACAGTAGAGCAGGGTGCCCACCAGCGCCTTGAAACACTTCTGAATGCCAAATCAAATTCAAAATCATAAATATATCGTAAGGTTCCGCGGCTCGCGGGACCTTATTTTTTCTTGAAAAAATAAATGTTAGCCTAGCCTAAATTTGGTACTTGATTTTGTACTGATTAACTGTTATAATGCTCTTTGTATACAGTACAAGAGAAAAAACAATTCCCTGGTGTGCTATTTTTAGAACATGACTTGATTTTTATCAGGGAAAGTATAGGAGGGTACGTGCAGCAGACCATTGAAAAGGCATATGCCAAGCTGAACCTCGGCCTGCATATTACGGGAAAGCGCGATGACGGCTATCATCTGCTCTCCATGGTTATGCAGACTGTAAACCTTTTTGATAAAATCGGAATATATCGGACAAATGACAGCGACGAGATCTCGATGGATATGGACTTTGGCGGAAGGCATCCTGAGGAGGAGATTACCTGTGATGATAATAACCTCTGCATAAAGGCTGCAAAGCTTATCTGCAGCAGGCTGCCAGAAAGTCATGGCTATTATCTGCATCTCGTAAAGCTTATCCCATCTGCCGCAGGAATGGCAGGCGGAAGCTCGGATGCAGCAGCAGTGCTTCGAGGGATAAATCGTCTGGAGGACGGTTATTTTTCAAAGAAAGAGCTTCTTGATATGTCGCTTATGCTTGGGGCAGACGTGCCTTACTGCATAGATGGCGGGCTTGCACTCTGCGAGGGCATCGGGGAAGATATCACTCCTATTGAAGCTGACTTTGATGCGATGTTTCTTATCGCCAAGCCGGCAGAGGGTATCTCTACGCCGGCCGCTTACCGCTACTTCGATGAGCATCCTGATACAGAGCATGGCGATATAGCCGGTGTCATAGAGGGTATTAAGAAAAACGATATTTTTCTTATTAGTGAGAATATCCACAACGACTTAGAAAATGCCGCCAAACATTTCTGCCCATCCATAGAGGAGATAGAGGAACTAATGCTTACGGACGGAGCCCTGCTTTCAAAGGTCACAGGAAGCGGGCCGACGGTCTTTGGTATTTTTGAAAATGATAAGGATAGAAAAAAAGCAGCGGCCGATTTGAGAAGTGCCGGACTCGCTGCTGATATCATATATGCAGGCTGCATAAAACCCGACTACGATAAAGGAGAAAGGATATAATTTTATGGAACTCAAACTCGATATGAACTCATATCTGCCACTCAGAGATGTGGTATTTCAGACACTTCGCGATGCGATTTTAAAAGGCGAGCTCCAGCCTGGTGAGAGACTTATGGAGATCCACCTCGCAAACAAGCTCGGCGTTTCGAGGACTCCTATAAGAGAGGCTATCAGAATGCTCGAGAAGGAGGGCCTCGCTGTCACAATCCCAAGAAAGGGAGCGCAGGTCGCACAGATGACAGAAAAAGACCTTCTCGATGTTCTTGAAATAAGAGATGCTCTCGATGAGCTGGCTGTTTCTGATGCCTGCAAGAGAATGGAAAAAGAGGATTTTGACCAGCTTGAGAAAGCTATGAACGATTTCGTGGACGTCACAAAGACTAAGGATGTCCGTGCAATAGTTGAGGCTGATGAGGCTTTCCATAACGTAATCTACAGCGCCACAAAGAATCCTAAGCTCTGGCATATAATAAAGAATTTAAAGGAGCAGATGTACCGCTACAGATATGAGTATGTAAAGCAGGATAAGGACTACTCAGATCTGGTTGAGGATCATTCGAAGATCGTCGATGGTCTTAAAAGAAAGGACGTCGACTATGTGAAGGCAGTCATGCATAACCATCTGCAGAATCAGGTCGATTCTGTAAGCCGTGTGATAAGAGAGCAGAACGACGCTACTGCGAAAAAGAAATCCGGAGAAGACTGATGAGCGCAGATGTAAAAATCCATTTGAGATCTGTTCAAAAGGCCGGAGGGGAGATGGATGTAAATCAGACTGATGCCACTGGCCGCCTTACGGTATCAGAGGACAAGAGATTTATCCTTCGCTTCGATACAACAGATGAATACGGAACTACTTCGACTACTATAAAATCAAATGATTCCGAACGAATTATAGTCATCCGCAAGGGTGCTTCGCAAACAAAAATGGAGTTCGACGATAAAACGCCGACTCCATTTATTTATCATACCCCGATGGGCACTCTTGAATTCATGCTTAAGACCTTTGAGATATCAACGATCATAGGTGATGAGCCATCTCTTTCACTGACTCTTAAATACAATATCTACAATGCAGGAACTCCTGTATCAGAAAACAGCATAGAGATTACAGCACTCTGATTACTTGCCCTGCTGTTCCTTGAGCTTTCGCTGGGCCCAGGCGCGAAGGCCTCTCTTTTTCTTTGCAGGCGGTGTGATGTGCTTTCCATGAACACCGGTTATTGAGCTGATATAGAGACCTGAGACCTTTGCTTTTATTTCCTGCTTTACAGGAACCATATCAAAGACTTCCGGATCACAGATAAATGACATGACCTTTGGACCGACCTTTGCCTTTACGATAGGAACCTTGGCGCGTTTCGTGTACCATGGACTGCTTGCCGTGACAGAGTCCGGCAGGCCGGCTTCCGACAGCTTCATTTTTTTCTTATCGATCACAAGCATCGTATACTGCTGGGCAGTTGCCTGGATCTGCTCTTCCTGCTCAGCCTGGCGCTTCTGGGCCTTTCTTCCTAAAACAGCAAGAAATATGGTGAAGCCGACGAGAATCGCAGCGACCACTATAAGAACTATTACACCTGTTGACATTCTATAAACCTCCAAAAATAATCAGCATTTTCCTGTCTGTGTCAGACAGCATTCACATTTTATCATTTAAACGCGAGGAATACAACCACAGGTTGAAGTTTTTATATTCTTATGATAAAATACCACCCGTTATGAAAAAAAGAATAATTGCTCTTCTTCTCGCTGGCATGCTGCTGGCTACGGGATGCGGACAGAGCAACACCAAAAGCAGCACGAAAAAATCTGCAAGCGAGGACGCAAGTGCAGATGCAGAAGTGGCAGACTACAAGGCGTCTGACTATGTGACTTTAGGCAAGTACAAGGGCGTTACGGTAACCCTTACAAAGGATTACAAGGACGATGACGCTGCGGTGAAAGACTATGAGGATACTCTCATAGAGGATGCCGGCGGAAATTTCGCAGAGGACAAGACACAGAAGACAGTTAAGGAAGACTCCATTGTAAATGTCGATTACAAGGGCATTAAGGATGGAGAAGCTTTTCAGGGCGGTTCTGCATCAGACGTAACTATCGATGTCAAGAATAATCAGGACGCCTCAAGTGGCACTGGCTATATAGACGGATTTACAGACGGTCTCGTAGGTGCAAAGGTAGGAGAGACAGTAAGCTCAAAGGTCACCTTTCCTGAGAATTATCAGGCATCTGATCTGGCAGGCCAGGAAGTCACCTTTGAATTTACAGTTAACTACATCTGTAAAAAAATAACCGCAGATGAGGTCTACGTTGATTTTTTAAAGAAAAACTTTGATGTAGATTCAAAGGACGCATTCTTCGACTATGCGAAGAAGAAGCTTCAGGAGAAGAACAAGTCTGATAAGGAGTCTGAGACCAGAAAGCTTGTAGAGACAGCAGTTGAGGACGCCTCCAAGGTTAACAGCTACCCGAAGGGACTTATCTCACAGAGACTTTCAAACTACAAGACCCAGTACCAGAAGCAGTATTTTACAGAGGGGATGACCTGGGATGACTTCTACAAAAAGTACGGAGTTACAGAGAAAGAGTTCAACAGTCAGGTTGAGAGTGTCGTAAAAGAAAATATCAAGACAGAGCTCGTATTCCAGGCTATTGCTGAGAAAGAAAACATCACAGTAGATAAATCAGGATATACGACCTTTGTACAGGGTCTTATGTCATCAAACGGCGATTCATCTGAGAAATCGCTTTATCTGAGATACGGCTCAACAGAGGCGCAGGGTAAGAATTATATCGAGACCATCTATCTCGTGAACAGAGCATTGGAATTCTGCACAGATAATGCGACTGTAAATCCAAAGTCATAAAATGCTTTTATTTTTATGACGCGTATGATATAATAGTTAAGCTTGTGTTTACAAGCGTTTAACAGATTGTTTAAAAGGAAGGATGTAAATCATGAAGCACATCAGGACATTAAATGAAAAGAGACTTCAGAACACAGTAGAGCACGGCGGATGCGGCGAGTGCCAGACATCATGCCAGTCAGCATGCAAGACCAGCTGCACAGTTGGAAACCAGCATTGCGAGAACCCTGCTCAGAAATAAGAATTTTGAAGTACAGGCATTTTAAGTAAGACAGCTGTCTTTTGATGGCTGTCTTGTGCTTGTGTATGGACATTTTTTGAAAAGTATGAGGTTTTTGCTTTGATTCACCAGTATAAAAACAACGGATACGACATTGTTCTGGATGTCAATTCCGGAGCTATTCACGTAGTAGATGATCCCACCTACGATATGATAAGTGAATACGAGGGGAAGCCGAAAGAAGCAGTTATCGCTGATATAGCAGAGAAGTATCCTTCTGAATCGAAGGAGGATATCGAGGAGGCATACGGGGAAATCTCGCAGCTTAAGGCAGAGAAGGCACTTTTTACAGAGGACCCTTATGAGAACAGGGTAATAGATTACACCAAGCGTCCGACGGTTGTTAAGGCTATGTGCTTAAACGTCGCTCACGCCTGTAATCTCAGTTGTAAATACTGCTTTGCCGATGAGGGACTCTACTTCGGTAAGAAGGCAGAGCTTATGAGCTTTGAGGTCGGAAAAGCGGCCCTGGATTTCCTTATAGCTAATTCCGGACACAGGAGAAATCTCGAGGTGGATTTCTTTGGCGGTGAGCCTACACTGAATTTCGATGTAGTAAAGCAGCTCGTAGCATACGGAAGATCCCGTGAGAAGGAGTGCGACAAGCATTTTCGTTTCACCTTTACCACGAACGGAATTCTCTTAAACGATGAGATCATGGAATTTGCGAACCAGGAGATGGATAACGTCGTTATGTCTATAGACGGCCGCAAGGAAGTCCATGACCACATGAGACCGTTCCACAACGGTGATCCGACCTGGGATATCATAGTGCCGAAGTACCAGAAGTTCGCGGCTATGCGTGAGGCTCTTGGGAAGCAGTATTATGTCAGAGGTACCTACACCAGATACAATCTCGATTTCGCAAAGGACATCCTTGCGATGGCAGACCTTGGCTTTAAGCAGATAAGCATAGAGCCTGTCGTAGCGCCGCCGGAGGCTGATTATTCTCTTCGGATGGAGGATATTCCTGTTCTTGAGGAGCAGTATGATATCCTTGCGAGGGAGATGGTAAAGCGTCACGGAACCGATAAGGAGTTTAACTTCTTCCATTTCATGATAGATCTCGAGGGCGGTCCGTGTGTTTACAAGCGTCTTTCGGGATGCGGTTCAGGTACAGAGTATGTATCTGTAACGCCGGATGGAAGTATTTTTCCATGCCATCAGTTCGTCGGCAAGCCGGATTTCAAAATCGGGGACGTCTATAATGGTATAAAGCGTGACGATATCGTCACAGAGTTCAAGGGATGCAACGTCTATTCACGTCCGAAGTGCAGACAGTGCTTTGCGAGGTTCTACTGCAGCGGCGGATGCACTGCCAACGCTTATAACTTCACAGGTAATCTCCGTGATGTCTATGAGATAGGCTGTGCGCTTGAGAAGAAGCGTATTGAGTGCGCTATCATGATAAAGGCTGCCTGCGCCGAGAAGGATGCCGAAGCAGCTTCATGAAAAAGTAAAAGACCGCGTAAGCGATTTTTATAAAAAATTTAATAGGAGTGTAACAACAAATGAAACCAAAGAAGGGAAAATCAGTCGCAGTTCTCTGCGTATTCCTTGCAGTGGCAGTATTCCTCGGATGGTTTACAGTAAGTGTCATCAGGGATACCTTTAACGATGGGAAGAACAGCTTAAAGCTTGGTCTTGACTTGGCCGGAGGTGCTTCTATCACTTACCAGATAGAGGGCAAGGCTACAAAGACAGAGATCAACGATACTATCTACAAGCTGCAGCAGCGTATCCAGAGTGATCTCGGAAGCGAGTCAAACACGACTGAGGCAAATGTTTACCAGGTCGGTGATAACCGTATCGCAGTCGAGATTCCTGGTGTAAAGGATGCAAACAGCATTCTCGAGCAGTTAGGTACTCCAGGTGATCTGTATTTTATCAAGCATACAGATTCAGATGGTAAGGAGAACTACTCATACGACAAGACCACAGGTCAGTATGCACTTGCAAGCGGTGTTACTATTGAAAGCCTTCAGAAGAACGGTTCTATCGTACTTGACGGTTCTGAGGTAAAGAGCGCACAGGCTGTATATCAGCAGAACCAGACATCTGGAAACAGAGAACCTGTAGTTTCAATTTCTCTTACATCTGAGGGTGCATCTGCTTTCGCTACAGCTACTGAGGAAGCCGCGAATAATAATCACGATACTATCGGTATTTACTACGACGGCAAGTTCGTTTCAGTTCCTAGCGTTAATGAGGCTATCACTGATGGTAACTGCGTTATCGAGGGTATGAGCGATATCGATGAGGCTAAGGACTTAGCTTCTTATATCCGTATCGGTGGTCTTGATATAAAGCTTAAGGAAATCCAGTCACAGATCGTAGGAGCCCAGCTTGGTTCTAACGCCTTAAAGACATCTATCCTTGCAGCTGCTCTTGGTATCCTCTGCGTCATCATCTTCATGATCGCAGCCTACAAGTTCCCGGGTGCTATGGCAGCTATGGCACTTGTTCTCTACACAGAGCTTATCGTAAGCATTCTTCAGGTATTTGATATCACGCTTACGATTTCCGGTATCGCAGGTATTATCCTTAGTATCGGTATGGCGGTCGACGCGAACGTCATCATATTCTCGCGTATCAAGGAGGAGATTGCAGCCGGAAAGACTGTAAGAGCTGCTATTGACGTAGGATTTAAGAAGGCTCTTTCAGCTATCCTCGATGGTAATATCACAACCCTTATTGTTGCACTTGTTCTTGGAGTCATCGGAACCGGTACAGTAAAGGGATTTGCTATCACCCTTGGAATCGGTACACTTCTTTCAATGTTCACGGCTCTCTTCGTTACAAGAAGCCTTATGAACGCTTTCTACAATTTCGGATGCCAGAATCCAAAGATCTACGGAAAGCTTTGGAAGGTAAAGACACTGCCTGTTATCCAGAAGAAGGCTGTTTTCTTCGCCATCTCTCTTATCTGCATCGGTGCAGGTATTGTAGGAATGATCGGATACAAGGCTACCACAGGAAAGGCCCTGAACTATTCACTTGATTTCTCGGGTGGTACTTCTACTACAGTTGATTTCGATAAGGATTACTCTATTTCAGAGATCGACAGCAAGATTGTTCCAGTCATTGAAAAAGTAACCGGAGACTCTGATGTACAGCGTCAGAAGGCCAACGGAAGCAATCAGGTAATCTTTAAGACCAGAACTCTTGATTTAAGTGAGAGAGAAGAACTCAATAAACAGCTCGAGGATAACTTCGGTGTCAAGGAATCAGATATCCAGTCTGAGAACATCAGCGGAACCATTTCAAGCGAGATGAGACATACCTCTGTAGTCGCAGTTATCGTTGCTGTTATCCTGATCCTGTTCTATATCTGGTTCAGATTCAGAGATTTGAGATTCGCTACATCAGCTATCCTTGCTCTCTGCCACGATGTGCTCGTAACAATCAGTGTATATGCTCTTGCCCGTCTTTCAGTCGGTTCTGCATTCGTTGCATGTATTCTTACTATCATCGGTTACTCAATCAACGATACAATCGTTGTATTCGACCGTATCCGTGAGAACCTTAGAAATACATCCAGACGTGACCCTGAGACTCTCAAGGAACTCGCAAACAAGTCAATCACAGAGATTCTTACAAGATCTCTTTCGACCTCGTTTACGACAGCTCTTACGATCATAATGCTTCTTATCGTCGGTGTTTCGGCAATCAGAGAGTTCGCATTCCCGCTTCTCGTAGGTGTTGTCTGCGGTACATACTCATCAATCTTCATTGCTACTCCGCTCTGGTATATCGCCCGCGTTCATATCGGAAAGCAGGAGGATACAAAGCAGGGACCAAACGCAAAGAAGAAAAAGAAGAAGCCGGTTGTAAAGCCGAATGCTGCTAATAACGGAGCAATCGTATAATCTCCCATAATTAAATATCATTAAAAAATAACCGAGGCCGGGTTTACCCTGCCTCGGTTTTATGCTATAATTTTTCATGTTGCGACTAAGATTAATTCCTGAATGGAGGAACTATGTACACTATCGAAGACATCAAGAATGAAGATCCTGAAATCGCGCAGGCTATCTGCGATGAGTACGAGAGACAGCAGAGCCACATAGAGCTGATCGCTTCTGAGAACTGGGTCAGCCCGGCTGTAATGAGCGCTATGGGTTCGATACTTACGAACAAGTACGCTGAGGGTTATCCTGGACACAGATACTATGGTGGATGCGAGAAGGTCGATGTAGTTGAGGACCTTGCCCGTGAGAGAGCGAAGAAGCTTTTTGGGGCTGAGTATGTAAATGTTCAGCCGCATTCCGGCGCTCAGGCAAATATGGCTGTTGAGTACGCAGTCTGTGAGCCTGGAGATACGATCATGGGCATGAGCCTTGACCACGGCGGACACTTAACTCACGGTTCACCGGCTAATTTTTCAGGACATTATTTCCATATTGTTCCTTACGGAGTAAATGATCAGGGCTTCATCGACTACGATGAGGTAGAGAAAATCGCAAAGGAGTGCAAGCCAAAGATGATCATCGCTGGTGCTTCAGCATATGCCCGTTCAATCGACTTCGCTAAGTTCGCAGAGATTGCTCACGAGGTTGGCGCAGTTCTTATGGTTGATATGGCTCATATCGCAGGCCTTGTGGCAGCAGGCTATCATCAGTCACCAGTTCCTTATGCAGATATCGTTACTACGACTACACATAAGACACTCCGCGGACCACGTGGTGGCATGATCATGGCTACTGAGGAGGCTTCAAAGAAATATAAGCTTAACAAGGCTGTCTTCCCGGGAATCCAGGGCGGCCCTCTGATGCATGTAATCGCAGCAAAGGCTGTATGCTTCAAGGAGGCTATGTCACCTGAGTTTAAGGACTATGCTCACCAGATCATCCTGAATGCGCAGTCACTCTGCAACGGCCTTATGAACAGAGGAGTAGACATCGTATCAGGCGGCACAGATAACCACCTGATGCTTGTAGACCTTATAAAGAACGGCCTTACAGGAAAAGAGGTTGAGGCCTGGCTTGATGAGGCTCACATCACAGCAAATAAGAATACAGTTCCAAACGATCCGCAGAGTCCGTTCGTAACCAGCGGTATCCGTCTCGGAACACCGGCAGCTACAACCCGTGGCCTTAAGGAGGATGACTTCGACAAGGTTGCAGAGGCTATAGCCGACGTAATAAATGAAAAAGAATCAGGAATACCGAAGGCTAAGGAGATTATCAAGACTCTTACAGATAAGTATCCGCTTTCAGCAAAATTCTTCTGATTTTTTATAGAGAGGCAATTATGATAGACATTAAGTTTTTACGTGAGAATCCGGACGCTGTCCGCGAGAACATCAAAAAGAAATTCCAGGACAAGAAGCTTCCACTTGTGGATGAGGTCATCAAGTATGACAAGCTGAGCCGTGAGACAAAGGCAGAGGCTGATGAGCTCCGTGCATCAAGAAACAAGCTCTCTAAGCAGATCGGTGCCCTGATGGCTCAGGGAAAGAAGGACGAGGCAGAGGCTGTTAAGGCTCAGGTTACTGAGAATGCAGCAAGGCTTGCTGACCTTGAGGAGAAGGAAAAGGAATACTCACAGAAGGTTCACGATGATATGATGGTAATCCCGAACATCATCGATCCTTCAGTACCTATAGGACCTGATGACTCCTGCAACCAGGAGATCGAGAGATTCGGAGATCCGGTAGTTCCTGATTTCCCTATTCCTTATCATACAGATATCATGGAGAGCTTCGGTGGTATCGATTTGGATTCTGCCGGAAAAGTAGCCGGAAACGGTTTCTACTATCTGTTAGGCGATATCGCAAGACTTCACTCAGCTGTTCTTGCCTATGCCCGTGACTTCATGATAAACAAGGGATTTACCTACTGTATTCCTCCTTACATGATCCATTCAGCAGTCGTAGACGGAGTTATGAGCTTCGAGGAGATGGATGCCATGATGTACAAGATCGAGGGAGAGGACCTCTACCTGATCGGTACCTCAGAGCATTCTATGATAGGCCGCTACAAGGATACCTTAAATGACGAGGCAGACCTTCCTTATACTATGACATCCTATTCACCTTGCTTTAGAAAAGAGAAGGGTGCTCATGGAATAGAGGAGCGTGGAGTTTACAGAATCCACCAGTTTGAGAAGCAGGAGATGATTGTAGTCTGCAAGCCTGAGGAGGCCTGGGACTGGTACAACAAGCTCTGGAGCTACACAGTAGAGCTCTTCAGAAGCATGGATATCCCTGTGCGTACACTTGAGTGCTGCTCAGGAGACTTAGCAGACCTTAAGGTTAAGAGCTGTGATGTCGAGGCATGGAGCCCTAGACAGCAGAAGTATTTTGAGGTAGGAAGCTGTTCAAATCTTGGAGACGCCCAGGCCAGAAGACTTGGCATCAGAGTAAAGGCAGCAGACGGTACGAAGTATTTTGCCAATACTCTTAATAATACCGTAGTAGCACCTCCTCGTATGCTTATAGCCTTCCTTGAGAATAATCTCAACGCAGACGGCACAGTAAGCATTCCGAAGGTACTCCAGCCTTACATGGGCGGAAAAGAAAAGCTTATTCCGAATAAGTAAAATCTCTGATATATTTTTCCAGCTTAGTGCTGTGAATTACATAGCTTTCGTGATTCTCACCAGGCAGGATCTCCATCCTGCTGTTTGGAATCGCGGAAGCTGTTTTTTTGGTATCAGAAAGCTTTACCACGTCGTTTTCACCGGCGAGGATAAGTGCAGGAACCTTTATATGGGAAAGGGCGACGGTTGAGATATCAGGCTCAGTGAGCATAAGCTTTTCGAGCTCGCCTGTCTGAGCAAAGATCTCACTTGAAACAGTATCGAGGTCTTTCTGGAATTCACCAGAGTTACACTTGGCCTTGTAGGCCCTCTTTATTTCACGTCTGCATGAAAAAGTAAAAGCATCCGGAGAAGTGTTCGCGCCACAGACAATTATTCCGGAGAGCAGGTCAGAACGTGTCATGGCGAGAAGGAGGGCAGTAATTCCGCCGTCAGAGAAGCCAACAAGAAGCGGTTTATCAATTGCGAGTTCGCGGATGAAAAGCTCTGTGTCACGGGCCATATCCTTGTAATGGAGCTCCTTGGGACAGGCAGAGAGTCCATGGCCGCGGCTGTCCATACGGTAGATGTCGTAGTCATTTTTTAAAGAGTCCGTAAGCTCGTCAAAAATATGCAGATCCTCGCCGTTGCCGTGCAGAAGTATTAGTGGCTTTCCTTCAGGATTGCCATCGTGTGAGTAATTGATAACCTGGCTGTCAAGGACAATAACCATAGCTTCCTCCTGATTGACTGAAATTACTTTTTAGTTTATCATAAACTATTATGAAAGACAAAAAAATTATCGCTTACAGGCTGCTTTGCTTTTTTCTTGGAATAGCAGCATATATTTTTATTTTCTTCAGCTGGATAGCAGGGCTTATCTCTGCAGTCGCTTCTATAGTTTTTGGCTTTTTATACGGAAAAAACGAAAAGAAGCGCAACGGGCTCGTGACCGCAGGACTTATTATTTCGGGAATTTTTGTTCTGATTTATCTCCTGGTATTCATAATCGGAGCAGCCTACTTTTCGTCGATTGGAATAAAGCCATTCGGCAAGTAATTAAAATGCACTTTATAGAATACAACTGTACGCGGTACACGGACAGAATCACCCGCAGAGTACGGGGCCCAAGCCATTTAGTTTCCATAAATCTAAAGACTTTGAGATTCGCTATTCATAATTTTGCATATTTATAAAGAAAAATTTCCTCATCCTGTGTTTATATACATTAATTGAGGGAACCCTTACATTTCGCTTTAATGCTTTAAAGTTATAGCAAGATAGCACAAAAAAAGCGTTTTCCCATCTTATACATCAAGTATTACTCATCTTTTGATTGACTTTTTTTCATGATAATGTATAATACGATTTGTTGTGAATTTATTGTAAAAAATATTTGAAGAAAATTTAAACTGTCCGACGTACACCGACAGTTGTTCATAGTATACACAATGGAGTGCAGATAAGATGGGGTTATCTGCTTATTTTTTTTATAATAGCGATTTAGCGCTTTAAAGCGTTTAAATAAAAACACAAGGAGAAAAGTAAAGTGGCAAAGTACATCACAAAAAGACTTATCATGGCAGTGATAGCATTTATCGCTGTAAGTGCTATTACTTTCTTTGTAATGAACCTGATCCCTGGCGGACCGTTCACCTCAGAGAAAGCCATGACAAAGGAAGTAATCGCTACCCTGACAAAGAGGTATGGCCTCGACAAGCCGATAGGGCAGCAGTATCTCACCTATATGGGGAATTTCCTCCGCGGTGACTGGGGCGTTTCATTAAAGACGCAGAGAGAGATCTGGCCGGACCTCAAGTCCAGATTCGGAGTATCAGCAAGACTCGGTATTTCAGCCGTAGTCATCGCTACAATCTTCGGAATAATCTTTGGTTCGATTTCAGCTCTTACGAGGAACAAATGGCCTGACAGACTCTTGGTAGTCCTCACTACCTTGGGAACCGCTATCCCATCATTCGTACTCGCAACTCTGCTTATGCTTTTATTCTGCATGCAGCTTAACCTTCTTCCTATCTGGGATGTAAAGAATCCGAACTATGTTCTGCCTGTCATATCACTGGCGGTTTATCCTATGGCATATATTACGAGGCTTACGAAGACCTCGATGCTTGATGCCTTGAATCAGGATTACATAACGACAGCAAAGGCCAAGGGTGTGCCGAAGCTTAAAATCATTTTCGTACATGCTCTTCGTAACGCACTTATCCCTGTAGTCACTTACCTTGGACCAGAGGTAGCCTACATAATTACAGGATCTATGGTAGTAGAGAGTATTTTTACAATCCCAGGTCTTGGTACTATGTTCGTACAGAGTATCAACAACCGTGACTATCCATATATCATGGCTGTTACGATTTTCTTAGCACTTCTGATGATTATCGCAAACCTTATCACAGATATCATCTACAAGCTTATAGACCCACGTATCACATTTGATTAAAGGAGCGCAAGATGGCAGAAGAAAAATTAAAAAAGAGAGCCTTCCTGAGCTCTCAGATAGATATAAGCAAATTCAACGCCAAAGATTTTGAAAAGGCTACTGACGAAGAGAAAAAGCAGCAGGATGTAATGGGAGAGTCTACGACATTTTTTAAAGATGGAATGAGACGTCTCAGAAAAAATCCTCTTGCTATGGCAAGTATTGTCGTGCTTCTTGTTATTATAGCGATAGCTATTGTGGCACCTCACATCTGCCCATATTCATATTCATCTATAATCACTGTAAACGGACGCCGTGACAAGGGCGCTACGAACCTTGCACCGATGGAGTATTCAGAGCTCGAGCAGTCTTATATGGAAGAGAGCGGAGAGAAGCTTTTCCCTCATCTCTTCGGTACTGACTCAATGGGAAGAGATTATTTCATCCGTGTCGTATATGGTACGAGAGTTTCTCTTGTCGTAGGTATCGTTGCCGCAGTAATGGTCCTTATCATCGGACTTATCTACGGTTCTATAGCAGGATATTTCGGAGGCACGGTCGACCTTATAATGATGAGAATAGTCGATGTCATATATTCACTTCCGGATATGCTTATCATCATCCTGCTTTCAGTCGTTCTGCAGGAGAGGCTGGAACCGCTTATAAAGGGTACTTCCTTTGCTAAGCTCGGTGTAAATATGATCTCGATGTTTATCGTTTTTGCCCTGCTCTACTGGGTAGGTATGGCAAGACTTATCAGAGGCCAGATCCTTCAGATAAAGAACAACGAGTATGTGCTCGCTGCAAAGAGTATCGGAACTCCGAACGGAAAGATCTTAAGAAAGCACATCATCCCGAACTGCCTTTCTATCATTATCATTACGACAGCTCTTCAGATTCCGAGTGCTATTTTTACAGAGAGTTACCTCTCCTTCATCGGACTCGGTGTTAATATCCCTCTTACCTCACTTGGTTCACTGGCTAACGACGCCCGTGGTGCGATGCAGACCTATCCGCTGAGACTTGTCATCCCGGCTGTAGTCATTTCTCTTATCGTGCTCGCGTTTAATCTTTTAGGTGATGGGCTTAGAGATGCCTTCGATACGAAGCTTAACTAAAGGAGATCATTATGAGTGAAGAAGAAAAATATATCCTCCAGGTAAAAGATCTCCACACGAGTTTCTTTACTGACAACGGAGAAGTACAGGCCGTTAACGGCGTTAATTTTAATTTAAGACCTGGCGAGACGATGGGAATCGTTGGTGAGTCAGGTTCAGGAAAATCTGTCACAGCATATTCTATCATGCAGATCCTTGCTGAGACAGGAAAAGTAACTCAGGGCGAGATACTTTTTAACGGTGAGAATATCCTTAATTGGAACGAGAAGAAGATGGAAAAATTCAGAGGCGAGAAGATTTCCATTATTTTCCAGGACCCTATGACATCGCTTAATCCTACCTTTTCAATTGGATGGCAGCTTATCGAGGCGATAAGACTTCACACTGATAAGACCAAGGAACAGGCATGGGACCGTGCTGTAGAAATGCTTACCCTTGTAGGCGTAAACGAGCCGGAAGCCCGTATGAAGCAGTATCCTCACGAGCTTTCAGGTGGTATGAGACAGCGTATCATGATCGCCATGAGCCTCTGCTGCGAGCCTGATGTTCTTATAGCCGATGAGCCTACGACAGCTCTCGATGTTACTATCCAGGCACAGATCCTAGAGCTGATGCAGTCACTGCAGAAAAAGCTCGGTATGGCTATTATCATCGTAACCCATGACCTCGGTGTCATCGCTTCGATGTGCGATGAGATCATGGTTATGTACGGTGGTCGTGTCTGCGAGCGAGGAAGCGCCGACGATATTTTTTACAGACCAGCACATGAATATACCAAGGGACTGCTCCGTTCTATCCCTCGCGCTGATAATATGAAGGAGAAGCTCATCCCTATCGGAGGTACACCTATCAATATGCTGAATCTTCCTGATGGCTGTGCCTTCTGTCCCAGATGTGCAAACGCCATGAAGATCTGCCTCAGGGAAAAGCCGGAGGAGATCGCTGTTGGTGAGGGCCATAAGGCAGCCTGCTTTATGAATATTAAAGAAGCTTTTGAAGAGAAGGAGGAAGCATAAAATGGCAGAAGAGAAAAACCTCGTTGAGGTAAGCCACTTAAAGCAGTATTTTCCTGTTTCTCAGGGCTTCCACAAGGTACCTTTAAAGGCTGTAGACGATGTTTCATTTACGATAAAGCCAGGTGAGACCTTAGGTCTCGTTGGTGAGTCAGGCTGTGGAAAGACCACAGTAGGACGTTCACTTTTACGTCTCTACGAGCCGACAGCAGGACGTATAGTTTTCGACGGCGATGTGCTTTTCGACAGTGGAGAGGTCTACGATGAGAATGGAAATGTGATCTGCGATGAAAAGGGAGTTCCTATCATCAAGAATCCGGTAAAGAAAAATATGCTTCCTTACCGTAAGAAAATGCAGATGGTTTTCCAGGACCCGTATTCATCTCTCGACCCTAGAATGACTGTCGAGGATATCATCGGTGAGCCTCTCGATGTTCACCATCTCTATAAAAACAGAGCCGAGCGCCGTGAAAAGATCTTAGCTCTTATGGAAACTGTAGGCTTAAATGCTGAGCATGCCATGCGTTATGCCCATGAGTTCTCAGGTGGACAGAGACAGCGTATCGGTATCGCGAGAGCTCTCGCAGTAAATCCTCAGTTTATCGTCTGCGATGAGCCTGTATCAGCTCTTGATGTATCTATTCAGGCTCAGGTTATAAATATGTTTGAGGAGCTTCAGGATAAGCTCGGCCTCGCATATTTATTTATAGCTCACGACCTCCTTGTTGTTCATCACATTTCAGACAGGATTGCTGTAATGTACCTAGGACATATCATGGAGATTGCCGATGCTGATGAATTAAACGACAATCCTATTCATCCGTATACGCTTTCACTTTTATCAGCTGTTCCTATTCCTGATCCGGAGACAGCACGCCACAGCCACCGTATCGTGCTTGAGGGTGATGTACCTTCACCTCTTAAGATGCCTACAGGCTGCCCGTTCCGTACCAGATGCAGATATGCAACTGAGGAGTGTGCAGCAAAACGCCCTGTCCTTACTGACAGAGGAAACGGCCACATGGTCGCCTGCTTTAATAAATAAGGAGATACCCGCTTTTGCGGTTCTCATATATTTTATCTACTTTTATAAGGAGGACTTTCTTTTATGAAGAAAAAGTTACTTGCATTGGTGCTTGCTTCAGCCATGGCTCTCAGCTTAGCGTCATGCGGAAGCACAGGCAAGAACTCAGCAAGTGGTTCAGCTGAGTCCACAAAACCAACCACACAGAACCATGATACCGATGTTTTAAATCTTAACATCGCATCAGAGCCACAGTCAATCGACCCGGCACTTAATACCGCAGTTGATGGCGGAATCCTTATCGTAAACTCCTTCGCAGGACTTTACACCTATGATTCTGACCAGAAGCTTGTTGCTGATGTAGCAGACGGTATGCCTGAGGTTTCAGATGACAAGACTGAGTACACTATAAAGCTCAAGAAGACTACCTGGTCTAACGGCGAGCCTCTTACAGCCAACGATTTCGTATACTCATGGAACCGTGTCATCGACCCAAAGACAGCTTCAGGATATGCTTATCTCTTTGATATCATCGCAAGAAAGGGCGACAAGCTTGATGTAGAAGCTACTGACGACTACACCTTAAAGATCAAGCTTACAAACCCATGCCCATACTTCAACGATCTTCTTGCATTCCCTACTTTCTTCCCTGTATATCAGAAGGAAGTTGATGCTTCTGTAACAGACAAGGTTCCAGCTGGTACCTGGTCACAGGAAGCAGGATTCGTTTCAAACGGTGCTTATACTCTTAAGGAGTGGAAGCATGACGAGTCTATGGTTTATGAGAAAAATGACAAGTATCATGACGCTGACAAGGTAAAGATTAAAGAGCTTCACTTCATGCTCTCAGCACAGGATACTACTACATACGCTGCTTACAACAAGGGCGACCTCGACTTCATCGATACAGTTCCTAACGATGAGATCAAGACTGTAAAGGACAATCCTGAGTTCAACATCCTGGATAACCTCGGTACTTACTATGTAAGCTTCAACGTAAACGCTGACCTCTTCAAGGATATGACAGAGCAGCAGGCTAAGGACTTCAGACACGCTATCGCTCTTCTTATCGACAGACAGTACATCATCGATACTGTTGGTCAGACTGAGCAGGTTGCTGCTGATTCATTCATCCCAGCTGGTATGAGCGATGGTAACGGCGGTGAGTTCAAGAACAAGTCTTATTATGACGCTACAAAGACCGGTCAGGATTCTATCGATGAGGCTAAGAAGCTTCTCGAGGGCTGCGGCTACAAGTTCACTGATAACGGTGACGGCACTTATAAGTGTGATCCGGCTATCTCATTCCAGTACATCTTAAACGACGATTCTGGTCATAAGAAGGTCGCTGAGTCTATCCAGCAGGATCTCGCCGCTCTTGGTATCGATATGCAGATTCAGACTGAGGACTGGAAGGTTCTTATCACTGACCGTCAGAAGGGTAACTTCACCTTCGCTCGTGAGGGCTGGTTAGCTGACTATAACGATCCTATCAACATGCTCGAGATGTTCACTTCTGATTCTGGTAACAATGATAACCAGTTCGGCCGTGACATGGATAAGCATCCTTCAGCTCCACAAAACTGGGCTGATTATGATAAGCTTATCAACCAGATCAGAACCTCTACTGACTTCTCTTCTCGTGTTGATCTGATGCACCAGGCTGAGGATATGCTGATGGATACCTGGGCTGTTATCCCTATCTACTATTACAACGATATCTACATGGTTAAGGGTAACGTTAAGGGTATCTATGGCACTGTTTACGGCATGAAGTACTTCATGTACGCAACGAAGTCATGAAAAAATAAACGGAATTTTTAATTCAATTCTATTCTTTTAAGCTGCCACAGAGAACGGCTCACTAGGTCGCCGCTCTTCTGTGGCAGCTTTTAGATTGCAATTATTAAAAATAAAATGGTATATATAATATTTTCCACAAATATTTGGATAGATTTGGACAACAAAAAACCTCGAAACCCTTGATTTCTCAAGTGTTTCGAGGTTTTTAAAAATTCGCGTGCCCGAGAGGATTCGAACCCCCGACACCTTGGTCCGTAGCCAAGTGCTCTATCCAGCTGAGCTACGAGCACACATCAGCCTTTCGGCCTCAACGAAAAGATATTATAGCACAATCAAATGGGTTGTGCAAGTGCCGGCGACCGGGATCGAACCGGTACGATGTCACCACCACAGGATTTTAAGTCCTGCGCGTCTGCCAGTTCCGCCACGCCGGCTGAAAGTTTCGAGACGAGAGCGAATGAAATGACGCTCGAGTCCGAAACGAGGCCGTTCTTCGAGATTAGCGAAAGCGAGCCAAAGGCGAAGCTTAAGCTTAACGAGAAGAACCTCCTTCAAAACGACCTGAGAGGGGTTCGAACCCTCGACCTCCGCCGTGACAGGGCGGCGCTCTAACCAACTGAGCCACCAGGCCGTACTCAATTCAAAAGTGGATCCTCGGGGACTCGAACCCAGGACCGACCGGTTATGAGCCGGTTGCTCTAACCAACTGAGCTAAGGATCCAAATCATGACTCCGACGGGAATTGAACCCGTGTTACCGCCGTGAAAGGGCGATGTCTTAACCGCTTGACCACGGAGCCAAATACGTGTCACCCTCAAATCGGCGACTAAAATATAATATCACAACAGGGAAGTGAATGCAAGACTTTTTTTAATTATCAGGGTGTTTATTTTTTGCCCTCAAAAATAATTTTTATTGTTCATTTTTATTCTTTACATGAAGCGGATTTTGTGAGAAAATGAGCGGTGGAAAAACTGAAAAGTTATGTATTGGAAAGGAGTTTCAATGACTTACACAACAGAAGTGCAGAATATGTGCCCTGTAGCTAAAGGCGCAAAGCATGAGCCGGCACCTATCCCAGAGGAAGGCAAATGGATTCATGCAAAGAAGATTGAGGACATCTCAGGATTTACACACGGCGTAGGCTGGTGTGCTCCTCAGCAGGGTGCCTGCAAGCTCTCATTAAATATCAAGAACGGTGTTATCGAGGAAGCTCTTATCGAGACCATCGGATGCTCAGGTATGACTCATTCAGCAGCTATGGCAGCCGAGATCCTTCAGGGGAAGACCATTCTTGAAGCATTAAACACAGACCTTGTATGTGATGCTATCAACACAGCTATGAGAGAGCTCTTCCTTCAGATCGTTTACGGACGTTCACAGTCAGCATTCTCAGATGACGGACTTTCAATCGGCGCTGGACTTGAGGACCTTGGAAAGGGACTTCGTTCACAGGTTGGTACTATGTACGGCACAAAGGCAAAGGGTGTCAGATATCTTGAGATGACAGAGGGATATGTAACAGACCTTGCTCTTGACGAGAATGACGAGGTTATCGGCTATAAGTACGTTTCTCTTGGCAAAATGACCGACTTTATCAAGAAGGGCGATGATCCTAACACTGCCTGGGAGAAGGCAAAGGGTCAGTACGGACGTATTGATGATGCTGTAAAGTTTATCGATCCGCGTAAAGAGTGATTTTGGAAGGAGACGTGCAATGGCATTATTTGAAAATTATGACGCAAGAATAAAACAGATAACCGAGGCCCTGAATAAGTACGGGATCAAGGATATCGAGGAAGCAGAGAAGATCACAAAGGACGCTGGTCTTGATGTATATCATCAGGTAGAGGGCGTTCAGGGTATCTGCTTTGAGAACGCTAAGTGGGCTTACACCGTTGGCGCAGCTATCGCTATAAAGAAGAACTGCAGAAGAGCAGCTGACGCAGCAGCAGCTATCGGAGAGGGACTTCAGTCTTTCTGTATCCCTGGATCAGTTGCTGATCACCGTAAGGTTGGTCTTGGACATGGTAACCTCGGCAAGATGCTCCTCGAGGAGGAGACAGAGTGCTTCTGCTTCCTTGCAGGACATGAGTCATTCGCAGCAGCTGAGGGTGCCATTGGTATCGCTACTATGGCAAACAAGGTTCGTAAGAAGCCATTAAGAGTTATCCTTAACGGACTTGGAAAGGATGCCGCTCAGATCATCTCACGTATCAACGGCTTCACTTTCGTAGAGACACAGTACGACTACAAGAACGCAAAGCTCAACATCATTTCAGAAACTCCTTATTCAAAGGGTGTAAGAGCTTCAGTTAAGTGCTATGGTGCCGATGATGTTCAGGAAGGTGTTGCTATCATGTGGCATGAGAATGTTGGTGTTTCTATCACAGGAAACTCAACAAACCCTACTCGTTTCCAGCACCCGGTAGCAGGTACATACAAGAAGGAGAGAATTGAGGCTGGTAAGCCATACTTCTCAGTTGCTTCAGGCGGTGGTACAGGACGTACACTTCACCCGGATAACATGGCTGCAGGTCCTGCTTCATATGGTATGACAGATACTATGGGCCGTATGCATTCAGACGCTCAGTTCGCTGGTTCTTCGTCAGTTCCTGCTCATGTAGAGATGATGGGTCTTATCGGAATGGGTAACAACCCTATGGTAGGTGCTACTGTTGCAGTAGCAGTTTCTGTAGAGGAAGCTGCTAAGGCAGGAAAGTTCTGATCTGACCTTTCGTATATTTTTTATAGAAAATAAGAGCCAGTCACACCAGGTGGTGTGGCCGGCTTTTTTTGCATAATTAGAAGAGCATGTTGTTACATTTGCCGAGCCTTTAAGAACGGCTGGAATTTGAAAATTGCACAGAAATCGACAAAAATAAAATCTAACTTTGAATTAGTCGAAAAATTGATATGGCCTAATGTTTTTTTTAGTTGAAATTTGAAAGAAATTATTATAATATAAAACTGCGTGGAAACGCGCAGAGCACCTATGACGAGAGCGGATGCCTCCAATCCTTGTTGGAAAGGAGGTGGTGTTATGAGTACTTATGAAACCATAATGGTTGTCCTGACAGTAATGAACATTATCATGCTGGCAGAAAATCTACTCATTAACCTCCTTGAGTTCCTCGATAAGAGGAATAAAAGGCATAAAAAATAATGCCTCTCTCGTCTGCCAGGGCGAGGGAGGCGGCTCTCATTGAGAGCTCTCTTTAATACGTAATGGCATCCAATCTTGGATTAGGTGCTCTTTTATATACTTACTTTATCACAAATTTATAAACATGTCAAATCTGAGTTTAAAATAATATTTTTTAAAGAGAATAATCACAGTTCTGGTCATGAGCGTGTCATTTTATGTATCCGCAAGGGTGTTTGCTGAAATTGTAATCCCGGACATTGAAAAATATGAGTTTCTATTTTGAAATCATTAGGAAAGACTAAGCGAAGACCATGATTGGAATTAACAGGAAGGATTAATTAAGAGAGAACAGGAGTGCTTCGATTATGAAAAAAGAGTTATCAATATTTGCATTGTTGCAATAGTAGTTCTTATAGTATGTGGATTTATTTTTGATAAGGGAAATAACCAGTTCACTATAAAAAATGGTTCGTTGTATAGGAATTCAAAAATAGTTGCTGTGGTATATGATGATGCACAAGACCATTATGATAAACCAGACGATTTCCTTAATTCTGTTTTTGTGAATCATGTATCAGTCATTGGTCAAAAAAAGGCTTTTGATATAGATGGTGGATATTGCAATCTACTAGAGGTGCAGATAGAACCAACAGCAGCAGAATCTGAAAATGGGAAAAATAAAACGCTAACGTATAATGCTTATCTTATCGTTACAAAGGATAGAAATATTGTAATAGATCCAGAGCCATCCAATTATGATGATAAGATACTTGAAGATGAAGGCCTTATCAAATTTTTGAAGAAGGGTGATTTTGATATATAAAAAATAGTCTAGTATCTATATCAATGAATAAGGAAAGACATCTGTTTTGAAAGGATGAATCAGATAGATGATAAGGGCTACACGATTCCTTGAGAAGGAGGCAATTTCAAATGAAGAAAATAGTTGTGTGGACAACAATGATTTGTATGGCAGCCGTGGCTTTGACTGCGTGTGGACAGAAAAATGGGAGCAATCCAGGTTCAGATAGTTCTGCAAAGAGGACTGTGACGGAGACGCAGGGGAAGACGACTACAACTGAGACCACGGCGGAGAAGACAGGGACGGATTCTTCAACAGTAAAGGCAAAAACTACTGACTCTACAGCATCAGAAAATGATGGAAAAACCAACTATGAGATAGAACAGGAAGAAAACGAAAAGGCTGAGAAGGAAGAGGAATCGCTTCCAGTTAAGAAAGGGTCGGTCAGGTATGAGCTGACAATCAATGATGTAGCCATAACAAGTAATGAAATGGTGCTTTATTCTGATTCAGCAGTGGTATCTCTTTCTCAGAGAGTCTCGGAGGATGTGATGGACGGCAGATACAAGGGAGACTATGTAAAGTCAGGACTTGAGAAAGGCATAAAGGACATAGATATATCAAATACAAAAGACTGGCTGGACGGCACTACTGTTACAACAGCTTCATATACTCTCAAAGATATAAAGTCAGGATCGTCTTTCCACATAACTCTTGCAGAAGACATGGCGAAGAGACTGGGATTTAAAAATAATGTCATCACAGTCAAGGTACCGGAAATGCAGTAACAATTTTATAAATCATTTGGTTAAAATACCTGCCCTTTTATATTAATTTAACTTGAAAAATGAAGAATGTTATGCTAGACTAATTTTTGATAGAAAGTACACTCCTGATTTTTCAGAGGAGGATAATTACTTCTTATTTTTCAAAGGAGGATAATATTAATGGAATTACAGGAAATTGTTGACGTAAAGGGTAGAGAAATCCTCGATTCCAGAGGAAATCCGACAGTTGAGGCTGAGGTTACACTTGCTGACGGTACTGTTGGCCGCGGTGCTTCACCTTCAGGTGCTTCCACCGGTCAGTTTGAGGCACTTGAGATGCGTGACGGCGGAGACCGTTACCTGGGAAAGGGCGTTTTAAAGGCTGTTGAGCATGTAAATAACGAGATCAGACAGGCTGTTCTTGGAATCGACGCTACTGATACCTACGCTGTAGATAAGGCTATGCTTGAGGCAGACGGCACAGACTCCAAGTCAAAGCTTGGCGCAAACGCTATCCTTGCTGTTTCTATCGCAGCAGCCAGAGCAGCTTCTCTATCAATTGAAATCCCTCTCTATAAATTCCTCGGCGGTTCTCAGGGAAATAATCTCCCGGTTCCAATGATGAATATTTTAAACGGTGGAGCTCATGCAGCAAATAATATCGATGCGCAGGAGTTCATGATCATGCCGGTCGGCGCTCCTTCTTTCAAGGAAGCGCTCAGATGGTGCGCTGAGGTTTTCCATAACCTTCAGGCTCTTCTTAAGAAGGATGGCCATGCTACTGCTGTAGGCGACGAGGGCGGTTTTGCTCCGAACCTTAAGAGCGACGAAGAGGCTATCCAGTACATCGTAAATGCTGTTAAGGCAGCTGGCTATGAGCCGGGCAAGGACTTCAAGATCGCTATGGATGTAGCTTCATCAGAGTGGAAGGGCTCAAAGGTTGGTGAGTATCACCTGCCAAAGGCTAATATCGATTACACAACTGATGAGCTTATAAAGCACTGGGCAGAGCTCGTAGACAAGTACCCGATCATCTCTATCGAGGATCCTCTCGATGAGGAGGACTGGGAAGGCTGGGCAAAGATCACTAAGGAGCTTGGTGATAAGGTTCAGCTCGTTGGTGACGATCTCTTCGTTACAAATGTCAAGAGACTGCAGAAGGGTATTGACCTTGGCGCTGGAAATGCTATACTTATAAAGTTGAATCAGATCGGTTCTGTTTCCGAGACGCTCGACGCGATAAAGCTTGCTCACGACAACGGCTACGCTACGATCGTTTCCCACAGATCTGGTGAGACTGAGGATACGACTATCGCTGATCTTGCTGTAGCTATGAACTCAAAGCAGATCAAGACCGGAGCTCCGAGCAGATCAGAGCGTGTGGCAAAGTACAACCAGCTTCTCCGTATTGAGGAAGAGCTTGGCGACGGTGCTGTTTACCCGGGCCCAAAGGCTTTCAACGTTCAGAGATAATCGGCTCTTTAACTAAATAACTAGAGTACACGAGAGTGCACGAAGGGGCACACCACCTTGGGTGTGAAGGTTCCTTCGTGTACTCTTTTTTACGCGTATTAAATGAGCGATGCTGTATCTGTCATACTATGCCGAAGCAAGCTTGCTTGCAAAAGGCATAGTATGACAGATACAATAGCGCGAACGCGCGAATGAGCACGGAGCGAAGCGGAGTGCGAATTCAGCATCGCTCATAGCGGAGGTCAGAATCGGCAAACTAGCCAAACGCAAGCTTGCGTTCAGAAAAGGAGGTGCTAATGCAGATAAACGGTGAAAAGTGTACGCCTGACGGCAGGTCCGTGATGCAGATCATTGAGGATATGGGTCTCAAAAAGGAGATGGTAGCTGTTGAATTAAATGAAGAGATCCTTCCTAAGGATGAGTATGAAAAATACGTGCCGGGAGAGGAGGATGTAGTGGAGATTGTGCAGTTTATGGGAGGCGGAGCCTTCTGAAGAAGAAAAGCTGTCCATAAAATCATACGTTTAAAGGACTGCAGGAAAAGTTACAAAGAAGAAAAGTGTAGTAGAAAGGTTATTATGAGCGACACATTTACTTTAGGAAACAAGGAGTTTACTTCAAGATTTATTTTAGGTTCTGGAAAATATTCTGTTGATCTGATAAAGGCTGCAGTAGAAGAGGCTGGTGCTGAGATCATCACCTGTTCTGTAAGACGTGCAAATACGCAGAAGCATGAGAATATCCTCGAGTACATCCCGGATAACGTTACGCTGCTTCCAAATACTTCGGGTGCAAGAAATGCCGAGGAGGCTGTAAGGATAGCACATCTGTCCAGGGAGCTTGGCTGCGGTGATTATGTCAAGATTGAGATAATGGGCGATACAAAGTATCTGCTGCCGGATAACAACGAGACCGTAAAAGCGACTGAAATGCTTTCAAAAGAGGGATTTGTGGTGCTTCCGTATATGTATCCGGATCTGTATGCGGCAAGAGCTTTAAGAGATGCCGGTGCAGCTGCCATCATGCCGCTTGCTTCGCCGATTGGCTCAAACAGAGGTCTCTCGACCAAGGAGTTTATCCAGATCCTTATCGATGAGATCGACCTTCCTATTATTGTAGACGCTGGAATCGGCAAGCCGTCTGAGGCCTGCGCTGCCATGGAGATGGGCGCTGCTGCCGTAATGTGCAACACAGCTATCGCTACTGCCGGAAATGTAGAGCAGATGGCAAGCGCTTTTGGCGATGCAATCCGCGCTGGTAGAAAGGCTTATTTGGCTGGCACCGGCCGTGTGCTCGAGCGTGGAGCCGAGGCTTCAGATCCGCTTTTAGGATTTCTTAGATGACCGAAAGCCTGTAGGTGAGAGCGTTCTTCATTTTTTAAAGAAAGGAACAAAATGGAAGGTAAGAAAAATCAATTTTTTGTAGATGGAAAGCAGCTGAGTGAGGCGGCTCTTAATAGAAAGCACGAGCTCGAGTCAGATCCTTCGAGCCGTACTGACTGCATGAAGTTTATGCCGGGAATGGACCAGATAGATCCGACAATCCGCAATACTGTCATAAACGAGATGAATAATTATGACTACAACAAATACACAGATATGGATGTAAGACGCGCTCTGCATAAAAGAGTCATCGATGTCGAGGACTTCAAGGCTCTGCTTTCGCCGGCAGCCTTTCCACATCTGAATGAGATGGCAGAGAGAGCACACTATGAGACAGGAAAGCATTTCGGAAATACCGTTTACCTGTTCACTCCGCTCTATATAGCTAACTACTGTGAGAATTACTGCATCTACTGTGGCTTCAACTGCTACAACGACATTCACAGAAAGCAGCTCGATAAGGAAGAGATAAGACACGAGATGGAGGTCATCGCAAAGACCGGCATCGAGGAAATCCTGATCCTCACAGGTGAGAGCAAAAAGAAGAGCTCAATCGAGTATATCGGTGAGGCCTGTAAGCTCGCGAAGGAGTATTTCAGAAACGTAAGCCTCGAAGTATATCCTGCAAACATCGATACCTACAAGTATTGGCATGAGTGCGGAGCCGATTATGTAACAGTCTTCCAGGAGACCTACGACTCGAAAAAATATGAGACACTCCACCTGTTAGGTCACAAGAGAATTTTCCCATACAGATTTGAGTCCCAGGAGAGGGCAATCCTCGGTGGCATGAGAGGAGTAGGATTCTCAGCACTGCTTGGACTTTCAGATTTCAGAAAGGACGCACTTGCGACAGGACTTCATGTGTACTATCTGCAGAGAAAGTACCCATGGGTTGAGTATTCGCTTTCCTGCCCGCGTCTGCGCCCTATCATAAATAATGAAAAAATAAACCCTCTTGACGTCGGCGAGGCACAGCTGACTCAGATCCTATGTGCCTACAGAATGTTCCTGCCATATGCAGGCATCGTTGTAAGTTCCCGAGAGACCAAGCGCTTCAGAAACGGCATTGTAAAAGTAGCCGCTACCAAAGTCTCGGCAGGAGTATCGACGGGTATCGGGGATCACGAGGCAAAGTACACCCACACCGAGGAGGTGGACACAGGTGACGAGCAGTTCGAGATTGCTGACACGCGTTCATTTGATTCTATGTATTCAGACATGGAGAAGGAAGGCATGCAGCCTGTAACAAACGATTATCTCTACGTAGGCTGAAAAATGTTGAGCAATAATCTGTGATGTGATATGATATCAGCGTTAAAAACGTGACTTAATGATCTGCCATGAGGTTCATTGAATAGTTGTTTCTACGATTTGGAACCTGTGGCAGAGATATTTTTTCAGGTGATTTTATGAAAGTATTATGCTTCACAGATCATACTCTTCTTCCTGATGGCAAAATCGAGGACCTGGCATACAGAGTCTGGAAGGCTCCTTTTATCGAAGCTGTCGGTAAGATTGCAGACGAGCACCCGGAAGGCATTATAATCCGTGAGAAGCTGCTGTCGGGTATTGACTATACGGACCTCTACATAGATATTAAGAAGCGGGTAGGTTCAGGAAAAACCAGGCTTATCTGGCATGATCATTATGAGGCTCTTACGCTTTTTCTCAAATATCATCCTTCTGAAGAATGGCCGGATGAGCTGTTTTTTTCAAGAAGAGAAGCAGGCGGCATGTCGATAGTGGATTTTAGAAAAATTCAGCTGAAGTATGGCATGACTGTCCACGATGTTAATGAGTTAGCGGACGCAAAGCGTGAGAAGGTTCCGTTCATCTGCGCCAGCAATATTTTTGAGACGAGCTGCAAGCCTGGTGTGAAGCCGAGAGGACTTGATTTTTTACGTGAGACAGCAAAGGAGTTTGGCGGTCCTGTCTATGCACTCGGCGGCATAAACACTTCAAATGCAGCATCCTGCATTGAGGCGGGAGCAGACGGTGTTGCGGTAAGGTCCCTGTGCATGAAGGACGATCTTTCAGATTTACGTGAAATTATTGCTATGTAGAAAGCCCTTTTATTTTTCCTTGCACTAAAGAGAAGAATAAAGTATAATAGTTCAGATGGTTCGCGTTAAGGGCCACAGATTTTTCTAAGGAGATTATTTTTCATGAGTCAGGCAAAAGTAGAAGAGCATAAAGAGGAGAAGCTTCACAGAAAAGAGATAGTAAAGAAGCAGAAGAGGAATAAGTTTATTGCTGCCCTGGTTTCTGTAGCTATCTGCGCTGCCGCCGTTGTTTGGATCGGCTGGTCGCTTTATGGAAAGGTTCAGAGCGCCCAGAAGGAGGCCGAGGCTGATAAGCAGACTGTCGTTACTCCAATAGACCTTTCTGCTCTTTCAGATTATTCGGGAAGCATCTTAGACAACAAATAATAAAAGATCTTATATGAACCTCTCGGTTATGAACACCGCTATACATGCAGCGGCGGCCACGACCGGGAGGCTTTTTTTATTGAAGCCTAGGATCATCGCCACGATAAAGCCGACAGTGGCGCTGATGACACTTTTTGTACATGTAAAAATAGCCGGAATCGTCATTACGGTAAGGCAGGTGTAAGGCACATAGTAAAGAAAACTCTTTACGAACTGGCTTTTGATCGGCTTCTGGAAAAGCACGAGCGGCAGCATCCTGATCAGGTAGGTGGTCACTGCCATAAGAATTATGTACGAATATATCTTCATGAGGCATCTCCTCCGTCATCTTCTGGTATTGGAAAAATAACCGCTGCTATAGCACTTGCGGCTATTGTGCAAAGGATAATTGAAAATCCGCTCGATACATTTTTAAGTAGAGGCAGATAATGAAAAGCCAGTGAAAATGCTGCGGCAAGTCCTGCTGCTATGGCAACACTTCTTCTTTCCCTTGCGACCGGCATTACGATTGCTATGAACATGCCGTACAGTGCTATGCCGAGTGCCGATGAGACTGCGGCCGGAAGCAGGTTGTTCGCAAAGGCTCCAAGAAAGGTTCCGGCAGCCCAGCTGATTACCGGGAAGATTTCAAGACCTGCCATATAGGATGGCGAGACCTTGTCAGGCTTGCTTACGGAAACTGCGAAAATCTCATCTGTGTTTGCAAAGGCAATCGCAAGCCTCTTGGCGGTCGTTGCGTTTTTATTCAGATGCTGTGAGAGCGAAAGTGACATCAGCCCGTAGCGCAGGTTTATGACGAGCTGTGTGAGGAACATTTCTATATACGAGCTCTGAGCTATGATAAGGTTCAGGCCTGCGAACTGTCCGGCGCTCGTGACATTCGTAAGGCTCATGAAGGTCGCTAAAAGCGGCGAGATACCCGCCTGAGCAGCCACGATACCAAAGGTAAAGCTCACTGAAAAATATCCGATTACTATTGCGAGGGAATCTTTGGCGCCCTCTATAAAATCTCTTCTTTCCATATGTGGTATTGTATCACTTCCGATTGCTTTTTGCGATGGTTTTGTTTATAGTAATACTGAGTTTTTACAGCTGCTTAAGATTTTTTGGAGGAAACATGTACAAGAAATTTTTTACGAAAATAACTGGTGTATTGCTTGCGGCAGCGTTGATTCTATCGCCCGCAGGACTTACGGGCTGCAGCGAGGTGGCACAGACATCTGTTAGTTCTGTTACAGCTGAGGCCAATCCAACGCCTTCGGGCTTTAAGTATTCTAAGGTTCCGAAATGGAATAAAAAGAGCCCGTATGTGAAGATTAACAAAAACAAGCCGTATTTTACCGCGTCACAGCTGAAATCCAAGAAGTCTTACGAGAAGTACGGCAAGCTCGATTCCCTTGACAGATGCACAAAGACCATTGCATGCATCGGAACTGATCTGATGCCGACTAAGACCCGCGGAGCTATAGGCATGATTAGACCTACCGGCTGGCATACTGTAAAATACGCTGGTATTGATGGAAATTACCTCTATAACCGCTGTCATCTGATTGGCTACCAGCTGACTGCTGAGAACGCAAACGAGAAGAACCTGATCACTGGTACCAGATATTTAAATGTCGAGGGTATGCTGCCGTTCGAGGATGAGGTCGCTGACTATCTGAAAAGTAATCCATCCAATCATGTCCTCTACCGCGTGACGCCTGTATTCAAGGGCAGGGATCTGCTCGCCAGAGGTGTGCTGATGGAGGCTGAGAGCATTGAGGACAGTGGACACGGCGTGAAGTTCTGCATCTTCTGCTACAACGTCCAGCCTGGTGTGACAATCAACTACAGCGATGGAAGCAGCAGCGGTCCTGAGTACACTGGAAGCACTCCTTCTACCAGGGAGAAGACCGAGAATTCTAACAGCGCCCAGAAGGATAACGGCAAGCACACCTACGTGCTGAACACCAATACCAAGAAGTTCCACAAGCCATCGTGTTCATCAGTAAAGCAGATGGCAGCCCATAATAAAAAGACAGTTAAGGAAAAGCGCAGCACCCTTATTAAAGAGGGATATGAGCCGTGTAAGAGGTGTAATCCGTAAAAATTGCGAAAATTTAGATAAATTATTGACGCGCTTCCAATTTTGCGAATTTAAAATTTTTTAAAAAATGCTTGACTTTAGACCCCGATTCTAGTATAGTATTCATTGTCGCCGGCAAGAGCAGACGACAGAGATAAATGCGATGGTGGCGTAGTTGGTAACGCGCGACCTTGCCAAGGTCGAGACCGCGGGTTCGAGCCCCGTCCATCGCTCGCTTGAAGAACTGCCTGAGTGGCAGTTCTTTTTTTACATATAAGTAGAAGATTACGGACTGGAGATGAAAAAACAGCCTGAGTCCGTAAAAGTGGCTGGATTGTAAAATTAC
Source organism: uncultured Lachnospiraceae bacterium (assembly GCA_900316165.1). GTDB lineage: Bacteria > Bacillota > Clostridia > Lachnospirales > Lachnospiraceae > Weimeria. Next base: position 10,639 of record ONBW01000004.1, on the reverse strand, counting down.
CTGCAATCTGATATGATATTAGTCGCTAAAACATGGTTTGAAAGTAGATTCAGGAGCTATGAATGAGACGATATGCCAACTACATCTTTGATCTGTATGGGACGCTGATTGATATAGAGACAAATGAAGAGAGCCCGGCGCTGTGGAAGCGGATGGCACAGCTTTATTCGGTTTATGGGGCAGACTATAAGCCGCAGGAGCTGCATAAGGCCTACCTCGCGGATGTGAAGGAGGAGGAAGAAATACTCGCAAAGGAAATCGGGACAGAATACCCGGAGATATCTCTTGAGGAAGTATTTGAAAGGCTTTATATGGAGGCAAGACACCACCATGAGTCAGTGCTTGAGGTCCCATTTAACCAGATGAAGGCTTTTTCGACCTTTATCGCGAATGCGTTCAGAGTACTTTCCAGAAAGAGGCTTAAGGCCTATGACAACACTGAAAAAGTGCTTCGGACCTTAAAGGAGCGTGGCTGCGGCGTGTACCTGCTGTCGAACGCGCAGTATATTTTTACAATGCCGGAGATAGAACAGACGGGGCTTGTAAGCTACTTCGATGGGATTTATATCTCTTCAAAGAAAGAGGTAAGAAAGCCGGACCCGGCCTTTATGCTTGAGCTTCTTGAGGAGTATGGCTTGAAAAAAGAAGACTGTGTCATGGTAGGAAACGACTATGATTCAGATATCGGGATAGCTGCTTCGGTGGGAATGGACAGTATTTTTATAAACAGCTTCGAGCTGTCAGAGGCAGAAAAGGAAAAACGCCTCAATGCGATGAGAAAGCGGGTCGGATGTAAGAATTATGAACCTGTGCTTTCGGTTGAGGAAATCGGCGGAATAATTTAGTGGAAAGGAAAATCGGATGAGCCAGGCAGACGTTATTTTTAAAAGGATGTGCCGCGATATCATAGACAACGGCACAGATACAAAGGGTGAGGCCGTGCGCCCGCACTGGCCGGACGGCGAGGCAGCCTATACGATAAAGCAGTTTGGCGTCGTAAACCGCTACGATCTCCGCGAGGAGTTTCCGGCAGTAACCCTTAGGCGTACCGCTATCAAGAGCGCGACAGATGAGATCCTCTGGATCTGGCAGAAGAAGTCAAATAACATCCACGAGCTGCATTCCCACATCTGGGACGAGTGGGCGGATGCTGACGGAAGCATCGGAAAGGCCTACGGTTATCAGCTTAAGAAAAAATATCTTTGGAGGGATGTGACAGATGAGGGCATAAAAAAAGCCTACGGAGACGACCTGGAGAAGAATCTTCTGAAGGTCATAAAAAGCCGCGGGGTTTATCTGAATCTGGATACTGAGGAAGAGCTCGATGACTTAACTGAGCCGCATCACGTCTGGTACGATATATGCGAGAAGGTCTATCTGATGGACCAGGTCGACAAGGTTTTGTACGATCTGAAGGTTCACCCGTTCTCGAGGCGTATCATGACAAATCTCTATGATTTCAAGGACCTGCCGGAGATGAACCTTTACCCTTGTGCGTACAGCTGCACCTTCAATGTCACAGAGGAAAACGGACAGAAGGTCCTGAACATGCTCCTAAATCAACGTTCACAGGACACGCTTACAGCAAATAACTGGAACGTCTGCCAGTATGCGGTGCTTCTTGCGATGATAGCCCGCCATGTCGACATGGTCCCTGGCGTGCTGCTCCATGTGATAGCAGACGCCCATATCTACGACAGGCATATCCCTCTCGTAGAAGAGCTGATCTCCCGCCCGGAGCATCCGGCACCAACCTTTTGGCTTAACCCAGAGAAGCACGACTTCTACTCATTTACGAGAGATGACGTTCGGTTGGATAATTATGAAACCGGTGAGCAGATAAAAGATATTCCAGTAGCAATCTAAAAAGGAGAATCACATGCAGGCAATTGCAGCAGTTGATAAGAATTGGGCCATTGGATACAGGGGGAAGCTCTTGACAAGCATCCCTGAGGACATGAAGCTCTTCAAAAATGAGACGACAGGAAACGTCGTCGTTATGGGAAGAAAAACGCTTGAAAGCTTCCCCGGAGGAAGACCGCTTCCTAACAGGACAAACATCGTGCTTACGACCTTTGAGGATTATCAGTGCAAGGGAGCAATAATAGTCCACTCAATCGATGAATTGTTCGACCGCTTGTCAGATTACGACACTGAAAAAATATACGTAATCGGCGGAGAAACCATATACCGCCAGCTGATACCGTACTGCGACAAGGCGCTGATCACAAAAATCGACATGGACTATGACGCAGACGCATTTTTCCCAAACCTCGATAATGAGGACAGCTGGGAATTAGAGGGAGAAAGCGAGGAACAGACATATTTCGATCTGTGCTACACATTTACTCAGTACAAGAATAAGAAAGTGAAGACATGGACATCACAGGAAGAAAACTGATAGTAAAGGCATTAGCAGAAGAGGGCGTAGATACTATTTTTGCCTATCCGGGCGGAATGGTGACAGATATACTTGATGAGCTCTACAAGCAGGAGGATAAATTCCGCCTTGTGCTGCCGCGCCACGAGCAGGCTCTTATTCATGAGGCAGAGGGCTATGCGAGACAGAGCGGTAAGGTAGGAGTCGCCATAGTCACCAGTGGACCGGGAGCCACAAACACGATTACAGGAATCGCAGACGCGCACTACGACTCAATCCCGCTTGTCGTAATCACAGGACAGGTGGCGCAGCCGCTGATCGGAAACGATGCGTTCCAGGAGGTCGACATAGTCGGCATGACGCGAAGCATTGTAAAATACGGAGTAACAGTCCGCGACAGAAATAACCTTGGCCGAATGCTTAAAATGGCCTTCTATATAGCTTCCAGCGGAAAGCCAGGCCCTGTGCTTATCGACATCCCAAAGGATATCCAGCAGAAGAGTGGACCGGACGAGTACCCGGACCATGTCGACATCCGCGGCTATAAGCCGAACACCTCTGTGCATATCGGACAGCTTAAGCGCGCCTACAAGACACTTAAAAATGCCAAAAAACCGCTGATCCTTGCAGGAGGCGGAATACATATCTCAGGAGCGGAGAAGCTCCTTACTGATTTTGCCAGAAAAATGAACGTTCCGGTTGTCACAACCGTTATGGGCAAGGGCGCAATCCCGGAGGATGACCCTCTCTATGTCGGAAATTCCGGAATGCACGGCCGCTATGCCGCGAATATGGCAGAGATGGAGTGTGACGTTCTTTTTTCAATTGGTACACGATTCAACGACCGTATCACAGGAGATTTGAACGAGTTTGCACCAAAGGCAAAGATTGTCCACTTGGATATTGATACAGCTTCGATTTCAAGAAATGTAGTAGTCGATGTGCCTGTTGTATCAGACGCTTCACTTGCTCTGACACATCTTTTGGAATGGGCAGAGCCTATGAATACGAAGGCCTGGCAGAAGGAAATCGAAGCATGGCAGGAGGAGCATCCTCTGCAGTGCAAGGTGTCTAAAATGCTGAATCCGCAGACTATTATGGAGGACATTTCTGAGGTCTTTGGAGAGGCCACTTATGTAACAGATGTAGGACAGCACCAGATGTGGGCTACGCAGTTCTTAAGGCTTAAGGGGAACTCAAATCTTATCACTTCAGGCGGCCTTGGCACCATGGGATTCGGATACCCGGCATCGCTTGGCGCGAAGGAGGCTGATCATGACAGGCAGGTAGTCTGCCTTACTGGAGACGGCGGTTTTCAGATGAATATGCAGGAGCTTGCCACTTCAATCTGCGCTGATATCCCTGTTACTATCTGCCTTTTCAACAATCGTTATCTGGGCATGGTAAGACAGCAGCAGCAGTATTTTTACGGGAAGAGATACCAGCTGACTTATTTAGGCAGGCGCCCGGCCGGCGTGGAGCACCCTGATAGAATCGAAAATGCAGATGAGCTCTATGTCCCGGATTATCTGAAGCTTGTGGACTCCTATGGAATAAAGGGTATCCGTGTAAAGGATGAAGAGAAAATCGTTCCTGCACTTGAAGAGGCTAAGAAAGCCCAGCATGACGGAAAATCAATGCTGATCGAATTTGAGATAGCCCCAGAGGATGTCGTGCTGCCTATGGTAAAGGGCGGAATGGCAAATTCGGACATGATACTGAAGTAAAAGTGAAAGCCACGGATTCAAATCTCTTGATGAGAAATCCGTTTATTTTACTTAGACAGGTGATACTATGAAAAACAGATGGATTGCATTATATGTAGAAAATGAGGTCGGTGTCTTGGCAAAGGTCTCGGGGCTTTTTTCAGGAAAGAGCTATAACCTCCAGAGCCTTACAGTAGGAACGACAGAGCATGACGATGTTTCCCGGATGACAATCAGTGTAACGGCAGACGACGTCACCTTTGAACAGATAAAAAAGCAGCTGAATTCGATGGTTGAGGTCATCAAGGTCATGGACCTTACGGATGTTCCAATCCACAGCAAGGAAATTCTCTATGCCAAAATTCATGGGATTGATGCTGCTGGAAAGGAAGAGGCCTTTCGGATCGCGCAGGTCTTTAAAATCCGTGTCATAGACATCGGAGAGGATTCGGTGCTTCTCGAGAGCGCGCTTACAGAGCGCCGCAACAACGAGCTTACAGCGCTTTTAAAAAAGACCTTCCGCCGCATCGAGATAGTCCGCGGCGGCCCGGTAGCGATAGAGAGTATTTCTACCTCTTGTCGTTGATTCCCTTTTTTACAAAAAAAATCCTTGATATAAGCCGTCGCATGTGGTAAAGTAATAAATGTGTTACAAAGAAGTCGATGCGGCGACTTATATTTTTTTGGAAAAGATTGTTAAATTTTTAACAGACTTTTTACATAACACATTGGAAAAGTAAACGGGAATCCGCATTTTCCCAAATTTATGATGAAGCGCAGAGGCGCTAGAAGGAGACGTGACATGGCAGGAAGAATAGTTCTGGCAGGAGCATGCCGTACAGCAATCGGAAAGATGGGCGGAGAGCTCTCCACCGTATCAGCAGTTGACATGGGTGCCACTGTTGTAAAGGAAGCTTTAAAGCGTGCAAATGTACCGGCAGACCAGGTTGATGAGGTAAAGTTCGGCTGCGTTATCCAGGCAGGCCTTGGACAGAACGTTGCTAGACAGGTATCAATAAAGGCAGGACTTCCAGTAGAGGTTCCAGCAATCACTCTTAACGCAGTTTGCGGATCAGGTCTTAAGTGCGTTAACGAGGCTGCAAATATGATCATGGCTGGTCAGGCTGATATCGTAGTTGCAGGTGGAACAGAGTCTATGTCACGTGCACCGTTCGCACTTGATAAGGCACGTTTCGGATATCGTATGAACAACGGTGTCCTCGTAGATACAATGATCAATGATGCTCTTTGGGATGCATTCAACCAGTATCATATGATGGTTACAGCAGAGAACGTTGCCAAGCAGTGGAACCTTACTCGTCAGGAGCTCGATGAGTTCTCAGCTAACTCACAGCAGAAGTGCGAGAAGGCTATGAAGGAAGGAAAGTTCAAGGACGAGATCGTTCCTATCACAATTCATGATCGTAAGAAGGGTGATATCGTAATCGATACAGATGAGGGCCCACGTCCTGGTACAACAGTTGAGACACTTTCTAAGCTTAAGTGCTGTTCAGGTGTTGAGGGCGGCCTTGTTACAGCTGGTAACGCATCAGGAATCAACGATGGTGCAGCAGCAGTTGTTCTCATGACAGAGGAGAAGGCTAAGGAGCTTGGTGTTAAGCCTATGGCTTACTTCGTTGGCGGCGCTATGGGCGGCGTAGATCCGAAGATCATGGGTGTTGGCCCTGTTGCAGCTGTTAAGAACGTTATGAAGAGAACTGGTCTTTCAGTTGACGATATGGATCTCATCGAGGCTAACGAGGCATTCGCAGCTCAGTCTTGCGCAGTAGCTAAAGAGCTGAAGTTCGATATGTCAAAAGTAAACGTTAACGGTGGTGCTATCGCACTTGGTCATCCGGTTGGAGCTTCAGGATGCCGTATCCTTGTTACACTTCTTCACGAGATGGAGAAGAGAGATGCAAAGAAGGGTCTTGCTACACTCTGCATCGGCGGCGGCATGGGCTGCGCTACTATTGTTGAGAGAGATTAATTTCCACAATTAGGTAATAATTGAGCGTTCCGCTGGTTCTTCTTGGACTAAGCGGGGCGTTCAACATCATATATTTTTCACAGGAGGAAAATTCATGAAAGTTGCAGTAATCGGTGCTGGAACAATGGGCTCAGGAATTGCCCAGACATTTGCACAGTGCGATGAAGTAGAGACAGTTTATCTCTGCGACATCAAGGAAGAGTTCGCAGCAGGCGGACTTGGCAAAGTAAAGAAGAATCTTGACAAGCTTGTTAGCAAGGGCAAGATGGATCAGGCTAAGGCTGATTCAATCATCGCAAAGTTTAAGACAGGTCTTAATACTATTGCTGTTGATCCTGATCTCGTAGTTGAGGCTGCTCTTGAGGTTATGGATATCAAGAAGAACTGCTTCAAGGATCTTGAAGAGAACATCGTTAAGAACCCGAACTGCATTTTTGCATCAAATACATCATCTCTTTCAATCACAGAGATCGGTGCTGGTCTTAAGACACCAGTTATCGGAATGCACTTCTTCAACCCAGCTCCTGTTATGAAGCTCATCGAGGTTATCAAGGGTGCTAATACACCTGACGAGACAGTTGAGAAGGTTGAGGAGATCGCAAGAAAGCTTGGAAAGACACCTGTACGTGTTCAGGAGTCAGCTGGTTTCGTTGCAAACCGTATCCTTATCCCAATGATCAACGAAGGAATCTTCGTATATTCAGAGGGCGTTGCTGATATCGAGGGCGTTGATAACGCTATGAAGCTTGGATGCAACCACCCAATGGGACCACTTGAGCTCGGTGATTACATCGGACTTGATATCGTTCTTGCTATCATGAACGTTCTCTACACAGAGACAGCAGATTCCAAGTATCGTCCAGCTCCACTTCTTAAGAAGATGGTTCGTGCAGGACATCTTGGTGTTAAGAGCGGCAGAGGCTTCTATGACTATTCAGAGGGCTTTAAGAATAAAGTTCCAGTAGACCGAAAGAATTGAGACGAGAACAAGCGTAGCGTAGTTCGAGTCCAATTCGAGGTCGTTCTTCGAGATTAGTGAAAGCGAGCCGCAGGCGAAGCTTGAACTTAACGAGAAGAACTTCCTTATTAGGCCAGCTTGAAACCAAGCGCTGTTCAAATATAAATATTGGAGGAAAATTAGATCCATGGATTTTATTATAGATAAAAAGCATGAGATGGCACGTTCCCTCTTCGCTGATTTTGCTCAGAAAGAGGTAAAGCCACTCGCACAGGAAATCGATGAGACAGAAGAGTTCCCAAGAGCAACCGTTGAGAAAATGGCTAAGTACGGTTTCATGGGAATCGCTATCCCAAAGGAGTATGGCGGACAGGGATGTGATCCTCTTACATACGTTATGTGTGTTGAGGAGCTCGCAAAGGTCTGCGGTACTACAGCAGTTATCGTTTCAGCTCATTCATCACTCTGCTGCGATCCTATCATGAACTATGGTACAGAGGAGCAGAAGCAGAAGTACCTTGTACCTCTTGCAAAGGGTGAGAAGCTCGGAGCTTTCGCTCTTACAGAGCCAGGCGCTGGTACAGATGCACAGGGAGCTCAGACAAAGGCTGTTCTCGATGAGAGCACAAATGAGTGGGTTCTTAACGGATCAAAGTGCTTCATCACAAACGGTAAAGAGGCTGATATCTATGTAATCATCGCTGTAACAGATATCACAACAGATAAGAAGGGCCGTCCTAAGAAGAACTTCTCAGCATTCATCGTTGAGAAGGGAACTCCTGGATTCACATTCGGAACCAAGGAGAAGAAGATGGGTATCCGCGCTTCATCTACATACGAGCTTATTTTCCAGGATTGCCGTATCCCAGCTGAGAATCTTCTTGGTGTAAGAGGTAAGGGATTCCAGGAAGCTATGCATACTCTTGATGGTGGACGTATCGGAATCGCTGCTCAGGCTCTTGGACTTGGTGAGGGCGCTATCGACCGCACAGTTGAGTTCGTTAAAGAGAGAAAGCAGTTCGGCCGTTCAATCGCAGCTTTCCAGAATACACAGTTCCAGCTTGCTGATATGGTTACACGTATGCAGGCTGCTCAGTACCTCGTATATGCTGCAGCAGAGGCTAAGAAGAACAAGCCTAGATTCTCAGTAGAGGCTGCAGAGGCAAAGCTTTTCGCAGCAGAGGCAGCTATGGCTGTTACTACTAAGGCTGTACAGCTTCACGGTGGTTATGGTTACACCCGTGAGTATGATGTTGAGCGTATGATGCGTGATGCGAAGATCACAGAGATCTACGAAGGTACATCAGAAGTTCAGAGAATGGTTATTTCAGGAAACTTATTAAAATAATTTTTCGGTTATTTTTTCAAAAATATCCTGAAATATTTGATTACATAAAGGAGCAAAGTAAAATACATGAAAATTGTAGTATGTATTAAACAGGTTCCGGATACCAAGGGTGGCGTTGTATTTAACCCAGACGGAACTCTTAACCGTGCAGCAATGCTTACGATCATGAACCCTGATGATAAGGCTGGTCTTGAGGCTGCACTTCGTATCAAGGAAGCTCATCCTGGCACAACTGTTACAGTTCTTACAATGGGTCTTCCAAAGGCTGAGGATGTTCTCTTAGAGGCTATGGCTATGGGAGCTGATGATGGTGTTCTTGTTACTGACCGTGTACTCGGTGGTGCTGATACCTGGGCTACTTCCACAACAATCGCAGGCGCTCTCAGAAATATCGACTATGATCTGATCATCACAGGCCGTCAGGCTATCGATGGTGATACAGCTCAGGTTGGACCTCAGATCGCTGAGCATCTTGGAATCCCGGTTATTTCTTATGCTGAGGATATCAAGGTTGATGAGGCTGCAAAGACTGTTGAGGTAAAGAGACAGTACGACGACAGATATCATATCCTTAAGGCTAATATGCCTTGCCTTGTTACTGCACTTGCAGAGCTTTCAAAAGAGCCTATGTACATGACACCAGGCGGAATCTTCGATGCCATCGATCAGAAGGCTGACAGAATCACAGTTTGGGGCCGTAAGGATCTCAAGGATGTTGATGATAAGGACCTTGGTCTTAAGGGTTCACCGACAAAGATCGCTAAGGCTTCCGATAAGGTTCGTAAGGGAGCAGGAGAGAAGGTTACACTTGATCCTCAGGCTTCTGTAGAATACATCATGGGCAAGCTCAACGAGAAACATCTTATATAATTAATTAAGAATAAAAGAAAGCAGGTAAAAAATGGCTTTAGAAGATTATAAAGGAGTATTTACCTATGCTCAGCAGGTAGACGGAGAGCTTTCTTCTATCTCTCTTGAGCTTATTGGTAAAGGAAAAGAATTAGCAGACGCATTAGGAGAGCAGGTAACTGCAGTCCTTATCGGATCAAAGGTTGAAGGCCTTGCTGACAGACTTGGTGAGTACGGTGCTGACCGTGTCATCATTGTCGATGATCCATTACTTGAGACATATCGTACAGAGCAGTACGCACAGGCTCTTGCAGGTGTTATTAATGAGTACAAGCCAGAGATCATGCTCGTAGGCGCTACAGCAATCGGACGTGACCTTGGTCCTACAGTTTCAGCTCGTGTAGCTACTGGTCTTACCGCAGACTGCACAAAGCTCGATATCGGAGACTTCCCACTCGAGCCAAAGCCGGGCGTAGAGCAGCTTCATAATCAGCTCCTCATGACTCGTCCCGCATTCGGTGGTAACACAATCGCTACTATCGCCTGCCCTAACAACCGTCCTCAGATGGCTACAGTTCGTCCAGGCGTTATGCAGAAGCTTGAGCCAGTTGCTGGCAGAAAGCCAGAGGTTATCAAGGCTGACATCAAGATTACAGAGAACAGCAAGTCTGTAACTGTTGAGAAGGTAGTTAAGGATGTAGCTAAGGTTGCAAACATCATGGACGCTAAGATCCTTGTATCTGGCGGACGTGGAGTTGGTTCAGCTGAGAACTTCAAGCTCCTTGATGACCTTGCAGCAGCACTTGGTAAGGGCGCTATGGTTTCATGCTCACGTGCCGTTGTAGATTCAGGCTGGAAGCCAAAGGATCTTCAGGTAGGTCAGACTGGTAAGACAGTTCGTCCAAATATCTACTTCGCTATTGGTATCTCAGGTGCCATCCAGCACGTAGCAGGTATGGAGGAGTCAGATGTCATCATCGCTATCAACAAGGATGAGGGAGCACCTATCTTTGACGTAGCTGACTATGGCTTAGTTGGAGACTTAAACAAGATTGTTCCTATGCTTACAGAGGCTATCAAGGCTCAGAAGGCTAAGGAAGCTGAGGCATAAATTTAAGAAATCTTAAACTTTTCTTGAAAAATCAGGCGCATCCGGAAATTTTTCCGGATGTGCCTTTTTTGGCTTAGGCGTCGGAAAATCGCATATTTTGTGTTATTTCCGTGAATTTTTTTAAAAAAGCACTAAAATCCATACAATTTTTTATGAAAAAAATGTGACATTTTGTATTCATTGTGGTATTATATGTAATGTCAAATTGTTGATAGAAGGATTGGGAATTCGCTGGTTCTCAGTCCTTCTTTAGTTTAAAAATTAGTTTTTCGTATCTGACGGGCACGACTGCCACAA
>ONBW01000066.1 GCA_900316165.1 uncultured Lachnospiraceae bacterium | reverse complement strand
TATTTTTAATATGCATCAGAATGGCTTTACGTTAGATCAGATTGCAGGTGCAACAGGTGTTAGTTCGGATGAGGTAAAGTCTGTTATCAGCAAGAAGAAGCCTGCGATGGCATGATTTCCAGCATTGAATAGATTTGGCAGAGGCGGCAGGTCAGTTGGAATCTGTCGTCTCTTTTATTTTTTAATGTATCAGAGAATTATAGCTATAATGAAATCACCCTGCCATGAAGGTTTCTGTGAAGTATGTTCCATTTTCTGAAACAGATATATAATCCTTTGGAATTTGAATCCAATATGTAGTGCCGTCGATAACAAGGCTGAAGTATGCGTTTTTTCCCTTGATGGTGACATCATCGAATTCAGCTTCTGTGCCTTCGATAAGTGTCGTTGTCTCTGCATCTGAATCCAGGCTGGTCTTTGCCAGGGCATCGGTTGAAAGAGTAACTGTGGAACCTTTTTCGACCCAAGCTCCATCACCTGTTCCTATCGTGAAATCAGTCATTGCGGGATTTTGGACGAACTTTGTATTTTTCCAAGTGAAGGAGGTTTTATAATCGCACACGCCTAAGCCATAAGTATCCTGACCCAGCGTTGCAGTTACAGTATTTCCTGAAACAGTGATTTTTCTTAAACTAACATCATATCCTGGAAGGCATTTGTTAAAGTCTACGATCCGTGTCAGCTTTCCCTTCTTGTATGCGAAAATTCCATTATAATCTGCTGCGTCATCTTCGCCTGGTACGTACATTACCAGAAATGCCTTTTTATTGGCGAGCTTTATCGTCTGTGATTTTACATAAAAATAGTATGTCTTCTTGTTGAATACTGTCCTGCCGTTGATTTTAATCTTTAACCGCGAATAAAACGTTGGGGCTGAGGTATCACGGGTTTTGATGATCTTTACCGTATCGGCTTTTCCATCTCCGGTCAGGTCGACTTTCTTTGCGGTCTTTGCCATGGCTGTGACCGGGAACATTGAAATGCTTATCATGGCTGCAAGTGAAACAGCAGCGATTCTACGAAAAATTCTATTCATAAAGGGTTCTCCTTTCATCTGATGGTTCTATTATACGTCGAGTGAGGGGAAAATGCAATTATTACAAGGGTCTTATTTCCTTCAGAAAAGCTCATTCAGCTCTTCGCATGACAAATGGAAAAGATATTGATGACAGTATTAAGTTCCTTACTGGTACTACTGATGATGTAATAGCTTATACTATCGATGGTACGAAGGCTGGCGACAGCGCAAAGCAGATTCTTGTAATCTTCAATCCAAACCAGAAGGCAGAGGATATCACCCTTCCTGAAGGTGACTGGAAAGTATGCATCAACAGAGAAAAAGCAGGGACAGACACTATTTCAAATGTTTCCGGAAAAATCTCTGCAGAACCTGTATCATGCACTGTACTTGTAAAATAATCTGATATATAATGAGCCGGTGTCATGCTGGCTGTTTTATAGTGACAGAAAAGCCTGCATGCTGAAACATGCGGGCTTTTCTTTGCGTGTAATGTGTAATGGGTTTCAGGGTTAATCCGTGAATAGTAACAAAATGAGCACGATTGAAACCCGCTTGACTTTTGGGACTGAGGTGTTACGATAGAACAAAAATTGTGTCAGGAACTTTTTAAGCAGGCATTACAGGGAGGTTACCATGAAATTATTTGATCACGAGAAGAAGCATTTGAGAGAGCTGAGAAAAAGTGCGGCCGGCTGCACGCTTTTTCTAAAGAGAAACGGGGATTTTCCGCTGGACGCGCCGTGCGAGATTGGGCTTTATGGAAGTGGAGCAAGACAGACAAGAAAGGGCGGCACTGGTTCTGGAGATGTGAATTCGAGATTTTATGTGACAGCCGAAAAGGGGCTTGAGAGGGCTGGCTTTACGATCACTTCGAAGGACTGGATTGACAGATATGATCAGGTGAAAAAGGAAAATCATGAGCATTTCGTAAAGCAGATTAAATCAGAGGCGCTTAAGTCCGGCATGCTCCCAATCCAGTATTCCATGGGCAAAGTAGAGTGTGACTGCGACTATGACATTCCTCTCGGCAGCGGTGATACAGCTGTCTATGTACTTTCCCGTATCTGTGGAGAGGGCGCTGACAGGCAGTGGGTTCGCGGAGATATCCTTCTTACAAAGACTGAGATAAGCGACATCCTGCAGCTGAAGGCTAACTACAAGAGATTTATGCTCGTATTAAATGTCGGTGGTCCGGTTGACCTGTCGCCTGTTGTTGAATCAGTGGATAATATCCTGCTGCTTTCTCAGCTCGGCGCGGTTACTGGAGTGGTGCTTGCTGACATCCTTCTCGGGAAGGCTGATCCATCTGGAAAGCTCACTGCTACCTGGATTGCCGAAAAAGACAGGGAAAGCATCGGAGAATTCGGCGATATAAATAATACCCGCTACAAAGAGGGAGTCTATGTAGGCTACAGGTATTACGAGACCGAGGGCGTGAAGCCGCTTTTCCCGTTTGGCTTCGGAAAGAGCTATACGGATTTCGAGCTGCAGCCTGAGAGCGCAGGGCTTCATGATGGCATTCTTGAAGTGTCAGTTTCTGTCAAAAATACCGGCTCCCGCGCTGGCCGTGAGGTTGTTGAGGTCTACGCTTTGCTGCCGGATGACAGGATTGACCAGCCTGTAAGAGTTTTAGCTGGATTTGAAAAGTCACCGGTCATCGAGGCAGGAGAAGAGAAGACAGTTTCAGTAAAGGTTGATTTGCGGGATATAGCGTCCTTTGATGAAATTGCTGCCTGCTATATCATTCCTGCTGGAGATACGATTATCTCAGTCGGTGAGGATTCAAGCGATGTGAAGACTGTCTGTGTGCTCCGCGCCGCAATAGATATCAGGATAAAGCAGGTAAGAAACTCGCTCGGAGAAACCGATTTTACTGACTTTGTTCCTGAGAAGAAGAGAACGGAGGCTGCAGATACTGATTTTTCGATTATCGAGCTTTCAGAAAATGACATCGAGTGCACTGAGGTCTTCTACGATGACGCGGAGCCGGTTGATCCAATTGCTGCACAGATGACGGATGTGGAGCTGGCACTTGCCTCAGTTGGTGCGTTTGGTGACAGCGCGGTTGCTTCAGTTATAGGACAGGCTGGGCAGAAGGTACCGGGAAGCGCCGGCGAGACATACGAAAATAATGAGAAGGGAATCAGAGGACTTGTCATGGCTGATGGTCCTGCTGGACTGAGGCTTGACAGAAAGTATGGAGTGGATTCAAACGGCGTTTATTCATACGGGAATCCGATGTTTAACTCTATGCTTGAATTTTCACCGAGGGTAGCTCAGATTTATCCTGCCATTCAAAGGAAAAAAGCAGAGAGGCGTACTGCAAGGGGTGGCGAGGTTAAGTATCAGTTTGCCACTGCAATTCCTATTGGAACGGCGATAGCTCAGAGTTGGGACGTGGAGTTCGCCAGGGACTGCGGATATATAGTCGGCTCTGAAATGGAGATCTACGATGTCGATATCTGGTTAGCGCCGGCACTTAATGTCCAGCGTGATATCAGGTGCGGAAGGAATTTCGAGTATTTTTCAGAGGATCCACTTATCAGCGGATATATGGCAGCTGCTATTACGAACGGAGTTCAGGAGCATGAGGGCCGCTATGTGACATTAAAGCACTACGCGGCTAATAACCAGGAGACGAATCGAATGGCTAGCAACTCCTGCGTAAGTGAGAGAGCCTTAAGAGAGATTTATCTGAGAGGCTTTGAAATCGCAGTCAGGAAGTCATCGCCGGCTTTTGTGATGAACAGCTACAATCTGATAAACGGAGTGCATACTTCAGAAAGACATGACCTGATTACAGATGTTCTCCGCTCGGAATTCGGCTTCGAGGGCGCTGTCATGACAGACTGGATAGTGCCGGGAATGACCAACAAAAATTCAGAGTGGAGCTACCCGGATCCTGCAAAGGTTGCTGCAGCAGGCACCTCAGTATTCATGCCGGGAACAAAGCACGATTACGAGGACATACTTACTGGACATAAAACTGGAAAAGTAACAAGAGAGCAGCTTGAAATCAATGTTACCCGACTCCTGCAGTTTGCATCTGAGCAGTAAGTTTTACGGACAGATTGCAGCAAGCTAAAAGTATGTATGTTAAGGGCCGGAAAATTACGGACTGGAATTAAAAAACGCCATCTGGTCCGTAAATTCAGTGCAGGACTAGATTTTACATAAACTTTACATTACCTCTCTTGCAGACTTTACAGGGGGTATTTAAAATGGAGAGCATGAAAGGAGAATACCCATGATCTACTGTGTAGAGGATGATGATAATATTCGTGAGCTGGTAGTATATACCCTTGATTCTACAGGACTGCCGGCGAAGGGGTTCCCGAGCGGGAGAGAGTTTAAGACAGCGCTGAAGAATGAGCTTCCGGAGCTTATACTTCTTGACATCATGCTCCCGGGTGAGGATGGGATGCAGCTGTTATCAGAAGTCAGGAAAGATACGAAGACAAAGAATATACCTGTCATTATGCTTACAGCAAAGGGGGCCGAGTACGATAAGGTCTCGGCCTTAGATCTCGGGGCAGATGACTATGTGACAAAGCCGTTTGGAATGATGGAGCTTGTCTCACGAATCAGGGCAGTCCTCAGGAGAACGGGCCGGGGCAAAAATACCGATGAACCGGTCATCAAGTCAGGCTCGATAAAAATCGATGTCTTAAGACATATCGTCACATCGAACGGAAAAGAGATAGTCCTTACCCTTAAGGAATTCGAGCTCCTCAAAATGCTGATCCTTAACAGCGGAGTAGTCCTTACGAGAGAGCAGCTCTTAGAGGACATCTGGGGCTACAATTTCGACGGTGAGACGAGGACAGTCGATGTACACGTCAGATCATTAAGGCAGAAGCTCGGCAAGGAAGGCGACAGAATCGAAACAGTCAGAGGAGTAGGCTACAGGATCAGGGAGAAATAATGCAAAAGAAAATACAGACACGTATGATACAGGTGATAGCATTGGCGCTATTGATAGCTTATGCTGTCACCATATTTTCTGTTTATAGACAGACAGAGCTAAATGCTGAAAAAAGCGTACGGTATGAGTCAGAGTACTTAGCAGAAGCGGTAAATATCAACGGATCCTCGTTTATCCGCCAGCTTAAAAATCTCGAATCAGGAACCAGGATCACATATATAGATACTGACGGAACAGTTATCTACGATTCAGAGACCGGAAACAAAACACTTGAAAACCACAAGGACAGACCAGAGGTCGCAGAGGCATTTAAGACCGGTGTCGGAATGGATATACGAAACTCTGATACTCTTAAAGAGGATATGTACTATTCCGCAGTCAGGTTAAATGACGGAAAAGTGATCAGAGTGGCAAAGTCGGTAAAATCTATTTTTGCAATGATGCTTGAGATACTGCCGGTGCTTGTCACTACAGCGGTGATACTTCTTATTTTTGCAATAATTCTATCCCACAAGACAGCCAGGGATCTGATAAAACCGATAAACACCCTTGATCTCGACAATCCGCTCGAGAACGATGTCTATGAGGAGCTAGATCCGCTGCTTAAAAAGATTGATGAGCAGAACAAGCAGAAGGACGCAATGGTGAGCATGCGACAGGAATTTTCTGCGAATGTAAGCCATGAGCTCAAAACTCCGCTTACATCCATTTCCGGCTACGCCGAGATCATAAGGGACGGGCTTGTAAAGAAAAAGGACCTGCCTGATTTTTCAAACAGGATATATAAGGAAGCAAACCGCCTCCTTTCGCTGGTAAACGACATCATAAAGATCTCGCAGCTCGACGAGGGCGAGATTGCTCTTGAAAAGGAGGTCTGTGACCTGTACCAGATGTCGGAGGATATCATAAAGCGCCTGAATCAGAAGGCCGTGGAGTACAGCGTTCATGTATCACTGGTAGGAACCCATGAACAAGTAAACGGCTACAGACAGATACTCGATGAGATGATCCACAATATCATCGAAAACGCGATAAAATACAACAAGCCTGATGGAAAGGTCACTGTTACGGTAGAAAAGGATGATGGATATCCATGTATTACTGTAAAGGACACCGGAATCGGAATCCAGGAGAAGGATCAGGAGAGGATCTTCGAAAGATTCTACAGAGTGGACAAGAGCCATTCGAGGGAAACAGGAGGTACAGGACTCGGACTCTCTATTGTAAAGCACGCGGCCCAGCTGCATAACGCAAAGGTCAACCTCACTTCAAAGGTCGGAACAGGTACGACGATAACGATTATTTTTGAAAAATAACAAGAAAAACACTTTACGACGATTTTACAAATCTTAACGGAGGCTTAACGCCTCCGTTATTTTTTTATAACCTTGATGGATTATTATATCCCTCGTAACAAGGGAAAGCCATTAGTTTAAAAAAGCAAAGGAGTAAACAATGAAGAAAAGAATTTTATCCCTTATCATGTGTTCCACACTCGCAGCTGCAATGATGCTTACAGGCTGCGGATCATCAAGCAGTGATGCGTCAAAAACAGACAGTGCTTCATCAAAAGACAGCACCTCTGCTGATTCATCTTCATCATCACTTTCAGGAACAGTAGCAACAGACGGTTCTACTTCAATGGAGAAGGTTATCGGGTACTTAAGCGAAGCTTTCATGCAGGAGAACCCGAACGTCAAGGTTACATATAATCCGACAGGTTCTGGCTCAGGAATCGAGGCTGTAGGCAAGGGAAGCTGCGATATAGGTCTTGCAAGCCGTGACCTGACAGATGACGAGAAGGCTTCAGGACTTACTCAGACAACAATCGCTGTTGATGGAATCGCAATGATCGTTAACCCGGACAACGGAGTTGAGGATTTAACACTTGACCAGATCGCACAGATCTACACAGGACAGATCACAAACTGGAAGGATGTCGGCGGTTCAGACGGAGATATCGTTGTTATCGGACGTGAGGCTGCTTCAGGAACCCGTGATGGTTTCGAGACGATCACAGATACAAAGGATAAGTGCAAATACGCTCAGGAGCTTACATCAACCGGTGACGTGATCCAGACAGTAGCAGGAAACCCTAACGCAATCGGATATGCTTCACTTGCAGACCTAAATGATTCTGTAAAGGCTATCAAGGTTGGCGGTGTCGCTCCTACAGAGGACACAGTAAAGGATGGTTCTTACAAGATCCAGCGTAACTTCAACCTCATCACAAAGGATGGAACAAAGCTTTCTGACGCAGCTCAGGCTTTCTTCGATTACTGCACAAGCGCAGACGCTTCACAGTACATCTCAAAGGCTGGAGCAGTTTCTAACCAGTAATCAGAAGACATCAACTAATATTCAGGAGATAAAATGGACAATACAGTAGCTTTACAAAGAAGCCGGCTAAAGAAACAGAAGGGTATTGAGACAATCTTCCATTCGGTATTTCTTATCTTTGGACTGTTCTCTATAGCTTTCGTGCTTTTCATATCAATCTTCCTTATCATTTCCGGTGTACCGGCAATCACGAAGATTGGACTTTTCAAATTCATGTTTGGAACAAAGTGGGCATCGACGGCAGCAAACCCGTCGTTTGGAATCCTTCCATTCATCCTGACATCAGTTTACGGCACCTGCGGAGCGCTTATTGTAAGTATCCCGGTCGGAATCCTCTGCGCGACCTATCTCGCGAAGATGGCGCCGGGACCTTTAGCTGCTGTAGTCCGTGAGGCAGTTGATCTGCTGGCTGGAATTCCTTCAGTTGTATATGGTCTCTTTGGTATGATCATCATAGTTCCGGGAGTCAGGAAGCTTTTCCATCTTCCTGACGGAGCCAACCTTTTCTCAGCTACCATAGTCCTTGCCATCATGGTGCTTCCTTCGATTATTTCAGAGTCGGAGACAGCGCTTCGTGCAGTACCAAAGGAGTATGAGGAGGGCTCGCTCGCCCTTGGAGCTACATATACTGAGACCATCTTCAAGGTGACCCTTCCGGCAGCAAGAAGCGGAGTGCTTACCTCTGTAATCCTGGGCACCGGACGTGCTATAGGAGAGGCAATGGCAGTCATGATGGTAGCAGGAAACGTGGCAAATATGCCTGGAATCTTCAAGAGCGTCAGATTCCTTACGACAGCAATCGCTAGTGAGATGTCCTATTCTTCTGGACTCCAGAGGCAGGCTCTTTTCTCAATAGCTCTGGTGCTTTTCTTCTTCATAATCCTGATAAATGTCATCCTTAGAAAGCTTACTTCAAAAGGAAAGGTGAAATGATGGATACTTCAACTGACATAATAGTTACCGCAAAGGCCGGTATCTCGGCAAAGAGAAAAGCCAGGGGAGCAGTTCTCCGTGGTCTGATGTATTTTTCGGCAGCACTGACAACCATTCTTCTTGTGGCAATCATCGGTTATATTTTTTACAGAGGAATACCACATGTGACCTGGAACCTTCTCTCAACAGTTCCGTCACTTCTCGATGATAACATCGGTATCCTGCCGAATATCCTGAACACGGTTTATATCATAGTGATCGCGCTGGTGTTCTCACTTCCTATCGGTGTAGGTACAGCAGTTTACTTAAATGAGTATGCTTCAAACAAAAAGCTTGTCCGTGTAATAGAGCTTGCGACAGAGACCTTAAGCGGAATCCCTTCAATCATCTATGGTCTTGCCGGAATGCTTATCTTCGTACAGGCCTTGAATATCGGAACATCTATCCTTGCAGGTGCTCTCACACTTGCGGTCATGACACTCCCTATCATCATCCGTACTACTCAGGAGGCGTTAAAGACTGTTGAACCAAATCACGCCGCTGGCGTGAAGCTTATATTCTTGATCCTGACAGTTGCATCTGCCGGGATTATATTTTACTATGTTACTGCAGCCCTAAAAA
>ONBW01000002.1 GCA_900316165.1 uncultured Lachnospiraceae bacterium | reverse complement strand
AAGCTTCTCCTCTGTCATAGCCTTGCTCATGCCCTTCTTGATACCATGGTTGATACATGGAGCATAAGCGATGATAACTGAAGGACCTGGATAAGCCTCTGCCTCTGCAATAGCCTTGACAGCCTGAGCCATGTTTGCACCCATAGCGATCTGAGCTACATATACATAGCCATATGACATAGCCATGCCTGCAAGATCCTTCTTCTTTGTCTCTTTACCACCTGCAGCGAACTGTGCTGTAGCACCGCATGGTGTAGACTTAGAAGACTGACCACCTGTATTTGAATAAACCTCAGTATCATAAACCATGATATTGATGTCCTTGCCAGAAGCGATAACGTGATCGAGTCCGCCGTATCCAATATCATAAGCCCAGCCATCGCCACCGAATACCCACTGTGACTTCTTGGCTAAGAAATTCTTCTCCTCAAGGATAGCCTTTGCTGCTGCACTGCCATCCTTCTCAAGAGCTGCAACAAGCTTGTCTGTAGCAGGTCCGTTGAGAATTCCGCTTGCGAATGTATCGTTCCACTCCTTGATAGCATCTGCGAGCTCGCCAGTAGCGTTCATATCATCGAGCTCTCTCTTAAGTCTGTCACGGATAGCTCTCTGAGCAAGAAGCATACCATAACCAAACTCAGCTGCATCTTCGAAAAGTGAGTTAGACCAAGCAACACCCTTGCCCTGATCATTTACAGTGTAAGGAGTAGATGGTGAAGAGTTACCCCAGATAGAAGAGCATCCTGTAGCGTTTGCTACATACATTCTGTCACCGAAGAGCTGTGTAATAAGCTTAGCATAAGGTGTCTCACCGCAGCCACCGCAAGCTCCTGAGAACTCAAGAAGCGGCTTCTTGAACTGTGAACCCTTTACTGTATTTACCTTGAACTTCTCTACGACATCTTCCTTCTCTGGAAGTGATACTGCATAATCGAAGTACTTCTGCTCGCCTTCGTTCTCCTCGAATGAATCCATTGAAAGAGCATCTACTGGGCAGACATTTACACATGAACCGCAGCCTGTGCAGTCGAATGCTGAAACAGTGATTGCGAACTTGTAGTTCGGCATTCCTGTCATATCCTTCATAGCCATTCCCTCTGGAGCCTTAGCAGCCTCGTCAGCTGTCATAGCTACAGGACGGATTACAGCGTGTGGGCAGACAAGTGAACACTGGTTACACTGAATACACTTAGTAACATCCCAAACTGGAACATCAGTAGCAACACCACGCTTCTCGAAAGCAGCTGTACCAGAAGGTGTAGAACCATCTGCATACTTCTTTACTACAGAAACAGGAATTGTGTTACCCTGCTGAGCGTTAACCTTCTGCTGAATGTTCTTAACGAACTCAACAGCATCAGCTCTGTCACCCTTAACCTCAACTGAAAGGTCATCATCCTTGCAGTTCTTCCAGCTCTCAGGTACGTTAACCTTATGATAAGCTGTAGCACCTGCGTCGATGGCATCCCAGTTCATCTTTACGACATCATCACCCTTACGAGCATATGAAGCCTTAGCTGCATCCTTCATGAGCTTAAGCACCTGCTCCTCTGGGATGAGCTTTGTCAGTGAGAAGAATGCTGACTGAAGGACAGTGTTGATACGCTTTCCAAGTCCGATCTCCTTACCGATCTTAACACCATCAATGATGTAGAAATTGATGTTATTCTCTGCGATGTATCTCTTTACCTGGCCAGGAAGCTTCTCATCAAGCTCATCCTCTGTCCACTGAGTATTGAACAGGAATGTACCGCCTGGAACAAGGTCCTGAACCATGTTGTACTTGTAGATGTATGCTGTGCAGTGGCATGCTACGAAGTTAGCCTGTGAGATCAGGTATGTAGATCTGATAGGCTGATGTCCGAAACGAAGGTGAGAAATTGTGACACCGCCGGACTTCTTTGAATCATAATCGAAATATGCCTGAGCATACATGTCGGTGTTATCACCGATGATCTTAATGGAGTTCTTGTTAGCACCTACTGTACCATCTGCGCCGAGTCCCCAGAACTTGCAGTTCGTGGTTCCCTCTGGAGTAGTAACAGGGTTCTCCTTAACCTCAAGTGAAAGGTTGGTAACATCATCTGTGATGCCGATTGTAAATCTAGGCTTCTCTGTATTTCTGAATACTGCGATGATCTGTCCTGGTGTAGTATCCTTTGAACCAAGTCCATAACGGCCAGTGTAAACTGGAACGCTCTCGAACTCTGATCCCTTAAGAGCTGCAACTACATCGAGGTAGAGAGGCTCACCGATTGATCCTGGCTCCTTTGTTCTGTCTAGAACTGAGATTCTCTTAACAGACTTAGGAATAACTGAAAGAAGGGCTTCCTTAACGAACGGACGATAAAGTCTAACCTTAACGACGCCGACCTTCTCGCCTTCCTTACGAAGGTAATCGATTGTCTCATCAATTGTCTCGCAAACTGAACCCATGGCAATGATAACGCTCTCTGCGTCTGGATCACCATAGTAGTTGAAGAGCTTGTAATCTGTACCGATCTTCTCGTTGATCTTATCCATGTACTTGGTTACGATAGCTGGAAGAGCGTCATATGTACTGTTGCAAGCCTCACGAGTCTGGAAGAAGAGGTCTGGGTTCTGAGCTGATCCCATTTCTCTTGGATGCTCTGGGTTAAGGGCGTTCTTTCTGAAGTCCTCTACAAGGTTCATATCAAGCATATCTGCAAGATCCTTGTAATCCCATGTCTCGATCTTCTGAATCTCGTGTGATGTACGGAATCCATCGAAGAAGTTGATGAATGGAACATGTCCCTCAAGAGCTGCAAGATGTGCAACAGGAGTTAAATCCATAACTTCCTGAACTGATGATTCGCAAAGCATTGCGCATCCTGTCTGACGGCACGCATATACATCTGAGTGGTCACCGAAGATATTCAGAGCGTGTGTAGCTACACAACGAGCTGATACGTTGAATACTCCTGGAAGTCCTTCACCTGCGATCTTATACAGGTTAGGGATCATAAGTAAAAGTCCCTGTGATGCTGTGAATGTGGTGGTTAATGCACCAGCTGCGAGTGATCCGTGAACAGCTCCTGCTGCACCGGCCTCAGACTGCATCTCAGTAATCTGTACTGTCTGGCCGAAAATGTTCTTTCTGCCTGCAGTAGCCCACTCATCAGTAGCTTCTGCCATAACTGATGAAGGTGTGATAGGATAGATAGCTGCAACATCTGTAAATGCATAAGATGCATGAGCGGCTGCATGGTTTCCATCCATGGTCTTCATTGATCTCTTGATCATTTAGTCTTTCCTCCTACTACTATACTATTCGACGATCTTTCATGCCGTTCTTACATGAAAAGCACGGCATGATAGCCGCACGATTTCGTCCTTTCTAAATATAGTATTTTTTGTCAAAAAGTTCAATGATTTTCCCAACTATTCGGTGTTCTTTATGCGGTACAGCTTTTCCATAAATAAAAAGGACCGCCCCGTAGGGCGGCGATGAAGTCAATCATCTGATTCTTCATCATCTGTAGTCGTATATACAGTTCTCTTTCTTGCCATCTCATCTGACTCGAGATACTCGTCGTAGGTCGTGACTTTATCTATCATTCCTCCATCCGGCAGGAATTCGATGATTCGATTGGCAGTCGTCTCCACTATCTCGTGGTCTCTTGATGAGAAGAGGATGACTCCCTTGAACTTCTTCATTCCCTGGTTCAGCGCCGTAATAGATTCCATATCCAGATGGTCTGTCGGCTCATCCAGCATCAAGACATTTGACGCCTCGATCATCATTCTTGAAAGAAGCACACGAACCTTCTCACCTCCGGAGAGAACTTTCATTTTCTTGTTGCCGTCCTCACCCTTGAAGAGCATTCGTCCGAGGAATCCTCTAACATAAGTTGCGTCCTTTATCTCGGAGAACTGCGTAAGCCAGTCGGCAATTATCATATCATTGCCGTCGAAAATTTTCGAATTGTCCTTTGGAAAATATGACTGGGATGTGGTAACACCCCACTTGTAGTCTCCACTGTCCGGCTCCATATTTCCTGAGAGAATCTCGAAGAGCGCGGTCTTTGCAGCCTCGTTTCCTCCTACAAACGCGATCTTGTCATCGTGTCCTACAACAAACGAAACATTGTCAAGAACTTTCTTCCCATTTATGGTCTTTGTGATTCCATCAACAGTAAGGACTTCATTTCCGATTTCTCTCTTCGGGCGGAAGTCAATAAACGGATATTTTCGGGAAGAAGGGCGGATGTCGTCCAGCTGAATTTTCTCAAGAGCTCTCTTTCTTGACGTCGCCTGCTTACTCTTAGCAGCGTTTGCCGAGAATCTCGAGATGAATTCCTTCAACTCTTTTATCTGCTCTTCTTTCTTTTTATTTTCTTCTTTTCTCTGCTTTAAAATCAGCTGTGATGACTCATACCAGAAATCGTAGTTTCCTGAATACAGCTGGATCTTGCCGTAGTCGATGTCCGCGATGTGCGTACAAACCTTATTCAAAAAATATCTGTCATGCGATACTACAATGACTGTGTTCTCGAAATTAATAAGAAACTCCTCAAGCCAGCCGATAGCATCGAGATCGAGGTGGTTCGTAGGCTCATCGAGAAGCAGGATATCCGGATTTCCAAAAAGCGCTCTCGCGAGAAGAACCTTGACCTTTAGTGCGCCCGGAAGCTCGCTCATTTTTTTCTGATGATTCTCAGTTGAAACTCCGAGTCCATTCAGAAGTGTCTCAGCATCGCTCTCTGCGTTCCAGCCGTCCATGTCAGCAAACTCAGCCTCAAGCTCGGACGCGCGGATTCCATCCTCATCTGAAAAATCAGGCTTTGCGTAGATTGCGTCCTTCTCTTCTCTTACATCATAGAGATGCTGGTTGCCCTGGATCACAGTGTCGAGCACGATCTGGTCGTCATACTTGAACTGATCCTGCTCCAGAAATGAAAGTCTCTGGCCCGGAGTTATCGAAATCTCACCAGTCGTAGGCTCAAGTCTTCCCGACAAAATCTTCAGGAAGGTTGATTTTCCTGCTCCGTTTGCTCCGATGATTCCGTAGCAGTTGCCCTCTGTGAACTTGATATTTACGTCTTCGAAAAGTGCCTTCTTACCGACACGCAGCGAAATATTTGAAGCCTGTATCATGCTTATCCTCCATAGTGTTTTGCAAAACTTTTCTTATCATACAGGAAAAATAACCGATTTTCAAGTAGCAGTAAAAAATCTCTCCAGTCTTTATCTGACCGGAGAGATTATTAATTGTGGATTCAAAAGGTACCCAGCAGCTTGATATCGCTTTTATTTTTTCAAGAATCTATGTGCTATCACACCTCAAACTGCGCGATGCTCTTCTGCAGTGACTGAGCCATCTCTGCAAGTGACGCAGCGGCATTTGAAATCTCACCCATAACTGCTGCCTGCTCCTGGGTGGATGCTGATACTGTCTGCGACTCATCAGATACAAGCGTTGCCTTGTCCTTTGTGCTGTTGAGAGGTTCAGTCATCTCATTGCTCTTTGCTGCAAGCTGCTGCATTGACGCATAAAGAGAATCGATATTATTTCTGAGTTCATTAACACTTGAGGATATTTTTTCAAAAGCAGCTCCTGCTTTTTCTACTATCTCAGTGCTCTCTTCAACTGCCTTGCTGCTTACATTCATCGCAGCTATCGCGTCATTTGTATCGTTCTGGATTCCTCCGATGATATCTGAAATGTCAGATGCTGCCTTTCCAGACTGCTCAGCCAGCTGGCCGATTTCCTCCGCAACTACTGCGAAGCCGCGTCCAGCCTCTCCTGCTCTGGCTGCCTCTATTGAAGCATTAAGTGACAGAAGATTTGTCTGAGAAGCAATGTCTGAAATAGTGCTTATTATCTGGCCAATCTCGTTTGATTTCTGGCCAAGCCTGTCGACCACAGCTGCTACCTTTGCGATCTGAGCCTTCATATTCTCCATAGAAGTGGTGGCGTTGTTTACAGCTTCCTGACCTGATGCCGTATCATCTGCCGTCGTGCCAACTGAATCCTTGATTGACTCTGACACGGACTCAAATCCATTCATGGCTTCAATTGAATCCTGCCTTACATCGAGCACATCATCGACGAGCTTGTTCTGCTCACCTGCGCCCTCAGCCATTTTTACCACTGACTGCGCCACACTGTTGATAGAATCTGCCGTCTCTGAAGCTGACGCTGTAAGTTCCTCACTTGACGCAGCTACCTGCTGAGCTGACTCAGAAATAGACCTCATCAGCTGATTCAGTGAATTCTTAAGTGAGTTAGCGCTCTTCGTTATACTTACTATCTCGTCCTTACCCTTCGGCACAGCAAGGTCAGGAGACTTCAGGTCACCTTTTGACATCTTATCCAAAAGATCCTGTGCCTTTTCAAGCGGAGTAAAGGTACGCTTGCAATATCTATTTATACCAAAGAACGAAATTACGATAAGGATTACTGTGATTGCCCAAAAATATATGATAAATCTGCGCTGAACAGACTCAATCTCACTCTTTGTAATACCTACAAAAAGCATTCCGACTATTTTTCCATCGCTGGTCTTTATCGGCATATATGCACTTACGTAATTCTGCCCAAGAATATTTGCGACACCGATGTAATTCTTGCCGCCTTTGATTACTGTATCAATGACATTTGATGCTGCCTTGGTGCCTGTCATCCTCTTGCCATTTTCTGAAAAAGTAGTCGCTATCCTGGTATCGCCGTTGAATATTGTGATGTTATCCCCGGAAAGTTTGCTGAGCCCGTCAACTAAGTCATTGTTTTCGTCAAGCTTTACTTCACCTTTGTAAAATCCGTCATCCTTTACCTCGTATTCACCCGGACATTCATAGTCAAGCAGCTGGTGCATCTGGCTTAAATCCCCGGTTGCCTTCTGCTCAAAGCAGGTCTCATATCCTGACTTCGAGATGTTAAAAGACAGAAAGAACAGCAATACAGCCATCGCAACCATACATACGTTGTAAAACAGTGAAAATTTGCTTCTAAGCTTCATAAAATAACCCCCAATCTAAGTTAATAATTCTATTTAATTATAATCTTTCTGAGGGTGTTTTGCAACAAGATTTTATAGGTATTTACAACTGAAGCCACAGGAAATTAATTGTAAAAAAGACTCATTTTCCATCTCCAGTCCGTAAACTTCCTCAGTGTCCCTTCGGTTTCCTGTAAAGAAGCTCACTTTCATAGGTACGGTCAGCGTAAAGAAGGCGGAAGAAGACGAAAATCTCGATTCCGGAAGCACACCAGATGGCATAATCGCCGATAATCTTGCAGCAGAATGAGCATACAGCAGCCCCGGCGACAAAGAAAACAACCATCGTAGAATGTCTTCTGAAACGATTGAAATTCTCAGGCTTTCTGTGGTGAAGATACTGAACGAGGTGGCTTCCCATCTGCCTTACATGATTAGTGATGAAAGTAGTTGCCATGCCGACACCCTCGGCCTGCCTGAAAGTGTTAAACTGCATAGCGGCGAGAAAGTTCAGCGAAACCTGGCTGATCTGGTCAGGCGCCGACTGCGGAATAAAACCAACAAGAATAGTGACTACAGCCTCAATGCCAACCAGGAGCGTATCCCAGCGCATCAGATGCAGCGGCTTGATAGAAAACGCCAGCAGCTCACTGAGCATAATTCCACCGAGGTAAGCCAGAAAAGGAATAAAATAATAAAGCGCACCATTCCAGTCGCCCTGCCCCAGATGGATAGCAAGCATCACGAGGTTTGCAGTCTGGGCGTTACAGAAAATTCCACCCCTCTGTACAAAAGTATATCCGCCGAAGACACCTCCGGCGAATATCAGCAGATAAAAAATATACTGTTTTTCACATTCGAGAAACTTCGTGTCTTCTCTCGTGCTTGTGTCAGACAATTTTTCCTCCTATAGTTACAAGTTTGCCTAACAAGGAAGTTCTTCTCGTTAAGCTCAAACGTCGCCTTCGGCTCGTTTTCGCAAATCTCGAAGAACGGCCTCGCACAGGACTCGGTCGGCGCTTACGCTTGCCCTCGTCTCTGTGCTTTCGGTCAGTTCTTAAACGAGTGAATCGGTGCTGGAATTCGTCCCTGGCGGTTTACGAAATCCTGGCAGTCGAACTGGTTAACAGGCATGATCGGAGCGTGCCCTAAGAGGCCTCCGAACTCAACAGTGTCGCCGACAGATTTGCCGATAACAGGAATCAGGCGGACAGCAGTCGTCTTCTGGTTAACCATACCAATAGCCATCTCGTCGGCCATGATACCAGAAATCGTAGTAGCCTTCGTATCACCAGGGATAGCGATCATATCGAGACCAACAGAGCATACGCAGGTCATAGCTTCGAGCTTTTCTATAGTAAGGGCACCAGCCTCGACAGAATCGATCATACCCTGATCCTCAGACACAGGAATGAAAGCGCCTGAAAGACCGCCGACATAAGAAGAAGCCATGATACCGCCCTTTTTTACCTGGTCGTTTAAAAGAGCAAGCGCAGCTGTAGTTCCCGGAGCACCAGCCTTCTCAAGACCAATCTCCTCAAGGATATCAGCAACGGAATCGCCAATGGCCGGCGTTGGCGCGAGCGACAGGTCGATGATGCCAAACGGGATATGGAGCATTCTGCTGGCTTCCTTTGCGACAGCCTGACCCACACGGGTAATCTTGAAAGCAGTCTTCTTTATAGTCTCGCAGAGGACTTCAAAAGACTCACCTCTCACATGGCTAAGCGCAGTCTTAACAACACCAGGTCCTGAAACGCCGA
This sequence comes from uncultured Lachnospiraceae bacterium, assembly GCA_900316165.1. Taxonomy (GTDB): domain Bacteria; phylum Bacillota; class Clostridia; order Lachnospirales; family Lachnospiraceae; genus Weimeria. Next base: position 156,044 of record ONBW01000002.1, on the reverse strand, counting down.
CATTGATGATAGCGTCAGCCTCAGAAACACCGTGGAAGGCACCAGCCATGAACGGGTTGTCATCAGGAGCGTTGCAGAAAACAACGAGCTTCGCGCAGCCAAGAGAATCGTTCTCTTTAGTAGCAAGAGCAGTATCCTTAACGATCTGACCTAACAGACGGACAGCGTCCATATTGATACCGGTCTTGGTAGAGCCGACATTTACAGAGGAGCAGACGAAATCAGTCGAAGCAAGTGCCTCAGGGATAGACTCGATAAGCATCTTATCCTGAGTAGTCATGCCCTTGCTGACAATTGCTGAATAACCACCGAGGAAATTTACCCCAACAGTCTTAGCAGCTTTATCGAGCGTCTTCGCGATAGACACATAGTCCTTAGGGCTGTGGCAGGCAGCAGCACCGATCATAGCGATCGGAGTAACAGAAATTCTCTTATGAACTATAGGAATTCCAAATTCCTTCTCGATTTTCTCACCAGTAGCCACCAGATCCCTGGCTACAGTAGTAATTTTCTTATAGATATTCGCATTCAGTTTATCGAGATCAGAATCCATGCAGTCAAACAAGCTGATTCCAATCGTTATCGTTCTTACATCAAGGTTCTCGTCCGAGACCATGCGGTTGGTCTCTTCGACTTCTAATATGTTAATCATGTAATCCTCACAATATCTGGAAAGTTTTTAAAACATCCCATTCCGTATTTAGCACGTTAGTCTGTAAACCTGGACTTTTGGGATGACGGCAGCCACAGATGAATGGCGAACGATTGTCGCGTTTTTCGTTGTGAGGGAGCGCGCTAGCTGCGGCCCGGGTGACAACCGTTCAAACAGAATTGCTAAAAAATTGCGTCAGCAATTTTTATAAAAGCAATTCTGTGCGTTTTGTCAGAGGGCCGCTAATAAGCGCGTGCGACCGAACAGAAAAACGTGACCTAGTGAGCCACCAGCTGTGGCAGCCGTTATCTATTGTACAGGTTTGCTGGCGCTTATATCCTATGCATCATTTCAAAAATTTCTTCCTTCTGGCAGCGGATGTCGACTCCGATTTCCTTGCCGATCTCGGAGAGGCCCTTCTGGATGTCACCGAAGGACTCGTCAGCGGTATTCGTATCTACGATCATCATCATCGTAAAAAAGCCATCGAGGATAGTCTGAGAAATGTCAAGCACGTTAGCCTTGTGCTCAGAGAGATAGGTGCAGACCTTTGCGATGATGCCGACAGCATCTTTTCCAACTACACTGATAATGGTGCGGTTCTTACTTTCCATGAAAAACTCCTTTTCTTATTCCAGCAAAAAATTATCAACTCAAAACCCGGGCATCAGAACAGCTCATTAACCCGGTGTCTTAATGCAAAAGAAAAATAAAATCTCAAGCCACTTACGCTCCCAGAACCACCCGTTCTGAGACCTCGTGTCTCGATGCAACAGTAATATTAAAATCCTTTCCCTTGTAAGGATTATCCCCGTCAGTAACCTCGTCTCTGACAGTATCGAGCGCGAGACGGCCGTAATTATTCTCTGCGGACAGGTGCCCCAAGAAGACATGCTCCATATGGTCATTAAGGATTTTGCCCAAAAGCTGTCCAGAGAGATTATTTGACAGGTGACCGTAATCGCTTAAGATACGGCGTTTCAGCTGGTACGGGTAAGGCCCGACCTCGAGCATATTGACATCGTGGTTAGCCTCAAGAAGTACAGCCGAAAGGTCCATGATATTTGAAACTATATAGTCGTCGAATTTGCCTAAATCGGTAATCACACCGACCTTCTTGCCGTGGTTCTTATCCTTAATAATGTACGCTACCGGATCAGCCGCATCGTGGGAGATGTGAATCGGCTTAACAGCAAGACTTCCTATATCAAAGGTCTCATCCGCATTAATCGGATGAAAAAGGCTCTCGTCTACTTTTCCAATACGGCCGTCCTTAAGTATAGCCTTAATCGTGCCCTCTGTCGAGTAGACCGGCAGACCGTAGCGCCTCATAATGACGCCGAGGCCCGAGACATGATCTATATGTTCATGAGTGACAAGAATACCAGCCATGTCCCTGGTTGTCAAGTCGTAGGTATTCATCCCGGCTTCAATTTTTTTACCGGAAATACCGGCATCGATCATCACATGCGTATCGTCGTTGCCTGCACAGATGCAGTTTCCGCTCGAACCGCTTGCGATAGAAAACATCTCCATCATTTAAAATCAATCCTCAGTTCATCGCCATCAGAAATCGCATCGGCGTAGCCGCATTTGACGCCGTTCTTCGTAATGACGACACTCTTGCCATTTGCGGAGTTTACATCGAAGTCCACTTTTGCAAGAACATCTGCAAAAATATAGTCATCCCTGCCACTTAAGCTTACACTATCACCATTGAAAGTCACATAAATCAAATTTTTCGGAATTCCCATGTCATCAACCGCCTCTTTTGTAAGCGGAGTCGACGGTCTATCTGGCATATTTGTAGGCTCTGATTTTTCTTCTGAATCAGAAACAATATCTTCCGAACCAGCTGCCTCAGCATCTGAAGCACTTTCTTTCTCCCTGTTCCCAGCCCCAGTAACAGTCCAGTCAATTGAGAAATTCTCATATATCAGAGTATTCAAATCAGCGACATTGGAGTTTACGAGGATCTGGTGGTTCTCGTCTACATCGACGTCCATGAACTTTGCCAGCTCACCAACAGTATAGTAATCTCTGGTCTCTATTGCATCGCCGTTTTTTATCACATAGCTGCCCGGCTGAAGAGCGCCGTTTACCTCTACGAACTTCGGGCATTTTACCTTTGTACCGTTTACGATAAATGAAACGAAGGCCTTTGCGAATTCATCGAGATTCTCGATCCTTATCATGCCGTCACCACCTGCAGTAGAGCCTGTGATAGTAACAGTCGCATTCGGGATCAGCACGGTATTAAGAGAAGCCACATGACCGTTCATCATAACAGTTGCGGACTCACCCTCGACACCGCGGACCATCCTCTCCTCGCCATTTACAGTAAAGCGGGTTTCTCTGCCTCTCTTCGGGAAGAGCTCGGCAGTATCCATACCGCTCTGCATAGCAGCATCGATAATCTTCAGATGACCGTTGTCATAGAGTTTCATAATCTCACCATTGAAGTGGATCATGATAAAATTATTTTTCTGCTCATAGTAGTTCAGGCAGATACCGATAGGCGTAACGAAAAGCGGATCCTTGTTCACACCCTCAGGGAAGGTGATGTTCTTCATGACTTCTTCTCCACGGAGAGCGACTCTCTCGTGAGCGATACCCAGCTTTTCAGAAAGATGAGTCGTGAATCCGTGAACCTTACCGCCGCCACCAACTACGAAAGCGGCAGCAACAGCCTTGTCGCCGTTTAATTCGATAATCTTGTCAGCGACAGCGTCGGTTATTTTTTCCATGACAGGGTCAGTGAGCTTCCAGACATCTTTGGCAGGAACGGTGTGCTCGATGCCCATGATATCAGAGTAAGTGACCTTGTCATTTGTAGTAGAATCCTTTTTTATCTGCTCAGCAGTGTCGAAATCGACGAGGTAGGCCTGAACGATTACCTCAGTCAGCTCATCGCCAGCGTACGGAATCATGCCATAAGCGCAGATACTTCCGTCCCTCGTGATACAGATATCAGAGGTACCGGCGCCGACATCTATCAGGGCGATATTTAACATTCTAAAATTCTTAGGGATGGCAACGGCGATAGCGGCGATAGGCTCGAGAGTCATATTCATGACAGAAAGTCCGGCTCTTTCTACAGCAGAATAGAGGCCGTCAACAACGTCCTCAGGAAGGAAGGTCACGATGATGATCTCCTCGATCTTCTGTGCCTTGTGTCCCTCGAGATTCGTAAACAGCTCACCGTTCAGATAATACTTCATCGTCGAGTAGCCGACACAGTAGAATCTGTAAGGACCGCCGTCCATATTGATATCACGCTGCGCCTGGTCGACACCCATCAGGTCAAGGGTATTGATATCCTCACCGGTGACCACGGTCTCCTCATCGAAATTCATCTCGACTCTTGTGGTCACAGTCCGGAGCACACGACCAGCGGCTGCGATGCAGACCTCATGCAGCTTGAATCCAAGCTTTTCATTTAAAGCGTCAGTTACCTCACGGATGATATCAGCGACCTTACCGATATCGTGAATCTGTCCGTCGAGCATCGCACGGCTCTTGTGCTCCCTGCTCTCCATCGCGATAACAGTAAAGTGGTCCTCATCCACCTGATAGCCAACGGTACCGACGACATTTCTCGTACCGATATCGAGACTGTAGACTAATTCATCAGCATTGTCAGGCAGATTCAGCTTACTGCCCTTATCCTCTGTCACCTCAATCATGTGTTTTTCTTCTCCGAGCAGCCTCTCCATCTGGGCCCTTACATCAGGGAAACCCTCCTCGAGACCGCGGGTGTTATCTATTACCACATCACAGGCGTTCCTGAATTCATCATCAGGAAGCTGTGACGCAAGCATCTGGTCTATTTTTTCATCGGTGTATCCCCTCGATGCCTTAAGTCTCGCCCTTCTGACGCCGACCGGCGCGTAGATGTACCAGAGCTCATCGCAGACCTTGTCATACCCTTCCTCTATAAGAAGAGCAGCCTCTAAGAAAAATACATCGACCTCTCTCTTTCTTCTCGCGACCTCGACCCGGCGCATGATTTCTTCCCTTACAGCCGGATGCACGATGCCATCGTATTCTTTCCTCTTCGCCTCATCTGAAAAAATAAGCTTAGCCAGCTTCCCCTTATCTATAAGCGGCTTTCCAGGTGCCGAAGCAACCTCGCCGCCCCAGATGTCATCGTCATGAAACTCCACCCTGATTATGTCATAGCAGGCGTGGCCCGGCAGGATCAGCTGCTTCGCGAGCTCGTCCGAGCGTAAAACCTCAACTTTATAATTAGTCTCCAGGAAATTCAGAACCTCACTTTTGCCGGCTCCGACCCCTCCAGTGATTCCTATAAAATGCATTTGATTTCTCCGTAGGGCTTTATCCTCTGTTTAAGCCCAATATATTGTAGTTAGTATATCACAATTATTCTATTTTGTAACTACTGAAAAAATAAAGACACTTATTAGAGAAGTTCTGCGAAAAGTCTCGCGAACATCTGCGACAGCTTCATTATACCCTTGCGGCCGACCTTGTAGTCAAGAGTCACATCATTGCACTCCGACTGGGTTTTTTCGAAATCATGCTTCGCGTCGATCACCGCCTCGCAGTACCCGAAGAACACCCCGTTTTCAAAGTGATGATAGAGACTTCTGTAATCTAAGTTTATCGTTCCGCAGACAGCGAGCGAATCGTCCGAGATGCAGAGCTTTCCGTGCATGAAGCCCGGCGCCCACTCGTATATTTTCACCCCGTGCATACAGAGATCATGATAAAATGAACGCGTAATAGAGTAAACGAGCTTCTTGTCAGGAATTCCAGGAGTGATGATTCTCACATCGACTCCCCGCATGGCAGCAAGACAGAGCGCAGACTTAAGCTCATCAGTAATAATAAGATACGGCGTCATAAACCATACATAGTCGTCGGCCTTATCTATCATGCTGATGTAGACATCCTCTCCTACCTGAAGATTGTCCATCGGTGAGTCAGCAAACGGCACTGCAAAGCCCCTGCCATTTGTATCAGGCTCAGCCGTCATGTACTTGTCGTAGACCTTATCCTTCTCGAAATGCTTCTTTGTCGCATTCCAGTTCTCGAGGAAGGTCATCGTCATCGAATCGACACCACTGCCAGAAAGCCTGATTCCACAGTCCTTCCATGCCCTGTAAGGGCGCTCGATATTAAAGTACTCGTCGGCGAGATTGTAACCGCCGGTGTAACCTATTCTTCCGTCGATAACGGTTATTTTTCTATGATCACGATTGTTGAGGAAACGGTTAAGGCCTGGAAAAAACGGGTTGAATACCCTGCACTTGATTCCAAGTGAGTTCAGTTTCTTTGAAAAAGCAGTGTTTATAAACCCGATGCTTCCGAGGTCATCGTAGAAGACCCTGACCTCGACGCCGGCTTTTACTTTTCTGGCAAGGACCTCCTCGATACGGTGCCATGCCTTCTTGTCGTCGATTGCGAAATACTCCATAAAAATAAAGTGCTGCGCGCTCTTTAGGTCAGCAATCATCGAGTCGAGCGCCTCGCAGGTATCGCCGAAATATCTGATATCGGTGTCCTTATATGTCGGGAAATGTGCCTGGTGCTTTAAGTACGAACAGATGGCACCGGCGCCGGAATCCTTGTCCTTTACAGCCTCTATCAAATCGTCGTTTTTATCAATCATCGGATAGAGCTTTTCGTCAATCTCTTTGTAACGCCTTGTCATCTGAAAGGTGTGCGAATTAAGACCTACCATCAGAAACATAATGACACCGAAAATCGGGACCGCGAGGATTAAGATGATCCAGGGCGTCTTGAACGCGGCATTTATATTTCCGTTATAGATAAAGAGCACAAGAAGCACGGCTAAGACTCTCGTCGTCAGGTTTATCCAGGTCGAATAACCATTAAGCCTTGTAAAAATAGACACTATCAGTGCTATTTCTGCGATGATGGCGATAAGGGCCACCACCAGTCTGAATACGCCGTTTTTTCTGGCTGCCTTTCTCTCTGGCGCCAGTTTAGTGTGCTGAGTACCAGTCATTGCCTTCCTCCAGATCAACCTGAAGCGGAACCTTAAGCTCCGCAGCCTTCTCCATCTCTTCCTTAAGAATCTTCTTTGCCTCTTCCTTTTCAGATATCGGAGCCTCGATAAGAAGCTCGTCGTGAACCTGAAGCAGGAGCTTCGACTTCATTCCCTCTTTTCTAAGTCTTTCATAGACATGAAGCATCGCGATCTTAATGATATCTGCGGCGCTTCCCTGAATCGGCGCATTCATAGCGACTCTCTCACCGAACTGCCGTCTCATATACTGTGAATCCTTAAGCTCAGGAACCGGACGCCTCCTGCCATACATGGTCTCGGCGTAACCATTGAGCTTCGCGGAATCGACAAGGCCATCTAAGAAGGTATGAAGTCCCGGATAAGCCTTGAAATAGTCGTTAATATATTGCTGGGCCTCTTTCCTCGAAATCGAGAGGTTCTGCCCTAAGCCAAACGAGCTGATACCGTAGACGATTCCGAAGTTTACAGCCTTTGCGGAGCGCCTCATAAGAGGTGTCACCGCATCTGCACTGACATGGAAAACTGCAGCAGCCGTGGCAGTATGGATATCCCTGTCCGCCTTGTAGGCCTCAATCAGGTTCTCATCCCCTGACATATGAGCTAAAACCCTAAGCTCTATCTGCGAATAATCGGCATCTAAGAAAAGTGAATCCTTCGCAGGCAGAAAGACCTTTCTTATCTGTTTTCCAAGCTCAAGCCTTATAGGGATATTCTGAAGGTTCGGATCAGTACTGGACAGACGGCCGGTAGCCGTAACAGTCTGCTGGTAAGTCGTATGCACTCTTCCATCCATCGAAACGCAGGTGAAAAGTCCATCAGCGTAGGTGCTCTTTAGCTTCGCGTATCTCCTGTACTCGAGGACATCAGCCACTATCGGATAGTCCTCAGAGAGCTCATCTAAAACCTTCTGAGATGTCGAATATCCTGTCTTTGTCTTCTTACCCTTCGGAAGTCCCAGCTTTCCGAAGAGGATCTCGCCTAGCTGCTTTGGAGAATTGATATTAAACTCCTCGCCGGCCTCAGCGTATATTTTTTGCTCAAGAGAATCAATCTGCACCTGAAGGCGCTGCCCGTACTCCTTAAGCCTATCGGCCTCCATATAGATGCCGGTCTTTTCCATATCGTAGAGCACGAAGATCAGCGGCAGCTCGAGCTCCTCATAGAGTTTTTCCTGACCGCTCTCTTCTAATTCCTTTGAAAAATGAACGTGGGCCTTTGCCACCTCTGAGGCGTTCTTACACTCTGCGTCGGAAAGCGGATCTACGATGTAGCCCTCTATTTTTACATCCTCAAAATATTTGTGAAGTGCCTGTCCGTAGCTTTGGTCTGAATCAAGAGACTCATTCCATGCGAGCTGCTCTGTCTTCATGATAAGCCGATAAAGCTTTTCAGCAGCAGGACTTTTCTTCCTGTCATCGGCGTTAAAGGACAGCTGGCCGCTCTCCTCCTCGTGCGTCATATCTCTTCTAAGCTCGAAGTCAAAGCCTGATGCCGCGCCGAGCGAATGCAGAAGAGCCTTCAGATCGTAGAAGATCAGCTTCTTGCCCTCGGAAAGCCGCTTTTCAGCCTCGTCTGTAAAGGCAGAGATCGCTGCCTCATCCAACTCAGTAAAGAAAGCGATTCCTGAGGTATCAACTGCATCATCTGCAGGCTCTGATTCAAAGCTCTTTTCACTTAAAGCTGCATTTGGATCAGCAAGAATCTCAGAAGCCTTCTTTTCAACCTCATCAGTTATATCGCTTCTCAGATAATCGAGCTTTTCTTTTATCTCATCAGAGTGCTCAAAAAGCACTTCAGCTGCTCCGAAGAAATCAACTGAAGAAGGGGCGTTCAGTATCTGATCAGCTGAGCCGTACTGCTCTAAAAGCGCTTCAGAAACTGCTTTACCAAAAGTCGTACTTAAAGACAGATAATCAGAGGAAAGCGGCTCATTCACTTCTTCGATATGACTTCCATTTTCATCAAAGGTGATAAGAAGAACTGTTGTATCTGCTGACGCGAAAAGACAAAGGTCCCTATTCATGGTAAGGATGTAGTTCTTTTCAGAATCAGCCCTTGAGACAGCACCAAGAAGCTTAAATGTATCGTCTGCCTCTGTTACAGAAAGCTTCTTCTCTTCAGCTTTATTTTCGATGTCAGCCACGAGACCGTCCTCAGGCTTTACGATAAGAAAAAGCCGCTCTATATCATATTTCGTTACGACAGTGGATAATACATGAAAAAATGCCCCTGTCTTCTCTTTTTTCTCATCAGTACCGCAAAAAGGCAGCCCGTTTGCGGCTGCCTCTGCTATGCTGTTTACATCTGCTGCTAATCTGCTCATTTAATCTCCATGTCAAATAGCTCTTGTGGCCTCTTTAAGCCAGGCTGCCTCCTCCTTCGGAAGCCTCGGGGCAAGCGTCTCATAGACGTCTGCGTGGTAAGCGTTTAATGCCTCGCGCTCATACTGAGTCAGTAACTCAGGGATCACAGCGTCGAGATCTATCGGGCAGTAGGTCAGGTCCTTGAATGAATAGAACTGACCATACTCTGTCTTCTCGTCTTCAACTACGAGGATCTCACTCTCAGTCCTGATTCCGAATTCACCCTCGAAGTAGAGTCCCGGCTCATCTGAAGTGATCATGCCAGGCAAAAGTGGAGTGCAGGCCTCTGCATTCTTTACGTTCCAGCGGAAGGCATTCGGTCCCTCATGGACATTCAGGATATGACCTACACCGTGACCTGTTCCGCAGCGATAGTCGAGACCAAGGTCCCACATCGGTCCGCGGGCAAGGATATCGAGGTTCGCACCACAGGCTCCCTTAGGGAACTTTGCCTTCATAAGTCTCAGGTGACTGCGGAGAGTATAGGTAAAAGCCTTTTTCTCCTTCTCAGAAATCGGTCCTAAAACAATAGTCCTTGTGATATCAGTAGTGCCTCTATAGTAATGCCCACCTGAATCTACAAGGAGCATTCCCTCAGGCTTAAGCTCGACCTCATGGTCGTGTCCCGGCTCATAGTGCATAAGAGCTGCGTTTTCCTTGTACGCGCTTATCGTATCAAAGCTTACCTCTATAAAGTCATCGGCAGCCTTTCTGAACTCAAGAAGCTTGTCAGCTGCACTCATCTCAGTGATAGGCTCTTTCCCTACAGTATGCTTAAGCCAGTAAATAAATCTCGTTACAGCAAGACCATCATCTATATGAGCAGCCTCGGTATTTTTAATCTCCGTCGGATTCTTAACAGCCTTCATAAGAAGTGTAGGATTCGGCTTCTTTATCAGAGTCACAGAACTTGGCAGTTCGTTTACGAGCTCAGAGTTTACAACGTCTGGATCTATAAGCACTGACTTCTGATCTATGTGGTGCAGGTCGGAGTAGATGGCCTCGTATGATAAAAGCCTTACACCCTCATTATTCAGATACTCAAGAGTCTTTACATCAAAGGACTCAGCCTGAGCATAGAGAAAACAGCTTTCCTGTGTGATATAGATATAAGACATAAACACAGGAACCGACGGGATATCATTTCCACGGAGGTTTAAGAGCCAGGCGATATCGCAGAGACTCGTGAGGAGATACCCTTCTGCACCGTATTTCTTCATCTGTGCTCTTACTTCTGAGAGCTTGTCCTTCGTACTCTTGCCTGAGTACTTCTCCTCAAGGATGAATACCGGCTCCTTAGGCAGAGGCTTTCTCTCTTTAAAAAATGAATCGAGCAGATTCAAGTCTGTCCTTATATCTGCATTCTTCTTATCGACGATTTTCTCGATTTTTTTGTACCAGTTGTATGGGAAAAGCCTGCCATCAAAAGCGAGGACCTTTCCTTCGATCAGATGGCTCTCTATGAACTGCTCTACAGTAGGGACTCCCTCGGTTCCGATCTCATAGAGCTTTACTCCGCTTCCATCCATCTGCTCTCTGGCCTGGATGAAGTATCTGCCGTCTGTCCAGAGTCCAGCCTCATCAGCTGTTACGATAAGAGTGGCGTTCGTACCGGTAAATCCAGAGATATACTCTATCTCCTTGAAGTAGTCGCCCACATACTCAGACATATGATAGTCAGCAAGTGTCATCACATAGATATCCACGCCTTCCTTTTCCATTTCAAGGCGCAGTCTTTTAAGATTTTTTCCTGTCATTTATAAAGCCTTTCACCGATCCCATTTATCGGAAAGAGAATTGATCTGGTCTGCAAACTTTGCCAGATCCTTATTTGCCATACCCTCACACTTTTGAATAACAGCCATAAGTCTCTGTCCTGCAGCAACAAGGCGGGCAAAGACATTCGAAGCAGCGCGGATCTTTCCGCCCTTTGTCTTATAAATCTTCTCGCGGCTTCCCTCAGCGACCTGCTCACCAGTTAAGAGGTCAAACTCATCACCCGAATAAGGAGCGTATGCAGGGAATCCTGTATGCTCAGTTACTTCCTTCGCGTAGCCATCGACTACGTCGTCATCACCGTGAACTACGAAGACCTTCTGAACCGGAGTCTCGAAGCTCTCTATCCACTTTAAGAGTTCAGTATGATCTGCGTGTCCGCTGATACCCGGAAGGTTCTCGATACGGGCAGCTACCTTTACATCCTCACCAAAGAGCCTTACTTCCTTGGCTCCGTTTAAGAGATTGAAACCAAGAGTTCCAGGAACCTGATATCCTACAAAGACTACTGTCGAATCACTTCTCCAGAGGTTGTGCTTCAAGTGGTGTCTGATACGGCCGGCTTCGCACATACCTGATGCCGAGATAATGACCTTTGGCGTAGTGTCGAAATTAATGGCCTTTGACTCATCAGGTGTTACCGCAACCCGAAGCCCCGGGAATGATATAGGGTTTACACCGTGGCTTACAAGGTCCATAGCCTCCTCATCGAAACACTCAGAGACATTCATAGAATAGACGTGGGTGGCCTCGACTGCAAGCGGCGAATCCATAACTACCGGGAAGTCATTTTTTACATACTTGAGGAGCTTCTCCTCTTTTATCCTCCTGATTGAATAGAGGATTTCCTGAGTTCTGCCTACAGAAAACGCCGGAATCACGACATTACCGCCGAGGCTTAAGGTCTCGTCAATGACCTGAGCGAGCATATTTGCAAAATCCCTCTTCGGGCCATGCTCACGGTTGCCATAGGTGGACTCTGTCAGCACATAGTCAGCTTTCTTCAGGAATTCTGGATTTTTGATAAGAGGTCTGTCCGGATTTCCGATATCACCTGAGAAAACGACAGTCTTTGTAACACCGTCCTCTGTAAGGTCCATCGAAATAGACGATGAACCAAGAAGATGTCCGGCATCATAGAAGGTCGCTGTGATCTCATCGGATACATGGATCACATCGTGATATCTGACCGGCACAAAGAGCGGGAGCACTCCATAGACATCCTCCATCGTATAGATAGGAGTAACCTCTTCATCTCCTGATCTCTTGGCCTTTCTGTTCTTCCACTCTGCCTCTGACTCCTGGATGTGGGCCGAGTCTCTGAGCATTATGTCACAGAGATCACAGGTAGCCTCAGTCGCGAAGATCTGTCCTCTGAATCCCCTCTGATACAGAAGAGGCAGAAGTCCCGAATGGTCTATATGAGCGTGTGTGACGAAGACATAGTCAATCTCTGCTGCTGAGACAGGCAGATCCTGATTCTCATAGAGATCAGGCCCCTGCTGCATACCACAGTCTACTAAGAATTTCTTTTCCCCGACCTCTACGTAGTGGCAGCTGCCAGTTACCTCGTGGTCGGCCCCTAAAAATTTTATTTTCATAAAAAAATAACCCCTTTCCGGAAAAAAAAGGCCGCAGCTTCGCCGCGGCTTAAAAATTACTGTTTGTTTTTAAGGAAGTCAGGAATCTGAATATCTCTTTCCTGAACACTGCTTCTAGGAGGCTCAGGTCTTCTCATACCTGTAAAACCGCCCGCATTCTGCTGAGAAGTCTGTGTAGTATCAGCAGAAGGAGTATCGTTCTTGATACGGTTGAGCATATCCTCCATCTCTTTGTTCTTCTGCTCTGAAGCGCGTGCCTCAGCTGCAACAGATGAGCTTACATGAGATGTCGGAGGTGTAGGTGGAACATACGGAGTAAACTTAAGTCTTCCGTTCTCATCCTTCTGAGGTGAGGTAGGAGTCTTCTTCAGATTCTGCTCAAGGCCTGTAGCGATGACTGTAACTCTGATCTCGTCAGTCATCTCATCATCAGTAAGTTCACCCATGATGATATTTGCCTGCTCACCGACCTTCTCCATGATGTACTCCTGAATATCGTTTACATCATAGAGAGTAATATCTCCAGAAATAGATACGAGTACATCAGAAGCACCCTTGATATCTGTCTCTAAGAGTGGAGAAGTAACCGCCTGCTGAACTGCCTGCTTAGCCTTCTCATCTCCCTGGCCCTCACCGATACCGATGTGAGCAAGACCCTTGTCTTCCATGACATTTCTTACGTCACGGAAGTCGAGGTTGATATCCATAGGTGTATAGATAATAGAGGTGATACCTCTTACTGCCTGCTGTAAGACTTCATCAGCAACCTTCATAGCATCTCTGAATGAAGTGCGTCTGTCTACTATGCCTAAAAGCTTATCGTTAGGAATTACGATAAGGGTATCAACGTTCTCCTTGAGCTTATCGATTCCGCCGATAGCATTCTCCATTCTGACACGAGCTTCAAAGGTAAAAGGCTTCGTAACGATACCGACTGTGAGAATGCCCATCTCCTTAGCAATCTTCGCGATGACAGGAGAAGCACCTGTTCCGGTTCCGCCACCCATACCACAGGTAACGAAAACCATATCATAACCTTTGACCGCAGAGGTTATATCCTCAGCACTCTCTTCAGCTGCCTTCTGTCCCTCTTCAGGCCTTCCACCGGCACCAAGTCCCTTGGTAAGCTTTTCACCTATCTGAAGATGGTTCGGAGCCTTACAGCGGGAAAGAACCTGCATATCAGTATTTACACCAAGGAAATCAACTCCGTTGATGCCGACATCTACCATTCGGTTGATGGCGTTGTTTCCGCCACCGCCGACTCCAATGACAAGAATTCTTGCTCCCTCCTGCTTTTCCGGGGCATCCACATATATCCTTGGTCCGGATACGTCGTTTGTGCTACTAACTACTTCGTTCAAAGGTAGTTCCTCCTTCTTATTTCCAATACGAATAAATCGTTATTATCAAATTTTCACACTTATATATAATAAGTTTTTTTCCGCTGTTTCGCAACCCTTTTTCAGAAAAAAATCAGTCCGTTTTTGTTTTTTCAAATACAATATCTGTATTATCGGCCGTGTAATCCTCAAAATGTAGTATTCCAGACTTTCCTTCAACCTTCGGAAGGATGTTTGCCAGCCTCATGAGTTTTTCCTTCAGGCTGTCTGCTGTTCCAAGAGACGCGGTAATGCTTCCGCAGTCTAAGGTGATCTGTCCGCTTGAGCCAAAGGTTATGCCTTCGATAGCGATGTCCTGATTTTTCATCGTTTTAAAAATAGTGCTAAGCGCCTTGATTCTGTTCTCGGCAGCCGGGTAAGCTGCACCTTCGGTTATTTTTTTCTTTGTAGAAATACCCTCCACCGGAATGGCATCCCCAAGAAGCCTCTGATCTATCTCTGTTACGATTCCGTCCTCATCCAGGTAGACGTAGTTGTTTTTGCTGTCACTCACATAGCCTGAAAGATTCTTCTCCTTTACTGAGATTACCAGCGTATGGAGATTCTTAAGTGAAACATTCGTAGTCCTGATAAATGGAATCTGAGCAGGTCTGACCTTATTCTTTATCACATCAAAGGCACCGTTGTTTTTATACTTTCCTGTCATCACAAAGCCTTCTATCTCAGCGTCTGAGATAAGGCTGTTTCCGTTTACCTCAACAGCTGTGACATTTGTCGCAAGTATCAGAAAAACCAGAAAGGCAAGAATGATAAGAGGTATCAAAAAAATGATATTTACCGCATAAAACCTTGCCGGTGAAAAATGGTGTTTTTCCTCTCTCATCATACCTCCTCTCCAAGTGAAATATGCTCCATCGGTATCTGCCGGGCTACCGAGAAGACCAGTCCCATCTCCATCAGAGTACAGATGATTGAGCTTCCTCCGTAGCTTATGAACGGGAGCGTGACACCGGTGTTCGGAATTAAATTTGTGACAACGAGCATGTTCAGGATCATCTGAAGTGAAAGGTGTGCGAATACGCCTATCACTATGTATGAGCCGAACATATCCTTAGCGTTTACTGCTATCAGATATAGTCTCCAGAGCAGTATCACATACATAAGTATAAGACAGACAGCGCCGAACGCACCGAGCTCCTCAACTATTACCGCAAATATCATATCATTCTTTGACTCAGGAAGATTTCCGAGCTTTGTATCTGAAGCACCAAGCCCTTTTCCAAAAAAGCCTCCGGAACCAATAGCATAGAGTCCCTGAAGTACCTGGAAGCCATCAGCTCCTGGAGCAGCCTGTTCCGGATGGAGCCAATACCTGATACGATTCCTACGATACCCACTAACAGACGCTGCCACACCGACAATAAATATCAATCCAACTACTATGATAAGATTCTTTTTTCTCCTGCTCGCAATGAAAAGCATGATAAAGCCAATGCCTGCGATGATAAGAGCTGTACTCAGGTTTGAACCTACAACAGGAGCAAGAGCCACTCCAAATATAACTATTCCTGCAATATCAAAAACAGCATCTCCAAATTTTTTAGTATGGGTTGAAATAAAGGCTGCCATCGCCAGAATAACAGCCATCTTCATCAGCTCAGATGGCTGAAGTGAAAAACCGCCGATACTTATCCATCTGGTAGAACCGTTCCCTGAATTTCCTACAAAGATAACGGCAATATTCAAAAGAAGCGCAAGTAAATAAAACACTCCAGCGAATTTTTTAATAACCTGGCTTGGGGTGAACGTAATCATTATCGCAAGGATTGTTCCAATGATAACAAACGCCACCTGTCTCTTCAGATAGTGCGTAGGATCCGAAAGCCTTAATGATGCTGTATAGGCACTCGAAGAGTAGAGCATAACAAGACCGAAAAGTATCAGAAGAGCCACTACACCCAGGAGAATATAATCAAAATACTTCTGCCTTGTGTAGTTCTTGAATTTGACTGTCTTTTCTCTTGTCCGGTCTCTCATCTCGTTACATCTTCCTTACGTAATCCTTGAATTCGTCTCCCCTGATCTCATAGTTAGGGAACATATCCCAGCTGGCGCAGGCAGGCGAGAGCAGAACGCAGTCACCCTTTACCGCGGCAGCTGTACACTTATCTATTGCCTCCTTGAAGCTGTCTGCGAACTCATAGTTCTTAAAACCGTGCTTTTCGCAGCAGGCGGCTATTTTTTCCTTGGTGACACCAATCAGCACGAGTTTCTTTACTCTGCCCTCGAAGGTCTCGACCCACTCGTCGTAGGTGCTTCCCTTGTCGTAACCACCACCGATAAGGACTGTAGGTCCAGGCATCGAAAGTACTGCCTTAATAGCAGCATCAGGGTTTGTGCCCTTTGAATCGTCATAGTATCTGACACCGTTTTTCTCACAGACGAACTCAATTCTGTGTTCAACAGCGGTAAAGGTCTTAAGGCTCTCCCTGATAGAATCCATCGGAACATCGAGAGCTAAGGTCAGAGCTACAGCAGCGCAGACATTCTCATAGTTGTGAGCGCCGATGATCTGTAAGTCGCTTACATCTATAACCTTTTCCTCTGCTCCATCCTTATCGATAAAGATGGCATTTCTGCTCTCATCGTAATAGAGGCCATCTTTTATTTTTCTCTTGCTGGAAAAATAAACGACCTTTGTCTTTAAGGTCTTTCCGAATTCACGGAGCACGTCATCCTCGTAATTAAGGACAGTCACATCGGAAGGAGTCTGGTTTTTTACGATTGACTCTTTTGCTGCGATGTAGTTTTCCATCGTATGGTGACGGTTCAGATGATCCGGTGTGATATTAAGGATAGCTGCTGCCTTCGGATGGAAGGTATCAATAGTCTCAAGCTGGAAGGATGAAACCTCAATAGCGATTCTCGTATCGTCAGTTGTAGTAGCAGCCTCGTCAGTAAATGGGATTCCGATATTACCTACGACACGGACATCCTTATAATAGTCGCGGAGGATATGTCCTGTAAGTGCTGTAGTAGTGGTCTTTCCGTTGGTTCCTGTGATAGCTGCGATAGTTCCCTTTGCAAAGGTATAGGCGAGCTCTACCTCACCTGAGAGATGGATGCCGCGCTTTACTAAGTCCTCTACAAACGGGATATCGAGAGGAACACCAGGGCTTAATACTGCGATATCAAGTCCGTCATATTCCTTTTCAGGAAGCTCCTCTGTGTAGAACGGAACCCCTTTGAGCTCAGGATTCTTCTTTAGGAAATCGTCCGCATCCATATCGGAGCTGTTAAAGAGGACGATATCCTTCTTCTCTGATAAAAGCAGCTTTGCTGCTGCTACTCCACTTTTTCCAAGACCAACAATCAAGTATCTGTCTTTCATTTGTTTTCCTTTCCAACCTTAAAGCATAAGTCCAATAAGTGCCAACGCACAGCAGCCGATCGTAACCAGCGTAAATGCGATAACTATCTGCTTCTCACTGTATCCACTCTTTTCGAAATGGTGGTGGATAGGTGCCATTTTAAACAGCCTCTTTTTGCCGTGGCTTATCTTAAAGCTTGCCACCTGAAGGATAACTGAGAGAACCTCTATCACATAGATAAATCCGGCGATCAGGATAAAAAGCGGCATGTGAAGGAGGTAGGCAGCACCGGCTACGAAGCCTCCAAGTGCCAAAGAACCTGTATCTCCCATAAAGACCTTCGCCGGATAGTGGTTGTAGACCAAAAATCCACAGAGGGCTCCAGCCATAGCAGCGCACACCGGCTCTATGTCGCCATCAAGTATCATAGAGGACAGCATGAAAAATACTGCCACAACGATAGTAACAGATGAAGCAAGTCCATCGAGACCATCAGTAAAGTTCGTACCATTTACAGTTCCAAGCACTGCGAAGTACAGGATCACTATTGCAAGTGGCTGCGGAATAGTAACCAGCTTCTGGGCTGTAAACGGAATCATGATCGAGAGATCTACGTCGGTAAATTTTATCAGCCACACTGCAAAAATAGTCGTTACGACTATCTGAAGAAACATCTTCTGCCAGGCGAAGAGCCCGTCAGAACGGTGAAGAGCGACCTTAAGGAAGTCGTCTAAAAATCCTATAAGTCCGAATCCTATCGCAAGGACTAAGACCGGAAGGATCTTCGGGTACTTAGCGGCACTGATCAGCGTTCCTGCTAAAAGGCCTGCAAGGATCATGATTCCGCCCATCGTAGGCGTTCCGTTTTTTGCTACATGAGTCTTTAAGTATTCTCTTTCAGTCTGGCTTGCGTGTAATTTTCTAAGCCATGGAATGATTACAGGTCCTAAGAGGACGGTAACCGCAAATGATACTATTAGTGGTACAACTATCTGAAGCATTTATTTCTCCTTCTTACTATCAGTTTTTTCTTTCTCTATATTATAATACGGAAGAAGGGTTTTGAAAATATCATGTGCGATTTCCTGAGCATATTTTGAATGTGCCTGATCGACGGCATTCGGTACATCAACTACTACATAGACTAAAAGCTTTGGATTTTCCACAGGTGCAAAACCTATAAACGAAACGAGATAGTTGTGCTTGTTTCTAGGCTGCTTCTCTGCTGTTCCTGTCTTTCCTCCTATCGAATAGCCCTTTACCTGGGCTGTAACTCCGGTACCTCCTGTTACTACAGACTTCAAATAGCTTCTGAGTGTATCTGAGGTACTCTTTGAAACTGTCTTTTTAAGAAGCTCCGGCTGCGTCTGTGAAACAGTATTTCCTGCGTCATCCTCAATCCTTGAAACAACAGTCGGCTTGTAGAGATTTCCGCCATTTATCAGAGAACAGAAACCGCTGGCCAGCTGAACCATAGTCGTATTGAAGTTCTGTCCGAAAGCATTTGTAGCAAGGTTTATTGGCTGAGCAGCCAGCTGCTTTTCGGAATAGAGAAGGCTCGCTGTGCGGGGCTCACCAGGCAGGTCTATCCCAGTCTTCTGTCCAAAGCCGAACAGGTGCTGATAATTGGCAAAATTCTCTGGTCCTACTTTTTTACCTATCTGCATCAGGGCGTCGTTACACGAATCCATCAGTGCTTTTCTTACTGTCTCTATACCGTGGTGAGATTCACATCTGACATAGACATCTCCCGGGAAGCTCTGTCCTCCATCACACATAAATGTATCTGTTTTCTTGAGTGTTCCTGTCTCAAAGCCTGCTGCTATCGTAAATGGCTTGAAAGTAGAACCCGGCTCATAGGTGTGGCTTACCGGATAGTTCTGCCACAGATTATTCAAGGCATCGAGCTTCTCCTCATCAGTCATATCCTTTTCATCCTTATCCAGGTCGACTCCTGATAAGTTTCTTGGATCATCAAGTGAAAAAGTAGGATAGGTCGCCATCGCATATATCTGTCCGTTGTTCGGGTTCATTACGAGAGCTGCAGTATTTACAGAACCATTTTTATGATTACCGGCAGCTTTGGCCATTTTTTTGTTGAACTTAAGAATAGCCTGATTTACTGTCTGCTGCGTCATCACGTCAATCGAGGTCTGGATAGTATTTCCGTTCACAGGCTCTATGACATTGTTCTCTTCTGAATTATCCTCATTCTGATAACCGAACGACCTTCCGTCAGTTCCATTCAGGATTGAGTTGTACTCACTTTCAAGACCGGTGACACCTGTGTTTCCGGATGCCACAAATCCAATCAGCTGAGATGCAAGCGTAGGATACGGGTAGCTCCTCTGATACTCCTTCTCGAACCAGATACCAGCCACTCCGGCTTTTCCTTCATCTGTCTCGGAAAAATCAGAGAAAGCTTTCATTTTTTCATAGCTTTCCTTCCTGGCAAGGACCTTGTACTGGCTGTTCGGGTTCTTTTTTACCGCTTTCGCCACAGCGTCCTCATCGATATCAGGGAAATACTTGTGGACATACTCTCCTGTACTTGAGATGATATCCTCGTATCCCTTCAGTCCGGACTGCTTCTTTAAAGCCTTGCAGTCTAAGACGACATTATACACATCTATCGACGTTGCAAGAGTTGTACCCTTTGCGTCTACTATATCGCCACGCTTATACGGGATAGTAGTGTTCTGGTAAGTCATCTGACTTAAGACCTGCTTCGCGTAGCTCTTTCCATTAGCTGTCTGCAGATAAATGATTCTTATTATTATAACGCAAAAAAGGGCCAGGCATGCAAAGAATGCAAGTGTAAGTGTAGCCTGCATTCTCCTATTGATCCTATTCCCTTTTTTATGTCTCTTATGATGCCTTTTTCGATATTCGCTCATGAGTCAACCTATTTGTCTTCAACACTCATATAGTCCTGTTCCTTCATAGTGTAGTACTCTATCTGTCCAGCCTTGGCATATTTCATACCAAGCTCGTTCATAGCCTTTTTCTTCACCTCTGAAAGATTGGCATTGGTGTTTATTTTTGAAAGGAGAGCGGAATTCTCAGCCTTCAGCTGTGAGATCTCCTGCTCGGTAGCTGAGATATTCTTTATTGTGGCAGTGATGTTGTTCTCAAGCATGACAAATGCGCCAAACATTGCAAAAAGGACCACTGCTGCGGCGATAGTAAGTTTGAACTGTCTGCGTTTTATTTTTAAAAGCCTTGCATTATTATGAGCACGTCTCTGGCGCTTTCTGCGTCTCTCCTCACGCTCTCTCCTAAGCTTCTCCTGGTGCTCATATTCAGTTACAAACTCGTGTGCCTCTGATCCTCTTTCATAGATAAAAGTCTGTTTCATTTATCTGCTCCTCCTGACTGGTTGGGACGTTTCCGAGGTCGCTCTTACAAAAACCCGAAGCTTCGCGCTCTTTGACCTCTTGTTTTTTTCTAACTCTTCTTCTGTCGGAAGTATCGGCTTCTTCGTCAGCTGATACCCTTTCGAGATATTCCCGCATACACAGACCGGAAAATCCGGCGGACAGGTGCACGGGTACTCTGTCCTTTTAAAGTGACTCTTTACTATACGGTCCTCAAGCGAGTGAAAAGTAATCACCGCCAGCCGGCCGTCTTCATCAAGCAGGTCGATCATCGTATCTATAGTATCCGTAAGCACGCTAAGCTCACGGTTAAGCTCGATACGTATCGCCTGAAAGGTTCTTTTTGATGGGTTTCCACCGGTACGCCTGAACTTCTCCGGTATGGATTCCCTGATTATCCGGTTCAGATCTCCTGTAGTCTTAAGAGGTCTTTCCTTTACGATATTTGCTGCTATGCGGTCGGCGAATTTTTCCTCGCCGTAGTCTCTTATTATCCTGCTCAAATCCTTCTCTGAATAGGTATTTAAGAGATCCTCCGCTGTAAAATCGGATGACTGATCCATCCTCATATCGAGAGGTGCATCATCACTCCTGTATGAGAAGCCTCTCTCCTCTGTATCGAGCTGATACGACGATACTCCAAGGTCTAAGAGGATTCCGTTTACTTTTTCAATGCCGAGGCTGTCTAAGACTTCTTTTATGTGCTCGTAGTTATCGTGGACTATCGTAACCCTGTCGCTATATAGTGCGAGCTTTTTTGTGGCTGCTTTTATAGCGTCCTGATCCTGATCTATTCCGATAAGCCTTCCGCCCTCTGTGAGACGCTTTGCTATCTCAAAGGAATGGCCAGCCCCGCCAAGGGTTCCGTCGACGTAGATACCGTCCGGCTTGATGGCCAGCGAGTCTATGACCTCATCAAGCATTACTGAGAAATGTTTGAATTCTGTCATAGTGTAAGTCCTATCTCTGCCAGCTTATCAGCCACATCGTCCATGTCTTCGAAGGTGTTGTCTGCATCCCACTTATCCTTATCCCAGATTTCTATATGGGTCAGGTTTCCGGCAAGCACGACGTCCTTTTTAAGTCCCGCATAATCACGAAGATTTGCCGGGATAAGAATTCGGCCCTGCTTGTCGATGTCACAGCTGCTGGCAGATGCGAAGAAGAACCTAGAGAACTTTCTGGCCTCCTTGTTCGCCTTCATAGACTCCTGAAAATTCTTTCCTACTTCCTCCCAGGTATCATAGGGATATCCGTAGAGACAGCCGTCAAGTCCCTTCGTGATCACGAACTGGCTTCCAAGGTTCTCACGGAACTTTGCCGGGATAATTACCCTGCCCTTCGGATCAATCGTATGGTTGTATTCTCCCATGAACATCGCGGCTGTCACCTCCTTCCCAGATACTCCACATTTCTCACACTATCCCCCACTTCTCACCACTTTTCTCTAATTTTACTCATTCAATTGTGTTTTTTCAATAAAATGGCTGTTCGATTTCAATGATTTTTCAATGTGTGGGGCAAAGTGGGGGCATTTTTTAAGCCTCTAAATCGCAAGATATTGTGGAACACAAAAAAAGCACCTACCAAATATGTCGGTAGGTGCTTTTCTTTGTGCAAATGTAACAAAATTAATGTTTGGAACAGGTGTTAGAAACAAACGATCAGTTTTTATATACTACTCCATCTAAAACACGCTTTGCTGTAGGTGCATCTGTCAAGTACTCTATGATGGCACCTGCAAATGCAAGTGCTGTTCCAAGGCCACGGCTGGTGATGATATTCCCATCGCGGACAACAGGATCAGTCTTCTTGGTGGCGCCTGTAAGGCCGTCCTCCATACCAGGATAGCAGGTGGCATTTCTGCCTTTCAGGATTCCTGCATAGCCCAGGACTGTAGGTGCTGCGCAGATAGCTGCGACAAGCTTCTTATCTGAATTGAATTTCTTTATCAGTGAAATTACCCTGGCATCTTCCTTAAGGTGGATAGTTCCCGGCATTCCGCCCGGAAGTATCACTGCATCGTATGCATCTGCGTCGAAATCGCTTAAAATCCTGTCGCAGATAAAGGTGATATCCCTCGCACTGGTGACCTGTCTGTTTCCGGTTATCGATACCATATCGATATCAATCCCGGCTCTGCGGAGCATGTCGACCTGAATTAAGGCCTCGCACTCTTCGCAACCATCCGCTATAAGTATTGCTGCTTTTGACATAATGACTTCCTTTCTCTATAATAGTTAAAAAGTATGTGACACGAGGAGTTATACTAATGGAGATTGAGCATAAATACCTCATTAATAAATCAGATCTGCCTGATGGGTATGACACTTACCCGGCGAAATCAATAAAGCAGGGTTATCTGCTGCATAAACCGGCACTCCGTATCAGAAAAGAGATTCTTCTGCCTGACGGAGAGCCCAAATATACCCTTACATATAAGGACAGCGGAGGGCTCGCCAGAGAAGAGATAAATATCCCTCTTCCATCCGACGCCGGAGAGAAGCTCTTTACCAAGTGTGAAGGGCATATCATAGAAAAGACCCGCTATCTGATACCGGCTGGAGTAAAGGATTCTACCTCCGGCAGAGACTTAACTATCGAGCTCGACATCTTCTCAGGCGAACTGAACGGCCTTATCTACGCTGAGGTCGAGTTTGACTCCATCGAATCTGCCAATGCCTACAAGCCACCTAAGTGGTTCGGAAAAGACCTGACAGGTATCAAGGGTTTCTCGAACTCAGACCTCTCCCGCTCTGGAATGCCTAGCCTCTGAGTCTGGTATTCTCAAAACGCTTTCTGGTATCAAGGCACTTAAGAAGCTCCCTGATACGGCCGTCGAGCGGACCATCGTCTATTACGATGTCGATTGAGGCCGCCATATTATCTATATAGGTATCGTTCAGCTCATCGTTCTGAGCCATATGCTCGATTATCATGTACTTCTCATCGAAGTCGTCAGTATCTAAGAAAGCGAGCATATCCCTGACTGCCGGATCCTGCTCAGTATCGTCAGACTTGTCATCAACTTCCACTGTGGCAGGTGACGGATGAACCTTGACCTCAGGAGTTCTCACAGGCTCTGGTTTTACTGGATTTTCTACAGGTCTTTGCTTTACAGCCTCTGCCTTTTGTTCCGGCTTTTTACTCTCCTCAGTGACACTCTGATTATTCTCAGCATCATCCCTGGTAAAAATTCTCAGAAACTTATCCTCAGGTATAGCTATATTTATAAAATTCCCATACATCTGCTGAACGATGACTTCTTCCTGCTCTGTAGAAAGCGAAATAGCCGTTGTGATCACCTGATACAGTTTACCGCTTTTATCTCTGTATTTGTCAAATGCATTAATCTTCATTTCTTTTTCTTCCTAAAAACCCTGCACTTCTGCCTTATTCAAAAAATCTGGCACCCTGCGTCGTTTTTCAACTCCTCTGAAGCCCTGGATATCGTGTTATTTTTCAAAGGCTCCTACTCATCAGCATTCGCAAAATTCGACATATAGATATGCTGTGCTATCTGCCTCGTACCAAAATCAACCACGATGGTTCCATAGGCTGTCTGTGACGCGAGATCAGTCGTAAGCAGGATATCATTTAATATCTCCGCGTTGCCCTTTGGATTGCCTATCGAACCGTCTCCCGCAGTCGAGAGGAAATTCAGTGTAAAAGTATTATCGTCCGGAGCGACGTTCCTAAGCATATCGAGGAATACGTCCTTCTTCTGTCCGACAGTATAACGGTATCTGTCCTGAACCCAGAGCTTATCTGTACCATTCAGCGAGCTCATCACATACGGAAGATCGACAGACTCTTTCGACCCCTGATCCTTCCAGGTGAAATCCAGTCCGACATTTCCATAGTTCAGCGAATCGTTGAATCGTCTGAGCAGAACAATCTTACCTCTTACACTTGAAAGCTTAGGGATACTGTCGTATAAGTACCAGGAGTTCCTGTTCTGATTTATCGATTTAAAAAGCAGCTGCTCGAACTCTCGCGAATCATCCTTACTGTTCTCATCCTTTACACAGAAGAGCACTGTCTCAGACGGGTGCGCCTTCAGGAAGGCATAGATCTGGTCTAATACTCCGTCAAGCCTCATCTGACTTGAAAAAATACTTCCTTTCACCCTGCACTTTCCAACACTGTGAACGAATCCCAGATAATCTCCATCCTTATCTGACTCAACAGCGAGCCTGATATCTAAAT
Source organism: uncultured Lachnospiraceae bacterium (assembly GCA_900316165.1). GTDB lineage: Bacteria > Bacillota > Clostridia > Lachnospirales > Lachnospiraceae > Weimeria. The sequence continues at coordinate 131,336 of ONBW01000002.1, read as the reverse complement.
ACCGAAAACCGTTCGTCAGCTGATCAGCGATCGACATGCTCTGCGTCTTCAGTGCAAATCCCGGAAAAATATGGACTGCCGCGCTGTCATGCGTTCCCGGTATAGATATCGCGGAGATTGAAGTATCATCATCTATCTCCTGCATCCACTCAGTCGTAGACTTATAGCGCTTCGAATCTGTAATGGCCTCTTCGATCTCACCATCACCAGCATTGGCAAAGCAAACGATAAGCAAAACAAAAATAACCAAGGCCGAGATAATTCTCGTCCTGTTCTCTCTAAAAAACCTTTGCATACCTGTCTCTTTTCGTATATCATAATGTTACGTGTTTTATTTTAACACAAAATCCCCAATCAAAAAAGGGGAGCGGCTAAAGAAGTTTGAAGTAATTGGGCCAAGCCAATTGACCCTACAAAACAGGGAGGTATATATGGTTAACAGACGAGATCTGCTGCATCTGAGTTTCTATAAGAAAAGTCCGTATTTAGGCAGTGACGGACCACTGAGATATAGGATTGAGAAGGCAGAGGTGGAAGTACCTGCTGACGATTCAGGAAATGAAGATGCTTCTTCAGGTGATAGGTCTGCACCTGATGATAATGCAGACGATGGCTCTAAAAAGAGCCCCACGGAGACCGTACTTAAGGTTACGATCTGGCCCGGTCCCTTCTCCTACGACAAAACCCCAGAAGAAAAAATGTCCTCAGAGAACTTCGAATTCTCCGAGGAAGCATTAGACGAAATCTGTGAATGGATTTCAAAAAAATCAGACGAACTAAAAGCAGCCTCCCTGTGAAGGGGAGGCTGTTTTTTATCTTATGAATCGCTTCGTAACTAGAGGCATTATCCAAGGTCAAACAGGCCTGTCTTTGTGAGGCTTACAGTAAGCCTGACCGGATCACCATCTTCTTCATGACTGCCGACATTATTATAAGGGACAAGCCAGATTTCAGAAGAGTCCTTATTATTGCTTACCAGATCAGCATAGGCTTTACTGTAAGACGGAAGATAGAAGTAATATACTTTGCCGCTCTTCAGATTATCAGAAGAACATATATTACCTTTTGTATCATACAGCTTTAAGCTGCTGATATCTATCTTATCATCATTTGAAACAGTATAAGTAGTCACTCCTTTTTCTGTTTTTGCCGTTGCGCTGTTGTACAGGTAAATGCCATCTGTCTTATTTTTCGAGATGGTATTATCATTGATCTTGAAGTAGATCTTCGATGAGCTGATAGCATTTATAACAGCTGTAGTATCTGTACTATCATCAGTGCTTTCACCCGTGCCTGCACCATTAGCTGAACCTGTCTCCGCCTCTATGTTCATCTGGCTCGTCGTTTTAGTGCCTTTCTCATCGCTGTAGAACGCAGCAGAAGGCTTTTCTGTCGAGGTACGGAAGGCAGCTATCATAGTGTTTACAAAGAGCTTGGCTTCAGCTTCGGTGACTTCCCATGATTCACCGCAATGTCCTGCACCAGTATAAGTGATGTTACCACAGTTATAGATATAATAATTATTAATGCAATCATTATATCCATACAGGTCATCATTACTACTATTATTTTCTACTGTGTACCATACCACGATATTATTAGAATTGGTATTCAACTGAAACCATTGAGCGTGAGTCTTACATACATTCATATAAGCCTTATCACTACCTGTATAGTAAAAGCCATTTTTAGTATCCTTGTTAAACTCACCTGTGTTGATATTGTATGGATAACTGGTAATCTGACCTTTGTTTATCTGGTTAACCTTTGTAGAAACCAAATCTCCCGGATTAGCAGTAATATTTGATCTACTAGCTTCGCTGGTCATTTTTCCAGAACCATCATACTTGACTCTGTGTGCACTGGCTGTATCAGTATAGCCATGAACCTCTGGTGTAGTTTCAGCAGTATCGTTTCCACCACTGACAGGCTTATAAGCTACTGAATATCCCAATTCCTTAATTGCATTAGCAGTCGCAGTATTGATCTGATCAGCCTTCGCTAAAATACCGCTTTGGATATTTTTACCATTAGAATCCTTTAACCCCCATCTTGACTGTCCTCCAAGTTGCAAACTATTAACAATATTATCAGAATCAGTTATTCCATACACATCCATGTAGGATTTTTTTCTTAAAATAGTGTTGTAATAAAATTGATTTCCAAATTCTTTACCATGGTTTTTGGTATCAGCCTCGTTCAAATTTACATACCCACTATTATCATGGCAGAAAAGTACTGCCTTTCCAGTATAATCTATAAAATTTCCAACCTGCTTTAATCCTTCCTCATCAGGTCCTTTATAAGAATCTCCAAATCCTAATATAAGCATATCGTAATAATCCATCCAGGTGCCATTTTTATTAGCTTTATACCAGTCTGAATCCTGCGTTTGAATATTTGTCTTGAAGTTCTTTATATAGTAATCAAAATCTGACGCATATATAGTCTTAATACTTAAATCATAATATTTCTTAATAAATTCACTTGTTAATTCAATTCCAAACCAATTTTTATAACTTTTTTCACTTTTATTAACAGTTTTATTAACATTTTCCCCTTGCATCAGCTTTTCCAAATTATACTTTGGAACATCAAATGCTGTATCAGTATTAGCATTTGAATTGAGCTGAAGAATCCTTATAGATATCTTTTTATTCGAACTACCTAATCCTACAAATGATATACCATTATAAGAATCCCTAGGACATTCATCTATCGTAGCATCAGGATCATCACCATTTTCATATATGACAAGCTTCCAGCTAAAAGCACCTTTAAGGCTTTCAGGAAGCTGAGCAGAAAGATAGTATTGCTCTGCCGTATTTGCATTGATTCCACCTTTGAGATTAGAGGGCAGAACTGAGCTACCATTCTCATCTCCCCTATTTACTGTAAGTGAAGTTATCTCCTCACTATCAGAATCATATACACCATCGCCGTTAAGGTCTGCGTATACTTTTGCAGTATAGGTTGTATCATTTGGATTAATATCTGTCTCATTAATTATTCTGAATTTGAAATCCAACTTCATATCACTTAAAATATTATGATTTTCTGCAGTTTCACTATACTGTGCTGGTACATCCTTACTTACATCATCAAAATAAATTTCAGGCGATGACAATGAAGAATACCCTTCAACAGAACTTGGATTATCTTTAGCTTTTGAATAACTCATGACATTTCCTCTGGAAAAATATTTATCCAGTGTCTCATATAGCCTGGTGTTATTATCTATTGTAGTCTTTGAGACAGAAGTGTTCTGAGAAGCCGGGACAGTAAATTTACTACTTCCACTCCAGCATCCAGCTGTTAAAGATTGTCCATCAGCATAGTTAAACCAAACCAATATTTCCTTACTGGCTTGAGTACTAAAGCTGATAGATGTATTCCCAATAGTTGCAGATGTGATTTTACAAGTATATGACGTTCTACGGTCATTACCATATGCGTATTTATTCATTTGATCCTGATTTATTTTAAAAGTCCCATCATCAGACTCTGCAATCTTTTTGTTATTTTTATCGTAAAGTTCATAATGGCACTTCATCAAATCAGAAGCATAAACATCCTCACCACTTGCATTTTTTACACTAACCACCTGACCAGTAGAATCTATAAACTGTGGAGTTACCTTAATTGATAATAATCCCTTATCAGAAGCAGTTGCATTATAAAATCCATATGGATCAGAGATACCCAACTGGACATCACTTATAGAATCATGTGATGTATCTGCTATCAATCCATCAGATACTATTACAGGAAATCCTTGCTTAATAAATGATTCCAACTCTTTTTGTTTCTTTACAGATATATCATTACCGGAATATCTATATGTATCATATCCTCCACTTGGTGTTTTATACTCTTTATCAAGCATTCCACATAATATTGTATAACCATTATTTGGAACATAATACTCATCTCCGATATTATAATACACAAGACTATTATAAAAAGTATTACCACTCATTGTATACATGTTAGAATCCCAATACTTTTTCCTGATTCCATTATAATCCCCGATATACACGAGATCATAGTTCTCTGTTATATCATCAGTCAGACCAGCCAGAGTACGGGTAGATATAGTGGTTACATTAATTTTATTTTTATCAATATGAGGCAGGCACTTCTCAATAGCAGACTTACAGTCTGACTCATTGAAATCAGAGAGTGTAACACTTTCTGCAGTTCCATTGCTTACCTTATAATAAGAATAATTATCTTGACTATTTGTCTTGTTAATGCTCTCTGGCTCTATATCGAGTACATTTAGTGAAGACTTCAGCTTAGTATCTCTCTGCTGGGCATAATTGATGATATATCGTATGGCGGTAGCCTCATCTATTTCATTTTCATCAAGAATGTCAGTAGTACCAGGATTCTTTCTCTCTCGAAGTGCATTCTCTGAATTTATCTCAGAAGACACTTCATAGAACGCAGTTCCCTTATCATTATACTGTTCGTTTGGGAAATTAGTGATGTATTTGTCAGAAGCGATTGCCTTACTCTCGTTATTGTCTCTATATACATAGACACTCCTGTAAACCGCGCCATTCGGATAATTGGCAGCATCAGCTTTGTTCATATCCATGTACTTGTAGATGGTATTGCTCTCTTTTGTACTTAAAAGATCAGTAATATCAGAATTAGCCAGAGCACTGCTATCTGCAAGAACCGGCCCTTTATTATCCAGATATTTATTAAGCTGACCTTTTAAGGCGTTGCAATCGGCATTTTTATATGAATCATCAGATCTGTATCTGATAGGATCCGAGAAGAGATCAATACCTCCGCTAAGAACCACGAGATCATAGTCGCTGAAATTCTGAGACTGTCCATCAGTGTTATTTTTCTCTGTTACCTGAGCAGGTGTTACATAGTCTACATACACTTTTGACGCAAGGCTGTCTGCTTTATCGTCATCGATGTCAAGAGTATGCTTTAAGAACCAGTTATTGTTCTTATAGCCGCCTACATAACGGATAATGCTGTAGTTTATGATTATGGCATCTTGATCATTTGATGTAGTTTCATTAACACCAGTCAGGTCATAGCTGCCCTGGCCTTTTCCCACATAATTGAAGAAATGAGGATCACAGCTGAAGAATCCTTTGGCCGCACTTCCGTAAAAACCATCTTTTTGTATTACGAGTGAAGCTGTAGTGACATAAGGAATCTCTGTATTAAGCTTTGCAGCATAGTATCCATCTGTCTTCAGCTGGTCTAAGGTCATGCCTGAAGAGCTGCCCAACACAGGAGTACCGGTTATACCAGTAATTACATAGTAATCCTTAGAATCATCAAAGGTATGCTTCTTTAATGCTTTCTTAAATGATGCCTCATCTTTGGCGAATAAATTGCTGAAATTTCCCGTAGCCAGCTGATCCATAGAGTATGTATCAGTGCCATTACTGTCCTCTGACCTGGTAAAAATGAGTGGGAATCCAAGCTTCCACGCAGTATATAAGTCACCCTTCACATCGCTATAAGAAAGTTTGTCAAAATCAACCTTAGTAAATACCGGCTGATAGAACACGTAGTCAGACACTTCAGTATCTGGAACAGAGTCTGCCGAAATCAGAGGATTCAGCATGCTGATATTCTGTAAATAACTGCCATATTGATCTAATTTATATGAGGAAGCTGAGGGACTATAGCTGCCATTAGTTGTATCCTGAGTTAATCGGCCTTTCACGTAAACTGTCTCTGTAGAATTGAGACTAATAGTCTTCTCTCCGTCCTCATTTGGATCCCATGGCATAAGCTCCTTGTAATAGCTGTCTTCTGATACCTTCGTAAGCTTCAGCGGGGCGCTATCCTTGTCTTCTGAAGCAATCCCGGCATTTTTCAGAGCATTAAGATACTGATTAGCCCATTTTGTTCTGGCAGTACTGAGCATTCCACCCTTTAAGAGATCATTATCATCAGTATAGTCCTTCTTCTTTTCTGAATCACTTATAAGTGCAGTGCTGAAATATTTAAGAGTCTCATCAAAGTCTATAGGCTCCTGCCCACCTATCAGATATCCGAAGTTTCCAGTCACAGCATCGTAATTATCAGTAGACGCATTTCCTTTTCCTGCTGTAGATGTGACCACACCGCCACCTGCTGTAGTCCTGTAGAGTGCATTTTCCTTCTCAGGAGTCACTTCAAGTATATGAAAAGAACCGCCAGTCTGGCTCAGCTCGCTCTTCTTCGTCTCTATGTACGGAAGCGATGTCTTCGCCGTAGCGTCTACTGACTGGAATGCGCTGTTTCCTGCAATTCCTAATAGAACTGCCGCAGCAACAGCTACAGGCAGCACATTAAAGAGAAATATATGCTTTTTACTTTTTCTTGGATTATAGGACTTTAAAGAACCTGTCTTTTTCTTCATAGTAATCTCCTATTAAGAATTAAGTGCCGAAGCTGCATCAGCGAAGTTCGAAAAACACCTGACATCTGACCTGATAGCCGCATCCTGCTGAGTATGAAAATTTTTATTTTCTCTATCAAGGCTTAAGATTATGTGGACTCTCTTCGCCTTTATCTGCGTTTCGGAATCAGTACTTCCATCACTATTTGTGATTGTAACTGTCTCACCCTCTGGTAAAACAGCAGCCGAAAAGTAAGACACATGGTCACAAAGCACATGAGTTGCTGAGCATTTATTAAGTATATCTGAATCCAAAGAGCTCGTAATTGCAACTCCCTTTGCCCTGCCATAGTAGATTTTACCATCTGCATCATCATATTTGTAACAGTTTATCGTGTAAGTGTCATTTGTTCCACCTGCTACTGTTCCATCCTTTGTCATCAAATAAAAAATCTTTCCAAGATCCTTGGCTGAACCGTAAGGTGTAGTATCTAAAACCAGACTCCCATCTGAAGAAACAACTATAGGATCAGAACCTACTACACCGCCACCGCAGTTCATGACATCAGTCTTAATTTTATTGATTGTGGTACGGGCATTCTCAGAAAGAGCTGCTGACTTTTTTGTCTCCTTCGCCATTCCCATACCAGAAAGAATGAATGTAAAAATAGACACCGTTATCAGTCCAAGTATGGCTATAACACAGATAAGCTCTACTAAGGTAAAACCACTGTCATTCTTTTTCATTAATAGATCCTCGTATATTTGCTTCTGCCTGTAACACCATCTACTGTAACTTCAAAAGTAGATCCGTTTCCCTGAAGAGTGATGACTGCATCAGACACAACTCCATCGTTGAATTTTGTAGCATTTTTAGCATCTGCCCAATCTTTTGCCAAAGTAAAGCAGTAAACCTCTCCAGTACCTTTTTCAAAGGCTATGTAAAGATTCTGTCCTGTTCCAATAGACCCAATTTCACTATCAGAAGATGTTACAGATCCACTTGACGAAGTAGATGTCGATGTAGACGTACGCTTTTTTGCTACAAGTGTCTCCTTATAGTTTCCCAGATACTTATAATCATTTTCACCATTCGTATATGGAGTAACCGCATTATCATTGACATATTCAGTAGCCTTTATGCGGCCATTGTCTGCAACAGAAATCTCGAGATAAGTGGAATCTGAGCCATTATCTCTGGCATAAGCTGCTGTCCTGGTATCTGCAAGCAGCTGCTGCAGATCTTCGGCAGATGAACGTACTGACTGTGTGAACATCGGTGTCACGTTTATAGCTATCATACCTGTGAGTACGAATATAATTGCAGCTATGACAACCAGCTCTATAAGCGTGAAACCTGAGTTATTACTCTTTGAAAAATCAGTTCTTCTTCCAGTTTTCATATACAACCATCTTCCCTAATGTCCAGTCTTCACTTGAAGATTTTTTGCTGCCACCGGTGTTTCCTGACCAGATATGTGTCTTTGCTAAAATCTTAGAACCAATATTATTTTCCAGCGTAACTTTTCCTCCTCTTGATTCCAAAATACCAGAACACATAATCAAACCATGAAAGTCATTTGGAATAGTGACATTACCCTCTACTATAAGGAAATTAATCTCATTATCACCTAAGGTAAATCTCGTATACATTTCAGGAGTAACATCTCCCCATACTACATAGCCACCAATCTTATCAAAATACCTTCCAGGATCTACCTCTGTTATACTATTTGCGATTGCGATAAGATTTGAACTATCTGAAGAATCTACGCTGCCGGTATATAGTTTAGTGGTGACTTCCTTACCATTTTGAATAACAAGATACTTATTTATATCTGAAGAATTCAAGGTAGTTCTCAGCGAATCTCCAGATTTCTCAAGATTAAGCATATATAACTTTTGATTCTCATAGACAAACATGACAAAGGCATTACCCTTATTTGGCATTCTATATAGTGTATTGACAACTACGAGATTTTTACCGCCTCCACTATAAGGATCCTTAACAAGATCGTCCTCATAAACAGGTTTAATATTATTAACATCAGCCCACCAGGCTGCAGGAACAGGAGTTTTGCTATCCATAGAGCCACAGGTCTTATGCAGATTATCTATATCTATCATGGAATAGAAAGGTGTCTTACTGCCTGAAGTATTCGGGTCCAATGTCTCTGAGAGATTCTTGTACTGTTTCTGATACTTCTCAGCCAGCATATTCATCTCATCAATATCATCAGTTTTATTAAGTGCTTCTGTGACATCCAAGCCATCATTTCCGTTTGTAAGCCCTGTTCCAGCTGTCCTTAAAACAGATGATTTAAGGCCACTGATTTCTGCATACTGACTTATATATGAGTTAACGTCATTTCTATTTGCTTCAAAATAGTCCTTGAAGTATGCATTAGCCTCTGCTGTACTGTTAAATGAAAAGAAATAGTATTGTTTATACTTGGCCCCTTTATCTAACGGATACGATAGAACTTTTACTATGGGTTCACCATTAGTCCAATATTCACTGAGACTTTTTTTCATTCCATAAATATTAGTACCTTTTTTTGCAGCCGTATCTACGAGGATATCCACCTTGCGCTTTATAGTATCCACATCTGTACTGTCTACAATCTGTGGGTTTTGAATATTTGAGCCCGGTATTTTGCCACCTTCTGTTGGTATCAGATAAGCACGCTGCTCGCTTTTTGCAGTGATTGATGAACCCATTCCGATTTCGTCGCTCGTATCGGATTTATCGTCCTGCATAATAAAAGAACGGCCTGCAAGCATAAGGCTCTGAGCTCCACTCAGATTGATTGTAACCTTCTTTGGCGAATTGAAAATAATAGAACTGGACTGAGAGGCCCTGCTTCCATTTCCAAATCCGAAATAGTTTCCCTTTATCGTTGCACTTCCGCCATCCTCAAAATTCAGATCATCTGCTACATAGATATTAGAGTTTAATCCAGTGGTAATTGACGCATTATGTAACAGATTTATATCCTGAATCCAAAGCTCAGAATTATCTTTAAGATCTATTCCACCAGCATTGTTACTGGAAGTTTCAATATTAAGCTGTCCATCAGTCCTTCCGTCTGAAAATGTAACGCTGCCATCCGTGCCTCTGCTTGTTATTCTGGTTCTGCCGATAATAATCTTATTGCCTTCAGACACAGTTAAATTTTCAGTCTTCGTGTATGCAGAACCAGCATATACACTTCCTTCAATTATTCCGGAAGCAGCAGTATCCCCCATTGAAGTAGAATCATAGTATCTAAGGCCCTGATCAGCCACACATGAATAACCATTCAGAATATTTTTCTCGAATCCCTGTGATGGTAACGACGCTGTAATCTCCGGCACTTTAAGCTTAATATCTGTAGTTACAGAGGTCACATAACCATCATGGCGCGTATAAGTAAGCTTTATGCCTTTAAGTGTAAGTGATTTTTTGTCATTAGAAAGCTTCGCAGTCCCATCACACTTCAGCTCATAGGTATCTCCTTCAGCGCTTGTTTTTCCCCTGAAGAGATCCTGGATTGCTGTCTCACTATATGCATTAACAGCACTTGTAGTACCACCAGGAAAAAGCGCAGTATCTCCTGAACTTGCGGTGTCTGAGATAGTAATATCACCTGTAGATGAGACATAGGTATGAGTCAGTCCTTCTATGAATGAATTCTTAAAATTCACCTGATCAGACTTTGAATCGGCATATAGATTTAAGACCTTTGCATAGCCCTGCTCAGCCGCTTTGCTTTCAACCTCAGTCAAACGGTTCTTCAGCAAATCCATACCTGTATCTGCAGAGTTAAACGTTTCCTCACTCTGTCTTTCGGAATTACGGATCATAAAAGCCGTAGCTGTAGCATAGAGCAGAGACATTCCTAAGAACATGATAATCCCAATGGCTACAATCATAAGGATCATAGCTTCACCCTTGTTACCAAGCTTTTTTCTTTTCTTTAAAAAATCCCTTATCCTGCTCATATCGTTCCTTTGTATTAGTTGACCTTTATGCCACTAAACGTGCAGACTGGATTACCTGTACTAAGCTCGCCTGCTTTATACAATTTTATCGTAACCTGATATATGTGATCTATTGCCTCTTCCTTTATAAGAGTGTTATAAGAATACTTTTTATCAACCAGGGCAAGATTATTACTCAGGTTATAGTATCCATTCGAATTATAAATCTTCTTTAGTACAAAGGTTCCACCACTAAGACTCTGTCTATCATTTATAAGGTCATTCGTGGACTTAAGGCCCATATTTGTATGTACGTTTAATTTGAAATTAGTCTTCTCTTCTGGATGATTTTCTATCAATCTGATAATACCTGAATACGTTTTAGTATCATCCGGTTTCTCTTTTACAATAAACATATCTCCTTCGAGATTGCTCTCATTATCGATATTTATTGTATCGTATTGACCTGTATCTGTCTTTACTGCATAATAGTACGGTCTATAGAAAAGCATCACATCAAAGAAATGATGCTCGGCCTCCGTTTTACCTGCTTCCTTGTATGTAAACTCATTCAGACGTCTGGTATAAACTGCAATATCCTCAGAATCACCTGGCTTTGCTTCAGTGTGATCTTCGGAATAGATCTTTTTCTCTTCAAGCTGTGTCTTCGATCCTTCTTTAAGCTGAATCCAGTCTACCTCGTATTCATACTTAATGACAGGAGTTACTCTGACAAGCCCATCAGAGGAGGTCGAAGTCTCCAATGTTACTGTGATAATCCTCTGGTTCTTTTTTACCCTCTGTCCCTTCGCGTCAGGATTCTCATCTATTACATCCGTGGATTCTGTGGAATCCGCATTAATTTTATTTGGTAAATGACCATTCACGATTTCATCAGGGTCTGAACTATCTGTCGGCTGAAGCCAGACGTTATCAAATGACATCTGGACAGCACGAGGAGTGTTATTATCAGTATTAATAAATCCTTGATCATAAGAAGACACACTTATAAGTCCGTCAGTTCCGACTGGTACCGCTGTCATCTGTACGTTCGCGTCGAATTTTCTGTCAGAAGTTTCTTTGCCTGCATAGAGATTTGTTATATCGAGATTTACTCCACTGCACATCTGCTTATAGAGACCATCTGAAGAGGTACGGACATCTGCAGGATTATGAAAAGCTACATCTTCGGCTCCAAAAATCGTTCTAAGATTATCCTTCTGGTTTTTATCCAGAGTTCCATCCGATTTTGCTGAAACTATTTCAGAAGCATCGGTTCCTTTTATTTTTTCATAGATACTTGTTATTGCATCATTCTCAAGGCCCATAGTCTTAGCCTTGGCATTCAGCTTTGCAGAAACTATGAATGTGTTAAGGAGCGGTGCGGTGACTATAGCCAGGATAGTGACTGCTATAATCAGCTCCAATAAGGAGGCGCCGCTGTCATCGCGAAAAGCCTTATTCAGTTTTTTAGTGAAAGACTTAAACATTAGCTGCCTCCTCTGTCATGTCAGCGCGAAATTGTTCCAAACGGATCAGATACTCCGCTTGATACCTCAGGTACAGAGTGTGTCTCTTCTTCTGCGCCATCATATGAAAGCGAATACTGATTAATGACTGTAGATATTTCTAAATCTGCATCCTCTGCATTGTAAGACAGTGAAACAGAATCAAGTCCTGTCATGTTCTCTTCGTCGTAGATATAGTCGATGAAATCCTTGAACTTATTATAGTCCATATTCACAGAGAGGGTCGTCTGATACTTCTGTGCAGTCATGTCGACTTTATCATTATAATTATCTAAGTCCGCAAGCGGTGTTCCTGAGAACTGAGTCAGGACTGTAGGATCAGAAAACGCCTCACTTTGGGCCTCTATATCAAGGTCATCTTCCATCATGCTCAAAAACATGATCTGATCCTCTGTCCAGATTGATGATGGAAGCGAAGACATTATTGACTTCGCATTCTCCTTGTAAGCGTCTATTCCATCGAGGTATTCCTGCTTGTGATCGTCATACTCTCTTAACTGCTGAAGCTCAGGCTGCAGTGAATCTATCTGTGACTGCAGATCATCGGTCTTATCTCTATATGTCCTGAATACTGCGAAGTAAGCAATAACAAGTACTAGTACACCGACCAGAACTATGATCAGCTTTATATCTTTTTTCTGTAATGTCATCTTCATCTGTACGCCCTCCCTTACTGTGCACTGCTGCCTGAATCAGCCGATGTATCAGTTGTTGACCCATCTGATGATGTAGTGGTTGATCCATCTGATGAAGTCGTCTCCGGATTAGCTGCAGAACCATCTGGAGCAAGAGTTGCTGTAACTGTGAAGTTCTCTGTCTTCTTACCACTTTCACTCTCACTGAGTGATACTGAAGGTACAGATACATTCGTAATCGTAATGGACTCAAACTTTCTGAAATCACTGATTACGTTTGCCACATCATCAAGTGTGTCACAGGTACATGTCATTGTAACTGTAGCTGAATTACACTGAGCGTTCATTACAAGAAGATCTGACGGCATCTTTGCTTCGAGCTCCTCAAAGAAATCACGGAGCTTTTTGTTATTTCCTTCAGCGTCATTCTTGATCAAATCAAGTGAATTTGAATCCTGCTGATATGAGATGTAAGCATCGTAAGCGTCCTTTTCCGGCTTGAGCTGTTCCATCTCAGTCTGGATATTTGCAAGTTCCTGCTTTTTGCTCAGGTATCCGAGTACTGACATAAGTCCTAAGACTACTCCGACTGCAACAAGAACTACCGCAATGATAATCGGCACCATGAACGAATCACTGGTGCCACCGCCAAAGGTAAATCCCTTCTTTGCCTTATTTGCCAAGTATGCATCCGGTGTAAGATTTATAGAATCAATAATACAGGAAGCACAGCTTAAGTAGCGGGCCAGGTCTGCCGATCCGTTTACAAGCGGTGCTGTCTCCTTGATATTCTCGATAAATGCTACATCTATTCCTGACTGCTCCTGAATAGCCTCGCGCAGGAATGGAAGATGTGCACAGGTACCTAAAAGCACAATGCCATCCACCTGCATGTTCTTCGTGGTTCGCAGGTAGTCAGCAGCTCTTGTAATAGAGCTGACGCAACGGCTTAACAGATCCTCGGCTAAGTCTTTTTCTATAGAATTCTTCTCTGGATTTGTAAGCTCAAGGAAAGCCTCGAAATAATTTTCCTCTGTCATGCCCTGTCTCTCTATATACGGGATGATCATCTCATCACCACCGTATGTGAAAGACCTCTGCATTACAAACTTTCCATCCTTTAAAAACGTACAGTCCATACGCACTGAACCGATATCTACATACATAACTGTACCCTGAAGCTTAACATTCTTCAGTGCCTGGTAAAGTGCGTTCTGTGCTGAATCAATAGTCCTTAAATGGAAAAGTGCCTTCTGTGAAAGCGATACATATGAATTAAGAACTTCCTTTGGTGCTGCCTTTATCAGCACTCTCTGTTTTCCGGTAGATCTGGTTGTAGTTTTTGCTGCAGCCTTTCCGTCCTTATCCTCAGTCCCATCAGATTTGGAAGCTACTACCTCTTCCTCATCACCAATAACGGTGTAGGAGAGTTTGTACTGAGACATGTCAACCGGAAAATATTCGTCTGCGTTCGATTTGATCATAGATGCCAGCTGCTTGTCCTTAAGCTTTGGAAGTACTACCTCTCTGGTCGCTGTCTTTCCTGATGCCAGGCAGACATTTACCTCGGTGACATTTTTCATGCCGTGATTGGCAAGCTCCTGAGTCAATGCCTTCGCATAAGCGTCTGGTTCCGATATCATACCGTCAGAAACAGTTCCTATCGGAGTTGGGAAGAAGAAATGCTCGTTAATAGAAACGCCATTTCCCCTCTTTGTCGCGCGGCAGACAAGTGAAATTCTGTCTCCTGCCTGCAGATTGATAATCTGTGCCATTTTTCTTTTCCCTTCTATAATACAAGGGCCACATATGCCCTAACCATACTGCTTCCAAACAATGCCATAAGTCCGATTCCGATTGCGAGATATGGTCCCATCGCCAGCTTCTTTCCCGCATGGAAAAATGCCATTCTTATCAGATGTATGACTGTTCCTACTATGCATCCTGCGAAAAAAGCTATGATCGTAAGCCGAAGTCCTAAGAAAAGTCCGGCTGCCGCCATAAGCTTTATATCTCCTCCGCCGATTGCTGCCCCTCCGCTTAGCAGAAGTATAATCAGAAGCACTCCTGCTACCACGACGAATCCTAACGCATGCGAGATAAGTATATGTCCGATGCTTACTGTCTGTGTCGAAACAGCCTCAAACGGACTGTACTCATCTGACAGTATTTCTTCAAGAAAATACAGCGAATCTCCTGTCGCTGCCGCGATAATCTCTGAAACAACCTTTACCGCGCCAAGCACTGCTATAAAGATATTTATCCCAAAGGGTATCTCCTGCGTCCGCTCATCTATGACTGAAAGAACTATTAAGGCAGAAAGAAGCGCTGCCGTAAGGATTCCTATCATAGACAGTCCAAACAAATGAACACACAGGCACCATAAAATGGCGTTCAGCGCTTCAATAATCGGATACTGAACAGATAGTCTTGCCCCACAGTAGCGACATTTCCCTCTTAGAAAAATAAACGAGAAAATCGGGAACATGTCGTACCAGCTCAGCTCATGCCCGCAGCTCATACAATGGCTTCTGCCATAAACGAATTCCTCGTGCTTCGGAATCCTGAATATCAGGACATTGAGAAACGACCCTATGCACGATCCCAGAATAAAAACAAATAGATAAATAATAATCTTCACTTCTAAAATGATGAAAGGAAACCCTTCACCCCACCCTTCATAATTTATTAACGAAATTTTAACACATTTTCAATCATTTGTGAATCATAAATTTATAATTTTTTAAGAAATTTTATGGAATTTTTGACACCGATAATCAGGCATTCGTTCCAATTTTTCAAGAAACCGATTACGTTTGGTGACCAGGGGTTTACCTACCTCAATAAATTCCCTGCTTACATCAATAAGTTCCTGCTGCCGCCAATAATATGTGTAGCAAGCTGTGGATTTCCGTACCATTCGCCATTTCTTGTCGTTTAGTACGGAAATATCGATAAATCGCCAAGCGCTGGAAAACGACGAATATATTTTACTTGACACATTCCTTTTATAATAATATACTGTAATATAGTTTAAATGTTATTTTCATTTTATTATAGGAGGTGCTTTTGAATATGAAAACAACACAGAAGCTTAGAAATCTTTTACTTGGTGCTTCAGCTGCAGCGATGGTAATCGCCGCTGTCCCAGCCCTCGGAATTGACGCGTCAGCAGAGATGGTATATAAAACCTCTGACAGAACAGTCGCTGCAGGATCAGGGATTAAAATCAACAAAACAAATTTCCCTGACAGCAGTTTCATGAAATTTGTGAAAAAGAAGGCTGATTCAAATAATGATGGCTCTTTGAGCAAGCAGGAGATTTCCAAGACAAAAAAACTTTCATGCAGCTTTAAGGGAATAAAGAATCTCAAGGGAATAGAATATTTCACTTCACTGAACACCCTTGATTGCAGCTTTAACGGGCTGACATCTCTTGATTTATCAAAGAATACAGCTCTAAAAAAGCTCGACTGCAACAATTGCGCCAGTCTTTCGAGGCTTAATGTTTCCAAAAACTCATCACTTACCGAGCTTGACTGCTATTCATGTAAGCTGAAATCACTAGATGTATCAAAGAATAAGGCTCTGACTCACCTTGATTGTGGCTTCAATAAGCTTACATCACTTGATGTTTCAAAAAATACCGCACTTACGTATCTGGGCTGTAATACTGAGAATCTGAAATCACTGGATATATCAAAAAATAAAGCCCTGAAGGATCTCGATTGTGGAAACAATAAGCTGACGAAGCTGGATGTGTCAAAAAATCCTGCATTGAAATCTCTGTCATTCGGCGTAAACAAGCTGAAAAAAATAGATGTGTCAAAGAACACTGCACTAGAGTCGGCTTTTATCAGCTCCAATCCGCTTGCATCTATTGATTTATCGAAAAATCCAAAAGTAACCCTGTTTGACTGCAGTGAAACTGATATAAAATCTCTTGATCTGTCAAAACAGAAAAAAATGACCGACCTCACCTGTAAAAACTGCAAGAAGCTCGAATCTATAACGACTTATGCCAAGCAGATTAATTTTACAGGCAGCGAAAAGCTCCAGACAATCGATTTTAAGACGACCGAGAAAATTGGCCTCGTTTTTGATAACTATAGTGATGATTACAATCCGATAGATGGCTGCAAGTCCCTCAAGAAAATAATTTTAAACAAGGATACTGGCAGCAAGAACTACGATGCAAATGTGAAATCCTTGAACAAATGGCTGAAGGACGCAAAGCTTAAGGATGTAGAAATCGTAAAAGGCTGATCTGATTTATTCTTTTAAAAAATAAAAGGCATCCGGGCATTCAGATGTCTTTTTTATTACGCTTATGATTTATATACCCACACATCGCTATCAAAGTGTACGAATCCAAGCTTTCCTGCCAGGGCGATAGAAGCTGAATTCCTCTTATCGATTTCTGCAAATATATGGCTATGCCCTCGTTCCAGCGCCAAATCGACCACTGCATTTGTAGTTTCATAGCCTAAGCCCATGTGCCAGTAGTCGGAATCTATCAGGTAACCGATCTCCAGCCACTGATCATCAGACGTTTCAAGTTCTTCTTGATTTGTTGTGTATTGCCTGCTGACGGTTTCATTTTTCTCAATATTCTGTACCTGGCCATTCATTCCTTTTGACTTATCGGCAGCAAATTTTTCTATTTCAATGGGTGGCTGCATGTACTCCGCACCACACCTGCCAATAAGCCTGCCGTTCTCTTTTAAAAATACGTTCCACATTCCGAAATCGTATAAGGCATAGATATTGTCGAAATAATCCCGCTGGTACACCGTCTCTTCAGCAAATGGGTAGAGAGGTTCGATATAATCATTCACATGTGGTTTAGAGTAGATTTCTATCAGCGGCAGTATATCCCGCTCCGGATCGCACTGCTTTATTATGGTTCTCTCTGTCTCAAGAATAACATGCGGAATCCTATACGTGAGGTCATGGACCTTCCTGATGAATTCCTGATCTAACGCCCAGAGTGAGCCGATGATGAAACGCGAAGAAATTCTCGGCTGACTTGCCGGCGGCTCTGTATTTTTATCACAAGCGTTGTCTGGTACCGCATATGAATTATCTATAGATATCTGTTTTTCATCACAAGCGTTGTCTGATGCAGCATTTGAATGATATCTCGATATTTGATTTTCATCGCAAATAATATCTGAGAGCTCGTCTGAATACCCTCCTTGCATCTGCGGATCCTTTTCGATTTCTCTGTCTAAACCTATTACCGCGATATGCCTGTCATTTGCCCTGTTGATTTCAGCCTGTTGGTCAGTCACGACGACATCGTACTTCAAATCCTTGACTATTATACTTTCAGGAGTTCGTTTTAAATTCGTGTTTTCAAAGAGTTCTGACTCGTTAAAGAACTCTATGTCTTCCTGCGTTATATTTTTTAAAATGAATTTTATTTTTCCCATTTGATTTTTCCGCCTTCACCATTATAATTGTAAGCAAAACGATTGACAAGCAAGGTTTTGAGAGGTTTGATATGGCATTATATGCAATGGGCGACCTGCACCTGTCTTTTTCGACACCGGAGAAGTCGCAGGAGCGCTTTGGAAAAATATGGAAAGACCACGAATGGAAAGCAAAGGCAAACATCGAAAAGCTTGTTAAGCCTGATGATACGCTGGTTCTAACTGGAGATCATTCCTGGGGCGGTAACCTGGTACAGGCCCAGAGAGATCTGGATTTCATAGCAGCTCTTCCCGGCAGAAAAATTCTGCTACGTGGTAATCACGACCGTTTCTGGAAGGCAAACCAGACTCAGAAATTGAATGATATATATCAGGGAAAACTGCTTTTTCTGCAGAATAATTTTTACAGCTACAATGACTATGCTCTGGTAGGCACTAAAGGTTTCTGCTTTGAGGGACCTTTTTTCGTGGACACGCGGACTAATCTTATAACTGGATATGACAAGGCTGCCTATGAGGAATCTGTCAAGCTCGTCGAGCGTGAAAAAACAAGGCTTATGACTGGCATCAACGCTGCAAAAGAAGCTGGTTATACAAAATTCATCATGTTTCTGCATTATCCACCGACATCCATAATCCAGACCGATTCTGAATTCACCCGCATAGCTGAAGAGATTGGCGCGGAGCAGGTTATTTATTCACACAGTCACGGCAAAGAGCGATTTCACGACAGCATCCACGGCCGCTACCATGGAGTCAAATACTCTCTTGTCTCTGGCGACTATTTGAATTTCAAGCCTATCCGGGTACTGAAGTAACCGCCAGCTTGACGTCGTGTGCGGAGCCGCTTGTTTCCGTACCAATTCGTTCTTGAAGGCATGTGGTATGGAAGCTAGCAACCTGATTCTGATTGCTTTCCGTACTAAATGACAAAAATAAGTGACTGGTACGGAAAATGACAGACAAAGTCGACTTTTGTTCCGTACCATTTGGCAAATATCATCGTATGGTACGGAAAATGACAGACATCCAAAAATCGGTACCAAAAATCCCAGAAAATTTTCAAAAAACAATTGCTTTTTACTAAAAATTATGATAAAATCGCATCACTAATTTTTATTTTTTCAAAACAGATCTTTCAAAGCATTTTTACTCAGATAAAACTGCTTGAAACATCTGGATTTGGTTAGTGTCGCAGCAATGTTTTAGTCTTTGATTGTGCTGCAAGAGGGTGCGCAGTCAACGACTGGTTTTTTAGGAAAGGGGGAGTCTCTATGACAAGGGAAGAGATTTTCACATCACTTATTTCCAGGAAGAAGTATCTGGAAGAAATCATTTCATCATGTAACGCAGAGCTCAAATCAGCACCTGAAGGGCGGATGGTAGCATCACGGTCGCATGGCGTTCCTCAGTTTCATTTTTACGACAGCTCAAGCAGAAAACGCACCTACCTAAATGACAGTACTATGATTGGTAAACTGGCTTCGAAGGACTATTATTCCCAGCTACTATCAATTGCTCAAAAAGAGCTTCAACACATCAACCAGTTTTTGAAGTACGATTCGGAGGTTTCCGTTGAAGATGTCTACAAACAGATGCCAGTTTTGAAGCAGGATCTGGTCGAGCCAGTCTGCATGGATGATGAAACATATGCACAGCGCTGGACATCTGAGACATTTACTGCTCTAAATCTTGAAACCAGTGAGGAGTACACATCTGATGGCACGAATAAATATCGTTCGAAGTCAGAATCTTTAATTGCCAATGAATTAGAGAAAGCAGGTGTCCCTTTCAGATACGAAGCCCGCCTTGATTTGAAAGGATACGGCTATGTTTATCCTGATTTCACTGTGTTAAACAAGCGGACCAGGGAAGTATTCTATCATGAACATCTAGGAATGCTGGAAGACAGCGAATATCTCTTAAAAAATCTTCAAAAAATACACGCTTATGAGAAGAATGGTTTCATACAAGGAAAGCAGCTTATTCTGACTTACGAAAGTGAGAACGTGCATCTTGATATGGGAATAATTAAGCAGATTATCAATGAGTTTTATGTATAATAATTTGTTATCTGCAACCATACGTCTGAAAATCATTTTCTGATATACTGGTATTTGATAATAATGATAAATAGTGCTAACGCACTGCTATTCCGGCGTAATTGATGATGCTTGGCAAGTGACGCCAGGATTGACACAGCTTAAAGGCAATGCGTTATATTTATTTACCCCGACGGCGATGAACTCAAGAACAGTTGGCTCTTGGTCGTGCCGTCGGGGCTTTTTAGTTTTGCATTACCTGTGAACTACGTCGAGGCCAGGCCCCCGACTAACTGTTCCTTCCCACTGAATCTGACTCCCAAGAATAGTTACAGCCGTGCGCGGAGCCGCTTGTTTCCGTACCATTTCGTTCTTGAAGGCGTATGGTACGGAAGCCAGCAGCCTGTTTTGCCTTGATTTCCGTACCATTTAACAATTATCAGTGTTTGGTACGGAAAACTACAGCCAGAGATGACAAGAATTCCGTACCATTTGGCAAATTTCGTAGTGTGGTACGGAAATTGACAGACATAGATGAGATGAATTCCGTACCAAATGGCAAGAAACGGCGTGTGGTACGGAAATCCACAGCTAGAGATGATATTAATTCCGTACCATTTGGTATAAATAGGTGTTTGGTACGGAAAATAGCGGCTGGTTAAGTCAAGAATTCCGTACCAATAAGCATAAACCGCCATATGGTACGGAAAATGACAGCCAAAGGCAGCTTAATTTCCGTACCAAAACGCACAAATCGCCATATAGTACTGAAATCCACAGACTAAAACAGCTTCATCTGCTCTCCATCTCCCATATCCTGCACGTGGATGTTTGACACCATCATACTTTCAGCGTCGCTGCCGCGTTCGTGCTCAGCCTTCAGGTACTGCAGGCCGCTGCGGAGGCTGGATGAGAACAGGTTCAGCACATAGATATTGTCGAAGCGGTTGTAGATGGACTCACCGCCGAGACCGCTCAGGCAGATCAGCTGCGTATTGGTCTTCTTCGCAAAATCCATCAGCGGAATCAGAAGGTGCGAAGCATTCGTCTGGGCAAAAGGATTGTCCATGATAAGCACCTTGCTCTCTTTTCTATCAGAAAATACATCACTGTCATTTCTGCGCAGATAATAGAGAAGACTTGTCAGGATAACGAAGGCAGAGAGGAAGCCTTCACCACCGGAATTCTTCGCCACATCAGACCAGGTAATAGGATATTCACGCTCCGCTTCGATTTTATAGAGGTGGATGGAGACATTGCTGATACCGATCACCGCATCATAAAGGGCCTTCGTACTTATCTTTGCACCCAGGTACTCCTCGATATTTTTATTTTCCTCGAGAAGATCGATACAGTGCTTGGTCACCTCATCGAAATACCCCTTGAGCCTCGATAGATAAAGCGCTTCGTTCTCTTCCCAGTCAGGAACGGAGATTTTGAGCATTTTGACAGGACGCTGTCTGATATTGATAGTAGAGTTATCGTCAATCTTTCCGAGGTCAGTATTGACAGACTGCATATACTCAGAAACGAGCTCAATCAACTCATTCTCTTCTTTATCAACAAACGAAATGTCTACCATAAGCTTTTCGATCAGCTGGTCAAAAGAACTTAGAATTATATCCAGCTGCTTTAAAAGCTGGTCAGCAGAGGCAGTAAGTGACAAGAGAGTATTAAGCGGCTTCTGGAAAAAGTCATCAGCAAGCTTCTCAGAACGCATAACAGCAGCAATCATCCTGTCGAGGTCAGACTTATACTTCTGAAGTCTCTCTTTAAGTCTCTGGAAGTCACGTCTCAGCTTACCCTGTCTGTTTCTGATCTGCTCAGAGGAGAGATCAGAGATATCATCCATGAGCTGAGTGTCCCCATCTCTTGAGAAATCTTCGAATTCCGCCATAGCAGCGAGATTTTCCTCATAGACATGAGAGCGGTTCACCGCTTCCTTTATCAGATTCTCAATATTCCTGATCTCATGCTTTTTCGCAACAATAGCCTCATCAAAATTCATCACAGGAATCTCTGATTTCGGAAGTGCCTCATCCATGCCGGTAGCCTCTTTCATATTCGCATAGAGAGTCTTTTCCCTCTCCTCAAGCTTACCAGCCTTCCTGTCAACCGCAGTAATCTCCTTCTGCTTCGCCTTCATCTGATCAAGAAGAGCCTTTGATTCTTTTTCAAGACGCATGACAGCTTCCTGCTCATAGACGACATCCTTCCACTCCTCGTGAAGGAACCCATACTCAGAAGCGCTGTTATTCAGCTCTCTGAGCTTACGGTTCATCCGGTTAGTCTGCTCCGCAATCCTGTCCTCGAGTTCCTTTTCCTCTACAGCAGATTTGGCAGTGATAGCCTCATACCGGGCAATAAGCTCAGCCGCCTCTTCCTCTGCGACAGAATCGTCAGAAGCCTTATACTGGGAATACTTTGAAACCTCGCGGGTCAGTTCAACAGCCTGCTGTGTCAGCTGACTCTTTAGAGCATCGGCCTTTCTCAGATCTAAAGCCGCCTGATCAGACAAATCGCCCAACTGTTTAATCCTCTCCTGAATCTTCTTAAATGACTTTTCTAGAGAAGACTGCTCATCACGCACTCTGAGATACCTGTTATATGAACCAGAAAAGCTCTCTAAATCCTTTAAAAAATCACCGCAATGCCTGATCTGCTCCTCGGCCTTATTCTCTCTGGCAGATGCCTCGTTTATTATTTCAGTAAGAGAAGCCTGCTGCTTCTTGAATCCCTCAATTGTCTCAAGCGACTGCTTCAGCTCCTCTTCAAGTCCTGAAATCTCAGTCTGTATCCTTGAAAAAGTATCCGCATTCACCGTCTGGTTTGCGATAACTCCACGCTTGTCATAGTAGGTGTGGTATTCCTGCTCGCGCGAAGCAATCTGGTCCTTGACTTTCTCTATATCGTACTGCTTTTTCTCAACGAGCTCTTTTAATTTCTTTCTGTTAAGAAGCTCCCTGTTGAAGCTTATATAGAAGCTTACACCCTCAAAGCTTATCAGATTCTGATCAGCAGGCTTCTTTTTCTCCTCCTCACCCGCATTCATATCCTCTCTTATGATGAGCGGAACAGGAATCGAGGTGTTGGCAGCATCGGTTATTTTGGTCAGATGCTCAGCATCATGTCTGCTTATGATAAGGGAATACGGGAGGAAAGGAAATCTCTTCACGAGCATTTTGTTCTGGCTTTCGGTATTACTGTTTTTTATCAGCCATTCCATACCGTAGACGAAATCGATTCCGGAGTTCTCAAGCATTCTCTTGAAATCATCTGATAGCTCAATAGACTCTTCGCCATTCAGCTGACGCAGCTCTCTTTTCGTGACGACTAAGGAGATTTCCATGGCCTTGCGGACTTCTTCGTTAGCCTTGAGCTTCGTGTCTGCGGATTTAAGAATCTCCTCAGTGTTCAGGATATTTTCCTCCGGAATATCGAAGTATTTAATGATGCTTCTTCTTTCTTCGAGCTGTCTGTCGAGCTCCTGCTTCTCCTCTCTCTTGTGTGAAAGAGAACTTTCGGTCAGAGTGTGATGCTTCTTCTCCTCATCGAGCCTGTGGGAAAGCAAATCCAGTTCCTTTTTGGCGCTGTCCTTTTCTTTAATGATATCCTTCTTTTTCTGTTCAGCCTCTTTCAGGCGCTCCTCACCTGAGAGCTTCGCATCAGTTAAAAGGCCCTCCTCGTAGACACCAAGGATATTCCTGGTAAAGCCAGTCTTATACCTGTCATTGAAACGGTCCTCGGCATCATCAAAAGCAGAGATTTTCTGATTTAAAGCACCGAGCTCGATAGCAGCCTGCTGCTTTGAGGCCTCCTTCTCACTCAGTTCCTTCTTATACCCAGAAATCTCCTCCTCAGTCTTTTTTATATCCTGCTCAATGTGAGCTGTTCTATGCTTTACATCATCAAGCTTATCACCGAAATACTTAGACAGTCTTGAACCGATTTTCTCACGCTCTGGCTTTAAATCCTTATTTTTCTCCCGCTGGATATTAAGTCTCTCCTCAGTATTCCTGAGGTCTCTTACAATCTCATTCAGGTCGTCCTGCTGACCGGCACAGATATAGAGATTGTGATTTTTCTCAGTCTCCTGTCTTTCCTTTTCTATATCCTCATAATCAGCATTTAATTCGTCATGCTTTATCTGATTCTCCTCAATCTCGTCCTCCGTCGCATAGATATCCGAGGAATACTTCTGATGATTTAAGTATCTGACATCGTCATTTCGCTTATCCCTGTCATCCTCAAGAGATGAGATCTCCTGATTTTTATCAGAGAGAAGTTCTGATAGGGTATCACGAAATGCCGCAATCTCATTTTTCTTTGCATCCATCTCTCCCTCAGCATTAAAGTACTCCTCGCCAAGAGATTTAACGCCCTCAGTCTCCTGCTTGAAGACCTCGATAGCTTCCTTCTTTTGAATCTTCGACTGGTTATCCTTGTACGACCTCACATATTTGGCGGTCAGCACACGGAATTCCTTCATCGAATCGTTTGTCCTGTTATGCTTTTTCTCAATCGTATCGAGAAGCCATTTCTCAACGAGCCCCTCCTCATTCTTGCAGTCGCTGAAGAGATTTGAAAGTCCCGATTCCTCGAGGTTTATCTTGTGGATTATAGCCTCCCACTCTCTGTAAAAAATATCGTACTCCTCTAATTTCGAGAAATACTGCTTTGACTGGGTACTCTGATTCAGATCATAATAGAAAAAATCAACGCCCGAGTCCTTTTTCCAGGTATCAAAGAGCTGTCTGCTCTGTATGTATCCTTTTACGACCTCACCCTTTGAAGTCTTTTCTGCAAGGGGTATATGCGCGATATCGAGATTCGATTCTCCGTCATACTCTGTGATAAACCCAATAGTATCTAGGTCAAAAGGCGAATCAGTATCCTGGTTTCTCCTGACCATCATGCCGGTCAGCACATACCCGCCGCCACCGTCGAGCTTCCATTCGACAAGAATAAATGATGGCTTTGAGGTATTGAAATACGAAGAAAATGCCCTGTCCTTCAAATCTCTGTACCTCTTGTGCACGAATGGTGCTATCATCATCTGCACCAGGACAGTCTTACCTCCTCCATTCCTAAGAGAAAGCAGAGTATTCTCGCCGTTCATGTCAAAGGTCTCATCACCTATCTGAATTGCATCATGATTGTATTTTAGATTAATAATCCTGACACGGTTTATCCTGCTCATTTATTTTTCTCCCTTGTAGTTTTCTTCGTTTTATAAGACTGTGGGTCGTCCAATTCATTAAAGACAGCTAGTACTCTCTGGTAGTTGTTTTTATTCAGCAGATTCCAGTCCATGAAATGGTCCATCTTCTTTGTAGTCTTTATCATATCGTCCTGCTCTATATACTCGATAAGCCCCTGTCTCTCGAGAAATTTCAGAATATAGTACAGAAATCCCTCTTTCGTAGTCCTTGCCCTCGAGCCTCTCTCATCTGACTTAAGCTTCTCATAAGCCTCCGCGATATTCGTAAAGGCAATCCCACTCTCCTCCTGTCTCTCTTCATCGTATCTCTCGACACCCTCCTTAAGTCTCTCAGAAATAGTATTCTGCAGCTCTCCTGCCCTGATAAAATCTCTGGTGTGAGCAGTAACACCCTGCCCGTCATAGAACATCGTAAGGAGAGTCAGGATTGCGAACTGGCTCAGATAATAGTCCCTGTCAGTCGCATCAGATCTGCACAGCTCCCTCTTAAGCTGTGCCTTCGAATACCCCAAGAAGCTGTTGTCCTCTCTTGGGATCAGATAGATAGTATCGCCGTACTGCTCTATATCAGCGTCTAAGGCATCTCCCTGAGATTTAGTCAGGCTCTGCACGGCCTCGCTTGTAGTATATGCATCAAACAGATCCGCAGACTCATCCTCACTCAGCTCATGATTTTCCAAGAGGCAGGCAAAAATCTCCTGACTTTTTCTTATATCCTCGTATTCAAATGCCATTTATCTGTCCTCCCATCTGACACGGATCAGCACATTCGAGCAGCAGATATCCCTGCCACTGTCCTCATCATCCGAAGGATGTGAGCTCAGGTCAGGAATATCAGTAAACACCGCGGTGCTGCCGTCATCTATTTTTAGAGCCTCTACCATAAAAATTTTTCTGTCCCTCACCGAATCAGCGATCTCAAGCACCGTCTCAGTCAGTGAAAAGGAAGAGGGCTCCTCCTGAATATTTTCCTTCCTCTCCTTATCTAACTGCTCTATATCCATAACCCTGCTGTTTAACAGGTCGACCATTATCTCCTTGAATTTATCGACATCCGGAATCATCGCCTTTTTTAATTTCAGGTCAGACCTGCATTTCTCCTCAAGCTCCTTTAAGGTTATGCTTCCGGCGACGCCTCTCTTCAGACGCTCGATTTTTCCGTGGACAGCCTCCTTAAGAAGAGTCCTGACACTTTTCTCATAGATTCGAAGCTTCCTTCTGATCTCTTCCTGCTTCTTATCCTGATCAGCGATGTCCTCTTCCATCAGCTCACTCTCATCTGTCTCTTCCCTCTCAGTGATAGGCTTCTGTGTTGCCAAGGCCCTGCGGAGATCGTATACTTTGTCAGGATCACAGCCGAACAGGGGCCTTAGAAAAATATCCGTCCTGTCGAGATAACCCGGATTCTTTAGAATCTTATCATAGAAGTCCGCAGTCAGCGAAAATCTCTTTATCGCCGACATCTGCGAGAGCTGCTCTAATTCATGAGTGTAGAGCGCCTTAAGGTCTAAATGCGAGCCAAAGATTTTCTGCTGCTCTTCTAAGGCTCTGCCCAGGTAATCATCAATTATCCGAAGATTTTCAAGTGTCTTTTCATTATCTGACGAAAGATTATTCACATCGATATCAGCCTCTTCGAATTCCCTGGTCTTCTCCTGAATCATTTTTCGTCTGGCCTGGAATTTTTCCTTGGTCTCACTTATCGTCTCGAGGTTGTCATTTAGGATCTGGGAATACTCATCAATGGAATAGCTTAAGGCATTCCTCCTTATCCTCGTCATAGCGTCCTCGATTTTACGAAGCCGTATATGGAGAAGATTAAACTCGTTTCTGATGTCGTTTACAGCTTCATCGTAACTCTGTTTCTTTAGATGAAGCTCGAAGATCATATCCTGAACAGAGAGCTTCAGGTTGTCCTCGATTTCAAGAGTCGAAAGCATCAGGTCATAGCCGTCATTTGTCAGCTCGTACGAGGTACGCTTGATATTGGTGTCGGTGTAGATGACCTTGTTTTTGACATAGCTTATTATAAGCTCCTTGTACTGCCTGGATTCGAAATCATAGCCATCAAAGGTCATCGACTGACCGTCGTTTGAAAGTATGACATTTATGATGAAATCCGCCATATCCCGGCATTCCTCATAGTTTATCTGCTTATGGAAATAAGAAGAATTGAGATCGTCTATATATGCACCGATGTCATCAACTGTGCAGTTCTCGTCCTTTAGAGACTGCTCCATGATAAAGAGCAGAACCGCAAAAAGTATGTTGACCTGCTCATCAAAGGTCTCAAACCCATACTGCTTCCAGGTCTGTTTATTCATCGACATCCGCATCAGAACGGCGTATTTACCGACGTGCTGCATTCTGCGGGTGAACTGCTCTAGAAATTCATACTGCATATTTTTCCTCGTAAAAATTCAATCTCTTCCCTTGAAATCCGTGACATTTAAAATCTCCTGAGGTATATACTTTCCAGAATCAAGAATCTCCTCCATCTGTACGGCATATTCCTCACCGAAATATCTAAAAAATGAACGATCTATATTTCTGTTCTGTTTCTCTTTAGTCTCTGGAAGCCGCTTAAATCCGGTATCTCCAGCTTTATCCATCATCCTCTGATAGGCTTCTTTAAACGGCAGGATTTTTCTGCCTGCATCAAGGAATTTTTCCTGCACCTTTTGAAAAATACCTATTCCCTCGAAATCGAGATCTCCGAAATATAAATATTTATCCTTTGAATCTGTCAGATAGTCCTCGACACACATCTCGAAATCATCTAGAGATTTCCAGATACCCTTTCCGGCGCCATAGATAACCGTATCGATCTGCGCTCCCAGAATCTCCTGAGGTTTTTCACTTGTACTGTTTTCGATAAGTATCCGCCTGATACTGTAAAAGGTATCCTTATTCTCTATAATAAGCACTGTCTGTCC
Source organism: uncultured Lachnospiraceae bacterium (assembly GCA_900316165.1). Taxonomy (GTDB): domain Bacteria; phylum Bacillota; class Clostridia; order Lachnospirales; family Lachnospiraceae; genus Weimeria. Next base: position 103,208 of record ONBW01000002.1, on the reverse strand, counting down.
AGGCTCCCGGCTGGCCGAATAGTAGGCTAACGGCTCAGAGGTCCTGTAAAAATTAAGATCCGCCGTATCTATGCCGCAGTTCTTTAAGATCCTAAGCCCCTGCTCCCTCTGAAGAAACTTCTCCCTCTGCCAGATGTCGTAGCTTCTCTCATTTAAAGAAATCTGCTCCATAAGCCTGTCCGAATGCTTATCGAAATAGCCGCTAAGAGCGCGCACATACTCCCTGTCCTTATCATACTGCTCCAGATGGTCCAGATAATAGGTCGGGGAAATCCTGTAATTTAAACCAAAGCGCAGCTCATCTATGTATCCGCTGTAATCCTTCTTCTCTTCAATAAGCCAGTAGCCAAGAGGCAGGGCCGGGTTCTTGCCATTGGTGGCTGCCGTTTTCATCGGCTTTATCCTGCCTTTTTCGAGAAGACCTGTGATATAATCGTACTGACTCCCGTAATCCCTGTCCCGCACCTTTGACAGGAGCTCATCTAAAGTAATTTTCTTCATAAATTTCTGTTCTATGCATGTCAACGACTTTTCTCTGATAGAGTAAATCAGTCTTCTATTTGTGTCAAGCTGAAAAGACAGCAAAAAATAAGACCTCTCCGGAAAATTCTGGAGAAGCCTCTCTAATCTAAAATCAATAATTACAGTGCCTTGAATCTCTCAAGTGCTGCCTTTGTGTTCTCGTGGGTACCGAAGGCAGTCAGGCGGAAGTAGCCTTCACCTGAAGGGCCGAAACCGCTGCCTGGAGTGCCGACAACGTTTGCTTTTTCAAGAAGGAAGTCGAAGAATTCCCAGCTCGTCATATGGTCAGGAGTCTTCATCCAGATGTACGGAGCGTCAACGCCGCCGTAGCAGGTGAATCCAGCCTCAGTAAGGCCCTCGCGGATCATGCGGGCGTTCTCCATGTAGTAACCGACTAAAGCGTCAATCTCCTTCATGCCCTCCTCAGAGTAGATAGCCTCACCGGCACGCTGAACGATGTACGGAGCACCGTTGAACTTTGTCCCGTGACGGCGTGCCCACATATCATGAAGAGAAGCGTCACCAGACTTAAGGCTCTTCGGAACAACAGTAAAGCCAAGACGAAGACCAGTGAAGCCGGCAGTCTTTGAGTATGATCTGATCTCGATGCAGCAGTCCTTAGCGCCATCACACTCATAGATAGAATGAGGAACATCCGGAGTAGAGATATAGTGCTCATAAGCGGCATCAAAGATTATTATAGAGCCCTTCTGGTTAGCATAGTCAACCCACTTCTGCAGATCAACCTTCTTAAGAGTAGTACCAGTCGGGTTATTCGGCAGGCAGAGATAGATGATGTCAGGAGTCTCCTTAGGGAACTCAGGAACGAAACCATTCTCAGCAGTTGAAGGCATGTAGATGACTCTGTCCCACATACCGGTATTGGCATCATAGTTACCGCAGCGGCCAGCCATAACATTTGAATCTACATAAACAGGATAAACCGGATCAGTAACAGCAATACGGTTGTCCTCAGAGAAAAGCTCCTGGATATTACCAGAATCACTCTTCGCACCGTCAGAAACGAAGATCTCGTCAGGAGCGATATCGCAGCCTCTGTCCTGATAATCGTGCTTTGCGATAGCGTTACGTAAAAAATCATATCCGAGGTCCGGTGCGTATCCTCTGAAAGTAGCAGCGTCAGCCTGCTCGTCAACAGCCTTGTGAAGGGCATCGATAACGACCTTTGGCAGCGGCTGTGTTACATCACCGATTCCAAGTCTGATGATCTTCTTGTCTGGATTTGCCTCAGCAAAAGCGGCAACCTTCTTCGCGATAGTTGAAAAAAGGTAGCTTCCCGGTAACTTCAGATAGTTCGTATTAACCTGATACATTTCTTTCTCCTTCTAAAAACCTGAACTTCTATAATTATTTATCTTGAAAAAATAAACGCCAGACTCACTTCTTCGGCTCGTAAATCTTCACATCATCTCTCTCAAAAGATTCCGGAATATCGATATGACCTGTAAATACAGTAGTGGCCGGTCCCTTGAGCCAGACGGTATCATTTTCCCTGTCGTATCTGACAGTCAGCTCTCCACCTAAGAGGTGCATCGTGACTTCCTCATCAGTAAGACCATTAACCACAGCAGCTACAGTCGTAGCGCAGGCGCCAGTACCGCAGGCGAGCGTCTCACCGCTGCCGCGCTCCCAGACTCTCATGCGGATATTTTTCCGGTCGAGGATATTCGCGAATTCGGTATTGGTCCTCTGAGGGAACGTCGGATGGTTCTCAAACATCGGCCCGATATGCGGCAGATCGATAGTTCTCGTATCCTCATCTGTAAAAATAACGCAGTGAGGATTCCCCATCGAAACGCAGGTCACACGGAAGATATTGCCATCGACCTCCATAGGCTCGTTAATCATCTGATCTTTTGGAAAAGTAACCGGAATATGCGAAGCCTTGAGCACCGGAGAACCCATATTCACAAGGACTGAATCGACCTTGCCATCCTTTACTGTAAGCTCGAGAGTCTTTATACCTGCAAGAGTCTCAACAGTGATAGTAGTCTTATCAGTAAGGCCATTGTCGTAGACGTACTTCGCTACGCAGCGGATGCCGTTTCCGCACATCTCACCCTTCGAGCCGTCGGCATTGTACATATCCATCTGGAAATCAGCAACCTTGGACTTCTTAATAAGAATAAGTCCGTCAGATCCGATTCCGAAATGCCTGTCGCTTACGAATCTGGCGATTGAAGAACCGTCAGGGATATCGTTTTTTGTGCAGTCTACATAGACGTAGTCATTGCCGCAGCCATGCATTTTTGTAAAATCAATTGAGGTCATAAAAATCCTCCTTAACCCTTTTCTATTATACTTAAAATCTTTTCAAGTTCAAGGGTTCCGCCAAAAATATCAAGAGCACTGCCGATAGTTACATCAATTCTGCCATCAGTCAGGCGTTTTATTTCTCTTAAATCATCATAGCTTCCAACGCCGCCGGCATAGGTAACAGGAATGCCGTCATAATCGGCAAGGATAGAAAGCAGTCTCTCGTCAGCTCCTGCCCTCTTCCCCTCTACATCAGCCGCGTGTATCAGATACTCGTCGCAGTAATCCTCGAGGTACCTAAGCAGGTCTACAGAGAGCTTCTGTTCAGTAAATTTCTGCCAGCGGTCAGTTACTACATAGTAGTCTCCGTCTCTGTTTTTGCAGGAGAGATCTAAGACTATATGCTCTCTTCCAGCCACACTTACAAGCCTTTTCAGTCTCTCCATCTGAATCTGCCCATCAAAGAACACAAAGCTTGTAAAAATACCGTGGCTTGCGCCAGCATCCAAAAACTCCGATACATTCCTATCGTCTAGACCGCCGCCGACCATAAGGCCATTCGGATAGGTGTGAAGCGCCAGAAGAGCCTGCTGTCTTGAGGCCTCATACTCAGGAGTGCCCTTGGCATTCAGCATTATAACATGCCCGCCATTTAGCTGTTTTTCTTTATACATAGCAGCATAGTAACCGGCATCGTGCGTTGCAACAAAATTCTCCTTTGCTGAATCAGTCTTATCGTCAAGGCTCGAACCTACTATCTGCTTTACAGCTCCATCGTGAATATCTATACAGGGTCTGAATTTCATTAAAAAACCTCCGACAGCAAAGCCATCGGAGGTAAAATGTCGAAAGAGCTCTGCTGTTACATATATTTTTACAGCAAGCTAAATTCTAACACATATCGGCATATTGTCAAATCAGTTCTCATCATCAGGAGCAGTGATTGCGTCCATTCTGTAGAGGAACTTTACAGCACCCTTTTTGCCATCGGCGATTCCTGAGAAACTCTGATAATTCTCGCCGGCATCGATTGCTGCACGCAGCTGATTTGCGAGCGGCTTTATGTCTCCGTTGTAAGAATTGATAAGCTTCTCGATTCCCTCTTTGTTGAACTTCACGATTCCATCATGGAGGTCATCTGCACCATCAGAAAGCTTCACAGCTCCGTCTGATAAGGAGATGGTTCCATCATAGAGAGTTCCAAGTCCATCTGAAAGACTTCCGACACCTGTGTAAAGGCTGCCTGCTCCAGTGTAGAGCTTGTTTACTCCTGTTGAAATCTGACCGGCACCTGTAGAAAGCTGCTTTGCGCCGCCTGTGAGCTTGTCATTATTTGCTACAAGCTTGCTGCTTCCGTCATAGAGCTGGTCAACACCTTTGATAAGTGCTGAGAACTGTGTCGAAAGGCTTGAGATAGATGACATATCTACTTTGCTTAAGTCTGCTGAACCTAATCCCGAAGAAAGCTGATCGATACCATCTGAGAGCTGTTTCTGGCCTGCTGCCATCTTCTTTACGCCCTCATTTGCAGCGCTCATGCCATCACTTACAGTCTTTGCTCCGGCAGCAAGCTTTGAGGAGCCGTCAGCCAACTGCTTTGAGCCATCGGTAAGCTGCTTTATCTGGCTTGTTACAGACTCACTTGTAAGCTCACTCTGAAGTGACTGTCCAGCAGCATCCAACGCGCTCTTTGCAGCCTGAACCTGATGCAGACCATCGAGAGCTGTGTAGTAGGTGGCTGTAGCTGTGGCAGTATCTTCACCAGACTTTACAAGACCTGTGATGATCTGAGTCTGAGCTCCTGTAAGCTTTGTTACCACTGTATCGATATTTGAAAGAGTAATCTTCTCATCAGCACCGAGAATCTTCTTCTGTCTTAAAAGACCGATAAGCTGTGTATTGCCATTGAGCTTTGAGTCAATAGTCTGTGTCAGCTGTGCCTGTGACTGGGTGGCAAACTGTGAGCCAACTCCTGTAAGAGCTGACTGAATCTGTCCGATACCCTTATCAAGTGAGCTTGCTCCGCTTGATACCTGAGCAGCAGCATCTGAAACTGACTTTGAGCCAGTTGTCAGCTGATCCATGCTCTTTACGAGGCCTGGATTTGCAGCTGTTCCGTCACCATTGTAGCCGGCAAGCAGCTGATCTGAACCTGTCTTTAACTGAGATACACCCTTTGAAAGAGCAGACATCTGAGTAGCAAGGTCTGTGATATTAAGGTTTCCGAGAGCAGGAAGTGCACTTGAAAGCGGTGCAAGTGAAGTCTTAAGCTGTCCAATTCCACCGTTTAACTGTGAAACGCCTGCTGTGTATGTCTTAAGTCCGCTTGAAAGAGATGAGGCACCACTTGTGAAGGTGCTCATATTCTTCTGAAGGGTTCCAAGACCGTCACGAATCTGCTTGCTTCCACTCTCAAGCTTAGTGCTTCCATCCTTTGCGCTCTTTGCACCATCTGCAAGCTTGTCAGCGCCACTGCTCAGGTCACTGGCTCCGTCGCTCAGCTGCTTACTGCCGTCAGCCAGCTCATCTGTGGCATCTGAGAGCTTGTCCATATCACTGGATAAGTCATCAGTCTCCTTTGCGTTGGATGTCAGGGTATTTGAAGCATCTATTAAGGCTGTCATCTGAGTCTCGAGGTCAAAATCCTTTACATCAGCCTCTACATCGAATGACTCTGGAAGTGAGATGTCCTTATCAAAGGAGCCGCCGCTCTTCTCGAGTGAATCCTTTACTCCAGGAAGAGCATAGCCTACGACGATGGACTTTGTACCATTCTGGATTACACGGCCATTGCTTACCTTTACATTCGTGAAATCATCGTTTAATATCATTCCAGTGATTGCAGCGAAAGGAACTACGGTAGTAACATCTTCACCGTTTACTTTTTCAGTGTAGCTCGTGTTATTTGTGTAGTCATAGTGGATCTTTACGTGTCCGCTCTTTCCTGCGAGCTCCTTCGGGCTGATCTCATCACCATCGAGGGTGTAGGTTACCTTTACAGTGACAGGAGCCTCGGCTGTTGAATGGCCCTGATAGTAGATATCATTTCCATTGGCCTCCCAGGTGACCTTATCGCCGTCCTGGGTGAACTTCTCGTCACCGTTCGTATTCTTGATGTCTGTAAGGTCTGAGACATCATCTATAGTATCCTCGCCGTCCTTATTGATCAGGTGTACCGCTGAGATAGTGTCTGTTACAGTTCCATCAGGCTTTGTGATCAGGTAGACCGTCTCATCTCTGTCGAGGTCCTTGCTCTCGACCTTGAGATTATCAGTATCTATGATGCTGTTTGTAGTCTCCTCGGTTGCAGACGCCTTATCAGCCATGGCAGTGTACTGGACAGTTCCGGTAGAAACCAGTCCAACCACAAGAGCACCTGCTACGACTCTGATGATATATTTCTTACGGAAAATTTTTTTAAGCTCTGGTAACTTCATTTATTTTTCCTCCAATCCGTCATGCCTTTATCGTCTTAATGTATTATTAATGAAGTTCTTCTCGTTAAGCTCACGCTTCGTCTTCGACTCGCGTTTGCTAATCTCGAAGAACGACCTCGATTTGGACTCGAACTGCGCTTCGCTTGTTCTCGTCTCAAATCTTTCGGTCTATGAAGCCTGCGCTGGTGTGGATGATCACCTTATCGAAGATCATGAACATCGACGGCAGCAGGAAGATAACGACGAGCATACTTATGATAGCTCCTCTTGCCATAAGGTTGCAGAGTGAGGAGATCATATCGATATCCGAGTAAACTGCTACTCCGAAGGTTGCTCCAAAGAAGGTCAGCGCTGAAGCGATGATCGAGCTGATCGAGCCACGGAGCGCATCTGTAATGGCTTCCTTCTTCTCAACTCCGTTAAAGCGGTTCGTCTTGTACCTGTTCGTCATAAGAATAGCATAGTCGACGGTTGAACCCAGCTGAATAGTTCCGATGACAATGCTTGCGATAAACGGCAGTGTCGTGTGCGTGTAGTACGGAATTCCCATATTGATGTAGATGGCGAATTCGATTACTGCAACGAGGATTATAGGTATCGAAATCGACCTGAAAGATATCAGGATTATGAAAAATACAATGATTATCGATACAGCGTTTACTCTGTTGAAATCAGAGTTTGTGATATTTACTAGATCCTTCGTACATGGCGCCTCACCGATAAGCATTGCGCTCTTGTCATATTTCTTTATGATCTTTTCAATCTGAGTACACTGTCTGTTTACCTTTGACGTAGCCGTCGCGTAGTCCGACGTTACTATCATAAGCTGCTTGTCACCGCTCTTAAGCTCATCTCTGATATCATCAGGTATCACATCTGAAGGAATCATAGGTCCTGTCAGAGAGTCTACTGACATCGCAAGCTTTATGCCCTTCAGGTCTTCAATCTCACTTATCATCTTATCTGACTTCTCAGCACTCAGGCTCGAGTCGGCAATGATTATCGAGGTAGCTCCCATCTTGAAGTCCTCGTTCATTTTTTCATTAGCCTGCTTACTCTTCATAGAGTCAGGAAGCTTTCCGGCGAGATCATAGTAAACCTTCGTATGTGCCTGTCCATAGAATGCTGGTACAGCAAGGATTAAAAAGATTACGAAAAATACATAGCAGTGCTTTACTATCCAGTTGGCTGTCCTTCCGAGATCCGGCATGATGACTTTGTGGTTTGTCTTTCTGACGATCGGGTCAAATACCAGGATAAGTGATGGCAGTATCGTAACACAGGAGATAAGTCCAACGAGAACACCCTTTGCCATTACTACACCGAGGTCAAGGCCGATCCTGAAGCTCATGAAGCAGAGTGCGATAAATCCGGCGATAGTTGTCGTCGATGAACCTGCTATCGAGAGGAAGGTCTTTGATATAGCGTGTGCCATCGCATCTTTATTATCCTGTCCGAATACTCTCTGCTGCTCCTCGTAGCTGTGCCAGAGGAAAATCGAGTAGTCCATCGTGACACCGAGCTGAAGTACTGCCGCTAAGGCCTGCGTCACGTAGGAAATCTGCCCCTGTATCATATTCGTACCCAGGTTATAGACGACCGCCATTCCTATAGATATAAGGAAGAGGAACGGTACAAATGCCGAATCAAGGGTTACCATAAGAACTATGAGACATAGAACTACGGCGATCAGCACGTAGATAGGGACCTCTTTTTTAGAAAGGTTTCTGGTATCGTTTATGACGGAAGCCATTCCTGATACAAAGCACTGCTTTGAAAGCTTGGTGTTCATCGTATCAAGGGCTTTCATCGTTCCGTCCTCAGCCATTCCCTGGTCGAACAGGATCACCATCAGATCGGCGTTTTTGTCCGAGTTATGGATGAATTTGTAGGCCTTCTCAGGCATTGCCTCCTTCGGGATGTTCATATCCATAACTGATCCGTACCAGATGACCTTCTTTACGTGAGGGATGTCTGATATCGTATCTGCCGTCTTTTTCAAATCCTTGTTATCCATTCCATCGACTACGACAAATGAATAGGCACCTGTCCTGAATTTCTCGAGGAGCATGTCCTGTCCTTTCATCGTATCGATTTCTTTTGGCAGATATGAGAGGATATCGTAGTTAACCCTCGTGTGGATGTATCCGATTCCTGCCGGGATCAGAAGCAGCACCGCAACAATAAGGATTACGAATCTGCTCTTTACTACTGCCTTTCCGAATTTCAGCATTTGTAAGATCACTCCATTTCTATCAGCCATCACGGCCGAGTGCTAAAAAATTCTTTGTCCATCTTTATTCTAAGGAAAACAAGGCCCGATTTACATATTCAATCGAGGATTCCATGTATGATAAAAATATACATTTCGCCTTAATTGTAAAAGTAAATGCACATTGACATGAAAAACCGGAGTCCATTTTGCCGGGCTCCGGTTATTTTTAAAAAACTACTTTATTCCTTCCGGTCTCCTTCGCCTCATAGAGGTTGTCATCGGCTCGCTGGAGAATCGTGTCCTTGTTATCACCGCTTATATATGTGGAAATACCTGCGGAAATCGTGATATTTATATACGAATCCTGATATGGAATCTTCAGGTGCTCGATATCGTTTCTGATTGATTCCATTTTTTCACGGATCCTCGTATCAGAGTTATCTCCAAAGACGATGAACAGAAATTCCTCGCCGCCCCATCTGCCTACCTTACAGGTGTCGTTTGTGTGGGCTACCAGGTTCTCTGAAACTATGTAGAGCACAGAATCACCTGTCTCGTGTCCATAGGTATCATTTACTCTCTTGAAAAAATCAATGTCCGCTATCGCTATAGAAAATCCTTTATCTTTATTAATCGCGCTCATCTCTCTCGAAATGATCTCGTTTAGTGCAAATCGGTTATAGAGACCTGTCAGCTGGTCGTGTCTTGCCTGGTATCTGTATTTTTTCTCGATGCTTGTAATCCTGCTCGTAAACAGATAGGTAAAGAAAAATACGCCCACTGCAAGCACTAATGAGTTAAAAAGCGACAGCAGCTTCACTATTATAGGGGCTACTCCGGGAATTGTATCCGGTATAAAACCTAACAAATGAAAAACACATAGGATTATGTAAACCAATCCTACCGAGGATGTGATCAGTGCGGATGACCTCTTGAGCTCTGACACGTCAAAAAGAGCGTACATAGGCAGGAAGCAGGCACACATCAGGGTAATCGCCCATCTCTGGAAGCCACAGCTGTTCCCGAGGCATAGCGAGCCTAATACACTATGGCTTAATATCTCGAGATACATCAGAACACAGTAAATCTTTAATTTGTTATTTCTTAGAAAAAAGAACATCACAGCGTAAAAGGCTATGACGAAGATATTCTCAACTATCATAACCTTTACGCCTGAGAATACATATATCACCTCAAGCAGGCAATGGATAATAAGCAGAACAATGTTTAAAAACCAGAAACATGTCTTTATATTTAAAGCCATATCCTGCATTATGGCGCCAGGATCGATTTTACCTTTATTTTTGAAAAAAAACATTTAACCCCCATCTCTATAATAAATTTTCGGACACCTTTATTATATCATTGCGTATTATCTGCCTGCTGCCTCGTTTTTAGCCTTCTCGTTCTCGTCGCCGAACATCTCCTGAATCGTGTGCCAGCCTAAAACAGCACACTTTACACGGGCAGGCATATGACTTACGTCCTGAAGGACTCCTGCTTCTTCGAGCTCATCGAGTTCATCGTCTGTGACACTTCCCTTTATCATCCTTAAGAAAATATCAGCGAGATGAAGTGCCTCATCCTTTTTCTTTCCAATGATAAGGTCCATCATCATATCGGCAGAAGCCTGAGAGATAGCACAGCCATCTCCCTCGAAAGCACCATCTTCTATTGTGCCGTCATCAGACACCTTGAGATTTACCACGATGTCATCTCCACAGGAAGGGTTTACGCCCTCGAGTGTAAGGTTTGCTCCATCTATATGATGCTTATGAGCCGGATGCAGGTTGTGATCTGTAACAAGCTCTTTATAAAAGGTACTGTTAGTCTGCATATCCCATTTCCTTCCTGATGCTTATCAGCGCATCGTAAAATGCGTCTATATCACTCTTATCATTATAAAAAGCCATTGAAGCTCTGACTGTAGACATCTTACCTAAGTACTTGAGCAGTGGCTGGGCACAGTGATGACCGGCTCTTACAGCCACGTTATGCTCGTCAAAAATAGCTGCGCAGTCGTGCGGATGGACATCATCTACTGTAAAGGTGATGATTCCGTGATGCTCCTTAGGATCCTTTGAGCCTATGATATGTACATGAGGGTAAGCGGCCATTTTTTCCATGGCGTATGTCGTAAGCTCTTCCTCACGCTTCTCGATTGAATCCCAGCCGAAGCGCTTCATAAAGCGGATGGCTTCTCCAAGGCCTACTGCTCCGCCGACATTTACAGTACCAGCTTCGAACTTGTGCGGAAGCTCTGCCCAGGTAGCGCCCTCGGTAGTCACATACTCTATCATCTCACCGCCAAAGAGGAACGGCGGCATTTTTTCAAGGATATCCTTCTTACCATAGAGGACACCGATGCCCATCGGAGCGTACATCTTGTGGCCTGAAAAGGCGAGGAAGTCGCAGTCCAAATCCTGCACATTCACCGGGATGTGCGGAACAGACTGGGCTCCGTCTGCTACGAGGATTGCTCCGTGTCTGTGCGCTACCTCAGCAAAGCCCTTGATGTCGTTTACGCGGCCAAAGACGTTCGATACCTGAGTCACGGCGACGATTTTCGTCTTGTCCGATATTATTTTTTCAAGCATATCAGGAGTCATCGTTCCATCTTTCTCACAGTAGAGATAAGTCAGATGCGCTCCGGTAGCTTTGCAGGCCTGCTGCCACGGGATCATGTCGGAGTGGTGCTCGGCGATCGTCGTTATGACCTCGTCACCCTCTTTCAAGAAATTCCTCGCGTATGCATAGGCTACCAGATTAAGGCTTTCTGTAGCATTTCTTGTAAAAATAATCTCAGCCTTGTCTTTGGCTCCTATAAAGTCAGCGACCTCCTGCCTTGCGTTCTCGTACTCGTCTGTCGCGTCGATTGAGAGCTGATACAAGCCTCTCAATGGATTCGCGTTATTCTCGTTATAATATCTGCTTGCTGCCTCGATCACGCATGGCGGCTTCTGTGTCGTCGCAGCGTTGTCGAGATAGACTATATCTCTTTTTTCTAATAAAGGGAACTCTTCCTTAATGCTCATAAAGGTCTCACCTCTTAAATTCGTCCAGGTACTTTCCGACCTGCTCCCTCGTCTCCTCGTCATCTATTGAGGCTGCGACTGCGTCGATGCGGGCCCTTGCCATCATCTCATATACAGCCTCCTCAGTCATTCCGCGGCTCTCTAAGTAGAAGAGAAGGTCAGCTGCGAGCTTTCCGATAGTAGCGCCGTGATTTCCCTCGACATCCTCCTCTGCGCAGAGGATAACAGGGATAGTCTTGTTGCGGACTGTCTTATCCATCATCAGGACATCCTCGAGCTCGTTTCCTAACGCGCCCTTGCAGCCCTTTATGAAATCGATAGTGCCACGGAAGGTCTTTACTGCCTTATCTCTTAAGACTCCATTTGCGTAGATGTCGCACTTGGTCTTCTTTCCGGTGTGGCTTGCGATGTAGTTTACATCGAGATTGTTATCACCTGTCAGGTAATAGCCAAGCTTCATGTCAATTGCGCTCTTTACTCCGCTCAGGTGGTTCTTTACGCCGAGGAAGACATTTTTACCGCCGAGGGCGATCTGCACAAGATTGAATTTCGCACTGTCTGCTATCTCAGTACCTATATCGTTTAAAAATACCGCCTCATCGGAAGTTCTCATGACCTGAACTATAGTAAGCTCTGCGTCCTTCTCCAGGACTGCGCTGGTCTGAACACTGTACTGTCCGGCACTCTTCATCGCTGCAAAGTTCATGATAACGGTGGCCTTTTTACCTGCTGCAACATTTATCACGAAGCGGTTAGCCAAGGCGCTTTCCTCATCATAGTCAAAGGCGATCTTTAACGGATCCGTTGTGTCTGCGTTTATATCAAAGACCTCTGCGTGAACCTGGTCCTCATCAAGTCTCTTTGAGAAGTCAGGTCCTATACCGCCGTCGAATTCTGCAGGAAAAATACCGTCACTCTCGGAGACTCCTGCTGTCGTTACTATAGACGGACTGCCATAGCCGTCGGTCTTTTTCATCTGATAATCTGTATCATTCATCCGAAGCCAGTTCCAGGTAGGAGAAGGCAGGATGTTTAATTTTAATTCACTCATATTATTCTCCTGATTACAAGTATGCGTAATAAGGAAGTTCTTCTCGTTAAGCTCACGCAGCGCCTTCGGCTTGCGTTCGCTAATCTCGAAGAACGACCTCGCACAGGACTCAAGCTTCGCTTTCAGCTCGCTTTCGTCTCTGTGCTTTCGGTCACCCTATCGCTCCTTTCATCTCCAGCTGGATCAGGTTATTCATCTCAACAGCGTACTCGAGCGGAAGCTCTTTTCCGACGTTGTCTGCGAAGCCCGATACGATAAGTGCTCTCGCGTCCTCTTCACTCATTCCACGGCTCATCAGATAGAAAACTACATCGTCTGAAATACGGCCGATCTTTGCCTCGTGACCTACATCAGCATCCGATGTTCTTATATCCATTGCTGGGATAGTATCAGAACGTGAGATGTCATCGAGCATAAGCGACTGGCAGGAAACAGCTGACTTCGAGCCGGTGGCGTTCTCAGCGATTGTAACCGCACTTCTGAATGTCGAAATACCGCCATCCTTACTGATACTTCTGGTATTTACATATGAAGATGTATCAGGAGCTGCATGAACTACCTTGCATCCTGTATCGAGGTTCTGACCCTTACCTGCGAATGTGACACTTGTAAACTCAGATCTCGAACCCTTACCTGCAAGAACGCTCATAGGATAGAGGTAGGATACGTGAGATCCAAATGAACCTGAGATCCACTCGACCTTTCCGCCCTCATCTACTCTCGCGCGCTTGGTGTTCAGGTTATACATGTTCTTCGACCAGTTCTCTATAGTAGAGTACCTGAGCGTTGCATTTTTACCAACGAAAAGCTCAACGCAGCCGGCATGTAAGTTTGCGACGTTGTACTTAGGTGCTGAGCAGCCCTCGATAAAGTGAAGGTATGCGTCATCATCTACAATAATAAGTGTGTGCTCGAACTGACCTGCTCCCTTTGCGTTCAGTCTGAAGTATGACTGAAGCGGGAAGTCGAGGTGAACTCCCTTCGGCACATATACGAAAGAGCCGCCTGACCATACAGCGCCGTGAAGAGCTGCGAATTTATGGTCAGTAGGAGGCACGAGCTTCATAAAATGCTCGTGGATCATATCGGCATACGGACCGTGCAGAGCGCTCTCGATATCAGTGTAAACTACTCCCTTTTCAGCAACGGAGTCTTTAACGTTATGGTATACGAGCTCTGAATCGTACTGGGCACCTACACCAGCTAAGGACTTTCTCTCAGCCTGTGGAATACCAAGCTTTTCAAAGGTATCCTTGATATCAGTAGGAACATTCTCCCAGTCATTCTGCATCTTGTTGTCCTTCGGGCGGACATAGGTCACGATGTGATCCATATCGAGTCCCTCGATGGACGGGCCCCAGTTCGGAACCGGGATCTGATTGTATATCTCAAGCGACTTCAGGCGGAAATCATGCATCCACTCTGGGTCGTTCTTCTCTTTTGAGATCTGCTCTACGATGGCAGGGGTAAGTCCCTCGTCGACCTTATAGGCGTCATCCTCGGAATACCTGAAGTCATACATGGAGCGGTCAATATCTGCTACCTGTGTCTTTTCCTTCATTCGGCATTACCTTCTTTTAAGTATTTCTCAAAACCGTTCTCGTTAATATCATCAACCATAGAGGCATCACCCTCAGCGATTACACGGCCATCAGCGAGGATGTGTGTCTTATCGACCTTCAAGGATTCAAGGATCCTTGTGGCGTGGGTTATGATAAGAAGAGCTCCGCCGACAGTTCTCTTGTACTCCTCGATTCCGGCACTTACTGTTCTTACAGCGTCAACGTCGAGACCTGAATCTGTCTCATCAAGGATAGCGAGCTTTGGCTTAAGCATAAGGAGCTGAAGGATCTCAGCCTTCTTTTTCTCACCACCTGAGAAGCCGACATTTAAGTCACGCTCTGCATATGATGGATCCATATCGAGGACCTTCATAGTCTTCTTTAAATCCTTCATGAAATCCCAGGCCTTGATATGCTCACCTGTCTTATTCTCCAAGGCTGTGCGGATGAAGTTTGCAACAGAAATTCCCAGAACCTCGATCGGGTTCTGGAATGACATGAAGATTCCAGCCTTTGCTATTTTATCAGTGGATTCATGAGTGATATCAGCTCCGTCAAAAATGACCTTACCGTCTGTAATCTGATATCTCGGATCACCCATGATTGATGAACCAAGAGTTGACTTTCCGGCACCGTTAGGTCCCATCAGCACATGAACCTCACCTGCGCCTACGCTTAAATCTATTCCATGAAGGATCTCGGTGCCCTCTTCTGCGAGCTTTACCTTGAGTCCCTCTATCTGAAGAATATCTGACATCTTATCTGCCTCCGTTCTTTAATATAATCATATACTATCACTGGACAATTCATTTTCCCATTGTATTTACAACCAAAGCTAATTATACATATAGGGGGTATTCATTACAATGAACACTTTCTAATAATTGATGTATTTTTCTCTGTGCAAAAAAAGGCCGGCTCAAAAAGCCGACCCCGTAGTTATTTGGCATAATCAACGACACGTGATTCACGGATCACGTTCACTTTTATCTGTCCTGGATACTGAAGCTCATTTTCGATCTTCTTTGTGATATCCCTGGCCAGAAGTACCATATCCGCGTCAGATATTTTCTCAGGAACTACCATGACACGAACCTCTCTGCCTGCCTGAATGGCAAAAGATCTCTCGACGCCCTCAAAACTGTCTGCGACGTCCTCTAACTGCTGAATTCTGTTTGTATAATTCTCTAAGGTTTCACGGCGTGCACCTGGGCGCGCTGCACTAATGGTATCAGCAGCCTGAATAAGAAGCGCAATAAGAGATTCCGGTTCACAGTCTCCGTGATGAGCGGCAACTGCGTTAATGATAACCGGTGATTCCTTGTACTTCCTGCAGATCTCAACACCTAAAGCCACATGTGACTGTGACTCAGACTGATCCTGCTCGTGATCGACTGCCTTTCCTATATCATGTAAAAGTCCTGCACGCTTGGCTAAGCGTGTGTCGACTCCCACCTCTGCGGCGAGGAGTCCGGCTAACTGTGATACCTCTATGGAATGCTTCAGGACATTCTGTCCGAAGCTTGTACGGTATTTAAGCCTTCCTAAAAGCTTTATCTCCTCAGGATTAAGTCCATGGACACCGGTATCCAAGGCAGCCTGCTCACCTTCCTCACGGATGGTGTTATCGACCTCCTTCTTTGCCTTCTCGACCATTTCCTCAATTCTGGCTGGATGAATTCGTCCGTCCACAATCAGCTTCTCTAACGCTATACGGGCCACCTCACGGCGAACCGGGTCAAATGCTGAAAGAACTACTGCTTCAGGAGTATCATCTATGATAAGTTCTACGCCTGTCAGGGTCTCAAGGGTACGGATATTTCTTCCCTCACGACCAATGATACGGCCTTTCATCTCATCATTTGGCAGCTGCACAACAGAGATAGTAGACTCAGCAACATGGTCTGCTGCACATCTCTGAATGGCTGTAACAAGGATTTCCTTGGCCTGCTTATCAGCCTCATCCTTGGCCTGCGCCCAGTAGAAAATCTTTTGCCTGTTGGGAGGTAAGACCTGAGATTCGTTCGAGTTCCTGTACCCTCTGCTCATTCAGCTTCGCTACCTTCTGCCGTTCCTTCTCGAGATTCTCCTCTCGGCTTACAAGAGACTGTTCCTTTCTGTCTGCGCTTTCAAGCTTTTTATCGAGATTTTCCTCTTTCTGCTGTACTCGCGATTCACTCTTCGAAACTTCTGCTCTGCGTTCCTTGATCTCTTTTTCGAGCTCATTCTTAGAACGCATCGATTCCTCTTTTGCCTCGATAAGGATCTCCCGCTTCTTCGTCTCTGCCGTCTTTACAGCCTCGTCAATAATGGCTCTGGCCTGCTGCTCGGCTCCTCCTACCTTCTGTTCCGTGACTTTCTTATGATAGGAATTTGTAACGAAGATGCTCACCGGAACTGCAATCACGAGCGTCACCACTACTGCGATTATAATTCCAAGCACAGGAGCACCTCCTTAATAGGTATAAAATTTTTACCAACTAAGTTTACATTATTCATTAAAAAGTGTCAAGGATGGATATTTGGAAAAACTTTTGATATAATACACATATGCGTTACAAGAATTTTACAATAACTGCTGCAGTATTACTGACAGTTGTTTTTTCATTTTTCATATTTGAGATACATCCGGCTGCTGCCGACAAACCAAAGCTTATTGCTCTTTATGTACAGAATACTTCAGGTAAGTATGACAAGGCAAAACTCGTTTTTAATCCAGGATATTCTAGTGTCTGCTACATCTACCGTAAAGAAAGCGGCGGTAAATTTTCAAAGATTGCCTCAGTCCGTTCTTCAGGCAGCAATACATCTTACACTGACAGAGAACTCCCTAAAACAGGCGAGTACATATATACTGTCCGCTCAAAGGTCTCCAGCAGCAATGGCAGCTCTATAAGCGATTACGACCATACCGGTATTTCAACAATCAGAGGAAAGTCTATAGTCACGGCTGATATAACAAATCTACGTTCAGAGCTCAAATGGTCAGCAAATGAAAATGCAGAAGGCTATACCATCTATCGAAAAATCGACAACGGCAAATGGAAATCCATAGCCACAGTATATAAGAGCCAGACAGCCTATACTGACGTTTACAGCACGAGCTTCAGCGCGAGTGATAAAAAGAATGTTCTCTTAAACAACACATTCTTAGATACATCATCGCATACCATCGCCTATACTGTCCGTGGTCTTAAAAGTGACTCTGACAATTCCAAGCGGAGTCTCTCCCCATATGATTCAAATGGATATTTTAATTTTGGTGCTCCGATAATAGTCGACGCAAAATCAGCTGGCAGCGGCAAAATCAATATACTTTTTACAAGAATAAATCATGCCACCAAGTACCTGATTTCATCATCTAAAAAGTTATCTAACGGAACCTACTCACACAGAACTGTAGCTACTTTAAGCCAGGCAGATGCCGACTATATCAGCTGTACTTTTACACCAAAGATAGGCTATAATTACATTAATGTCACTGCCGTGGCAAGTAGAAATGGTAAAACCATCCAGGAGATGTCCTATTATGGTTTTACGACTGCGAAAAGGAAATACAGCAAGAAAAAAATTCTCTATATCGGTGACTCAATCACCTTTGGAACTCCTTATAAGAGCAGCACAACAATCCACAGATTCTCATATCCTTACAGGATTGGCGAACTGACAAATGCCAAATACTACAATGCAGCCATCCCTGGTGCCACTATGGCTTTCAAGGAAAAAGACACATCATCGGTACACCGCTACAGGATAATAACTGATGTAGTACCAAAGATCCTAAAAGGCACTACCCCTGTCGCAAATCCGGGACTTCTGAAAAAGAACACAAACACTTTCTCTGACTTTGATACCATAGTTATCTGTGCTGGAACAAACGACTACACCGATGCCGTACCTATAGGAAATTCTTCTTCTAAGAACCAGAGTACCTATTATGGGGCACTGAATTCCCTGATGACTGATATCTTAAAGGCTGACAACACAAGAGTTAAAAAAGGCAAGAGCCACATAACTGTGATCATGCCTGATCTGTTCTACAGTGACCGCTGCGGTGGTGCTTATACCATGAAAAAGAGCCGCTACTCCACAAAGAATTCTATAGGATACACACTCAAAAATTATAATGATGCCAAAAATAAAATTCTTGAAATTTATAAAAATAAAGGCCTCAAAGTCGTAGACTTCAAGACCTCATCGTTCGTAAATCAGGAGAACTGCCCATATGCCACGGCAGATAACCTGCATATGACGAAATACACCTATGAAAAAATAGGAAACGCCCTTGCTGAAACCATTATCAAGTATTGGAAATAAGCATTATCTCAAGAGTGCCGGGAACCTTGATTCCTGAGCAAAATCCAAAGACTCATACCAGAATACGATCCTGTCCGGATCGTATTTTTTTACTGTCTCTGAGACTGAGCTGCTGAAATACCTCAGGTCTACCATGACTATCCTCTTGAATCTGTTTATCAGATAAGGAGCTGCAGAGTTTGCAAATGAATCCTTAATCACAAAAAGTACCTGTCCATCCTTTTTATCTGTATTATCTATTACAGCAAGTCCATGGTTTCCACCCATATACACGTTGTATTTGTTCTTTGTCAGCAGATACCCAGGCTCATAGAAGCTCATCGACTTTTTATCCTGAGTCAGTCTTCCATCTCCCGAATAGTAATAACTGATTTTTACATGGTCTACATTGGTAGGAATTATCATCTGATCATATGAGTTTGTAAAAATCGGCACTTTTTTATAGAGTGATCCCTGAAATCTGTCGCCAACTTCCTGAGGTACATAGACCACATAATCATTTGACGGATAACCAATAGAAGTCAGATAATCCTTTGATGCCAGATATGCCCCATATGCATTGTAATGGTGGTCTGTCCTAAAGTAAGCCTCCTTGTCAGAAGAAAGCAGATTTTCCATTGAGACCAGAGAGAGATTGTCATAGTCCTTCGCGTTCTTAAACACCTTCTCACGGAACTTCATATCATCTAAGTACGGAGCAAAATCCGGAAGCTCCTCCGGATGAACTGAACCCTTTGGCGGAATCAGGCAGAGGTCTACAGGCTTACCAGTATTATCTGCAAACTTTGCTATTATTTTTGAATTTAATTCCAGATGCTTATCAGTATAGTCATTATCGGTCTCTTTTTTGACATAATCTCCCTTGGTATTAAAGTAGGTACCATTCTTGTCATAATGCATCGTAAGCATGTCAATAACCGTAGAGGCTCTGACAGAGGCTGTTTTTAAATCCGACTGATCCTTAAGGCCGCTTTCCATCTGCTCCTGATACGTACCATTCATTACATCGCTCCAGGAGACAGCCGGAATTTCAGTCAGAGTCCTGTTCTCGATTTCAGAATAATCTTTCTGCTTATGTGCAGTAGAAAACAGTCCTGCAATAACGAGTCCCTGCAGTATGATAAATATGTAAAATCCATTGTTCGTTTTATTTTTCTGCATTCAAAGCACCTGTCTTAGAATCTGAAGTAAAGGAACGGATTAAACGATTCCGATATAAGTATCAGAATTGACATAAAAAGCAGCACAACTGAAGTGATCATCTGCAGATCACTTATCTGCTTTTCACCGCGTCTCTCTGACTTTCTGTCAACCCACTCAAAAATACGGTGAGGCAGGCTGGTTGCTCCAAACATTCCTACGATAATAACAATGATCGAGCTTCTCCACATATAGAGTGTCTGGTATCCAGGCGAAGTATGCTCTCCTGCAAAATTAAATCCAGCCGCCCAGGATGATGGAGATAAGAGCTTTCTTAAGTATATGAGTGCTTCATTGATATCAGTATGTGAGAAAAGTATCCAGCCACAGACTACAAAAAACATCGTGACTATTACTCTGATAAACTCCAGATTCTTCGGGAGCTTCTCCCAGACTTTAAGCATGAAGCATTTTTCTATGAAAAGAAGTACGAAATAGTATAGTCCCCAGAGCACGAAATTCCACGCGGCTCCGTGCCAGAGACCTGTAAGTGACCAGACTATAAGGAGATTTAGTATCTGTCTCGCAAGACCCTTTCTGTTTCCTCCAAGTGGTATATAGAGATACTCACGGAACCAGGTACCGAGCGTAATATGCCATCTGCGCCAGAATTCTGTGATACTCCTGCTCATATATGGATAATTGAAGTTCTCAGGAAAATGGAACCCAAAAACTCTTCCAAGTCCTATCGCCATATCAGAGTATCCTGAGAAATCAAAGTAAATCTGGATCGTATAGCAGAGTGCAGAGATAAGGACCAATGGGCCTGTCAGATTCTCTGTGTGGATTGCGGCAATATCCTTATATACTGCTCCAGCAGTGTTTGCTATCAGGACTTTTTTCGCAAGACCGATAGTAAAACGATAAAGTCCCTTGGCTATCTCAGGCGGGTTGAATCTCCTGCTGTCCACCTCTTCAGCAATATCCTTATACCTGACGATAGGTCCTGCAATAAGCTGAGGAAAAAGGCATACGTACATGCCGAAGTTAATGATATTGTGCTGTGGCTTTACCTCACCCCTGTAGACGTCTATCGTATAGGACATAGTCTGAAACGTATAAAACGATATTCCCACAGGAAGCGCCAGATTTAACAGCTCAAACGAGCTGCCGGTCAGATGGTTTATTGTAGTCAGGAAAAAATCAGAGTACTTAAAAAATCCGAGGATAGCCAGATTCCCAACTACAGATACCACGAGAACAGCCTTTTCACTTTTATTTTTATCCTTAGATCTGAAAAAGCCTATAAGCCTGCCGTTCACATAGTCAAATACCGTCGAAAACAGCATGACGAAGATATATACAGGCTCGCCCCAGGTATAGAAAACGAGAGAAGCCAGAAAGAGAAACAGATTTCTTACCCTTTTTGGAATCAACAGGTATATCATGAAGACTATCGGAAAGAAGATAGTCAGAAATACCATGCTAGAAAAAACCATACTGCTTCTCCTACTTCACTTCTTTCTTAAAGGTCTTTTCGAGGTCAGCACTGCCCTGCCCGATAAAGTACCCTACAGTTCCGTTCTTCTGTGTCAGGATAAAGCTTCCTACCATCTGAACCTGATCAGAAGAATACTCCTGCATGGTTCCCTCTCTGGTTTTCTGATGGTCCTTAATCGCAGACATCAGGTCAGCTGTATCGTCTGTATTCTTAAGCGATACAACTGCTATCTCAGGCGCCGTACCATCAGCCGCGTATGCATAATAGTATGAGTTTACCTTGCTGTAATCGAAGTCGCAGAGAGTTGAAAAATTAATCTCGGCATCCTTATCAGATGAAGTGATAGTTTTCATCTCAGGAAAGCCTGCGGCCTGTTCCATCAGTTCTTTTCCAAGGGAAACGGCATCTGTCGTATTTTTTTTACCACAGGCGATAAGACTTAAGGCCAGAATAACAGTAAGTGTAACTGATAAAAATCTCTTCATAGCTTACTTTCCTCCCTCAGCTGTATCATCCGGATATCCCGGATCATTCCCAGCATCTTTAATGCCTCCACTTACCATCTCAGGTGTCATTCCAACTCCGAACGCCTTATTAATAGCGTCTGTAAGCTTCTTAAGCTCTGCCTGTGAAATCGTAGTCCCCGACTGCTGTGTTGAATAATCACTGATAAAGATTCCGAGGATGTAGTCGTTATTCTCACCATTGTACCAGACTCCGTTTAAAGACATTGTATCTACACCTGACATAGTTATAGCCGTATTCAGTCCGTTGACCACAGGATCAGCTTTAGGCAGATCATCTGAGGTATATCTGGTCTTGAAAGAAAAATAAAGGCTGTGTCTGTCTTTTGCTTTCTTATCCAGTTCCTTCTTTACATACGGTACAATCGATACGAGGTCATCGACCTGCTTGTTGTTCTGTACGGCATAGGTGTATCTGACACCATTTGCAGCTGGAAGAGCTGCGGAATCCCAGTCGTGGCCACTATGAGCAGTAGCATCTGTCATATTAAAATTCTGGAATTCAGTGCGTGAGCTTACGTCCGTGTAGATATCCACATGATACCAGCAGTCATCATCAAGCTTCACCAGGTCCCATGAATGATAATCGTTATGAACTATATGGCATTCAAGACCAAGCATCTGCATGAACATACGAAAAGTAGTAGCGTAACCGACACAGACAGCCTGCTTTGATATAAGCACTCCCTGCGGAGTAAAATCAGAACCTGCCGGAAGGGTTACTACAGTTGAGGCTCCCTGGCCGATATTCTGGTACATCCACTCATAAACAGCGAGTTCCTTCTGATAGTCAGAATCTCCGTCCTTAATTATGCTCTTTAAAATATCCGAGGCAGTCTTTAGTGTCTTCTTGTCTGTGTCAGAAAGTTTGCTGTCATCTCCACTTTTATAAGCATCTGAAATATCTGTGGTAGAACGGATCTCATACTGGTTTCCGACCTTATATCCGTCCTCCTTATAGTCACTTGTCTTCTCTTCTTCCTTTGCCTGTCTTTTAAGCTGATTCGTGATATACGAATTCACTCTCTTAGACTGCTTGACTGAAAAGCCAAGTGTTACAGCTGATACTGCGACTGAAGCAGCCAGAGCAAGGCTTAAAATAACAACAGTTCTCTTTTTCATAGTTTTTCCTTTCTTTCCTTTATGTAACCATTAATTCACATCATGCAATGATTATGAAATATTATCCCTTGACACACAAACACCGTAGAAAATAAATCTTCTACGGTGTTTTGCTTATTCTTATAATATCACAAAATAGAATGTCTGAGTGTGAAAGTTTAATAAAGAATAATTAATACTTGAACTTCTGCATGCTCTCATCGAGCTTCGATGCGATATTATTCATATCACCTGAGGCCTCCTCTATCTCGTTAGCAATAGTTGTGATAGAAGATACTGAAGCCGACGACTGTTCTGTACTTGCTGCATTCTCCTGTGCGATAGCAGAAAGCGAAGAAACTGTCTCTACAACTTTCTTTCTAGCCACATCCATATCATTCATCTGCTTTGAGATAGAAGTTACGGCATTGATGGAATCATCGATTCCGACTGAAACCTCATCGAATGCACTCTTTGTACGGTCTACGTTCTGTGACTGCTGCTCGATAATCTCTTTTACAGTCTCCATAGTAGCAACTGCCTGATCAGAATCCTTGATAAGCTCATCTACAATCTGCTCGATCTGCTTGGCTGAATCAGAGGACTGATCTGCCAGCTGCTGAATCTGAGAAGCAACAACTGCGAAACCTCTTCCGGCTTCTCCAGCTCTTGCTGCCTCGATAGAAGCGTTCAGTGAAAGGAGGTTTGTCTCATCAGCGATGCTTGAGATAATTGCTGTAGCCTCACGAATCTTGCCGGCGGACTCATTCGTGGTCTTTGTCTGCTCGGCGATCTGCTCTATGCTCTCCTTTGTTCTGTCGTTTGTATCTCCCAGCTCACCAAGAATCTGAATAGCAGTATTCTGAGATTCCTTCATTCTGGTATTGGCAGCGTCAAGGCTTTCAACCTGTTCGTTCGTGCTCTCGATCATATTTCCGATCGTGATGACATTCTCGGAAGCTGTCTGTGTCTGACCCGCCTGTGAGGTGGCACCCTGCGCGATTTCATTTACTGCTACATCCACCTGATTTGTAGTCTCGTTCATATCGCTGATATCCTTGTACACACCGGCTGATGACTTATGGAGTTTGTCAGACTGGGCACGAATGCTTGATATCACATCGATAAGCCTCTTCTCGAGATGCAGGATGGATCTCGCCATAGCACCGAATTCATCAGGTCTCTTTGCAAGTCTCTCGCTCACATCGTCACCTGTGAAATCGAGGTTGGACATCTTATCGATATAGACTGACATCTCCTTGACAACCTTGAGGCTTCTCGAAAGAATAAATACCAGAACGAAAAGTCCGGCAAGACCTATTACGACCCCAAGAATTGTTACAGAAACGAGAGTGCTGTTAACCTCGCTCATAACATCTGAATAATCAGCTGAGATAACAACAATAAATGATCCGTCGGTAGCTACATAGTATGAAGCGAATTTCTTTGCTCCATTGAACATATACTCAGCTACATCATTTCTGTCATCAGGTATTTTTCCAGCGCTGATACTCTTTACCAGATCAAGGACCAATGAATTCCCCACTGGTTTTCCGATTTTCTCAGCAGTAGGATGATAAAGCATGGTTCCATCTGAACTGACTATATAAGCGTAGCTCGAGCTGAGTCCCTCAACTCCGACTCCCTTAAAAAGGCCTTCGAGAGCGGATGCATCCGGCACCTGGCCACCATCTTCCTTCTCAAGGGTCTTGCCATACGCCTCCGCTACATCCTTCATGTAATCCTTGGTCCTGTTGAGAATGGATCTCTTGAAGCTGCTTAAAGTCACAACATTCAGAATCAAAATGATCAGAACGATGACGATTGTAGAAGCAGAAATAATGCGCCCTTTTGAGGATTTAAAAAATGTTATTTTTTCCTTTTCTCTATCCATTCAGTTTATCCCTTCAAAAAATGATTTAGTTAAATATTTACCCTTCAATTATCGCACTTTAATCCGACAAAAACAAGAGCTTTTAATAAAATATTTATTGTCAGGAAACTATGCTTTTATAGTACGGACCTTTGTCGGGTTGGATCTGTTGGTATCTGAATCCACGCTGTAGGCTATCAGCTGGTATGTCTTCCCTGATTTAAGCCCGGCTATAGTAAATGTCAGCGATTTTCCGTTAACCTCAACAATTACAGATTTCCATTTGCTTGTACCCTTTACCCTGTAACGCACATAGTATGCATCAACATTTGATTTAGTCTTAATAGTAAGCTGTAAGGCTCCCTTTCTGAATTTCTTTACCTTGAAATAGTTTGGCTTAACAGGTTTTTCACTCTCTATCTGTTTTGGTTCAGGATTTTTATTTGTGGCGGTATCGTCAGCTGAGGTATCTGAACTGCTGTCAGAAGGAGTTACATTTGAATTACCTGTGTCAGTGTCAGATGACGAGGTGTCAGACGTTGCCGAAGTGTTTCCTGTCTTCTGTGCCGCTGTCAGGTCAATCGCATCCACATCCGATGTGTGCGGGGTAACACAGGCAGGCCTTATCGTGGAGTAAAAGCTTAATGGCGTATGAACCCATTCATTACCGGTTTGTGCCATGCTCCACCAGCCTGAAGTGTTAAATTCGACCATCTTGTCCATGCTGCGCAGTTCAGACTCACTGATGTTAAAGTAATCATGAGTCGGCCAACTGTTCTGATCCCAGGTCACATCGCAGACATACCAGACTCCGTTTATTTTTACCTCATTCCAGGCATGTGTGTTACTTGTAACACCGACATTTTCAATACCTGCAGAATTGAGGAGCAGTGAAAATGCCTTGGTAAATCCGGCACATACGGTATTTTTCATCAGAAATGCTGATGCCGCGCTCTGGCTCTCTGAAGTCTCTTCTATCTGCTGGTTATCAGCTGCAGCCTGATTATACGAGACATCTGCGGCCAGCTGATCGTGGAAATATGTCTCTTTCGCAAGGTCAGAAGAATATGCAGAAGCCCCCGAGATGTAAGAGTCTACTGCAGACTTGAACTGATTTGTGTAGCTCTGTCTTGCAGAACCATTTGCATAAACCGAATAGATCTTAAAGCTCAACGTCCAAGAAGACGAAGAATCAAACCACCAATATCCGGAATATGATTCAGTATAAGGCAGAGTACTACTGTCTATGAAATAAAACTGTGGATTTTCATACAGAAAAATCGTCGCAACGTTTAAAGCCTCATCTATGTCCACTCCTGACTGTGTGACTGACTCTGTGACATAAGAAGAGGAGCTATCAGAAAATACAGATGACGTCGCGCTGACTGTGCCGTTCAGATATGAGTATGCCAGATTCTTCAGTTTGTTGTAAAGTGCCTTCTCGTCTGTATCCAACTGGTTATAATAATATGAGCCAGAGAACTGACCCCAATAGGATTCACTGCTCTGTGATGAAGCACCTACTTTGCCATTCTTTGATTTAAGCTGAGAGTCATTCTCCTTTAGCTTTTTCGCTTCGACATGGAAGTCACCATAGCTTAAATCTTCGTCTGAACTGCTCTGGCTTGTCTCTGTGGCAGCCTCCGCTGGAGCTGCTGTAAATGTGGTGCTTGTTATTGCAAGACAAAATGCAAGCAGAGCTGCAAGTAATTTCTTTCTCATTTCTTGTAAGTCTCCTTTCAAAATCCGAGACCCCTCTGAGACTAAATATACTCTTTAATAACAGCCGTTTTCAAGAGCCGGCAAGGATTTTCACGATTTTTTCATAATTTTCAGGCCTGTGTGGCCACATGCAGTCCATGCATGATTTAATCTTTCTTCCATCTTTCCTTTCAATCCACTGATAGTCCCCCGGACAGTCATCCTTTAGGTACAGCGGACAGTAGCAGAAAAGACAGTTGATATGCTCACTGTCATGGCATGGATAGTATCTGCAGTCATGATTTTCGAAATATTTAAAGCTGTTTCTGTACTTTTCTTCCATAGACCAGCGCCTCATCAATAAAGTGTGCCACGAATGAAGGACATGACGGATAGTAAAAATGCATGAAGCTAACAAATCCCTCATTCCCGCAGAAGCCCTCGTATCTGCTCTCTCCCGACGCAGCTTTTTTTACTATAGCATCAGCTCCCGGGTCCTTCACATCATAGTAGTGGAACTCGTGCCCTCTTATCTCTTCCCCGTCTCTTATGAAAAAATGCCCCTTGTCAGCAGCCTTCAGATACCCAAATCTGACACTCCTGCCGGTATTTATGCAGTCACCCTCCAGTGCCCCCACAAGTGGTCCTTTTCCATCTATCGAATCATGCAGATACATAAATCCACCGCACTCAGCAAGCACCGGAATACCACTCTTTATGGCCGCCCTGATAGATGAAAGCATAGACGTATTCTGTGCCAGTTGTTCTGCATATCTCTCAGGATAACCGCCCGGAAAAATCAGTCCACAGGCGCCCTCTGGTATTGTCTTATCATGAATCGGTGAAAAATAAACGATTTTCGCCCCGGCATCGGCAAGCGCCATTTCATTTTCCCTGTAGAAAAAGCTGAAGGCCTCATCGCAGGCTATAGCGATCTTCACTAATCCATGAAGACGTCTCCGTGGTTTTTGATACATAATATCATTCATCTCTGTGATATTAAAAAGCCGTTCAGCCTCACACCTCTTTGATATTTCTTCAAGAAGCAGCTGATTCTGCGTGGTGCTGTCCTGGTCTAACGGCATGAAAAGTCCCAGATGACGGCTTTCTACATGGAGGCTGTCGTTTTTCGGCAGGTGACCTAATACAGGGATCCCTGTATAATCCTCTATTCTCCTTGCAAGAATAGGATAGAAAGAATCAGATACCTCGTTTAAAAATATACCGTGTATCAGATCTGCCTTGTCAAAGCTTAAAATACCTGAAATACTTGCGAGCAGTGTTTCCGCCGCTCCCCTGGCATTAACACAGAGGACGATTGGCATCTGAAGCGCAGCTGCTAAGTCGTAGGAGGAGCCCTGTGGCTGAAATCCACCGAGTCCATCGTAAAGTCCCATAACTCCTTCTACTACTGCTATTCTGTCTCTAACCGGACTGTTTTCCGGAACATCCTCAAAGTCCCTTGCAAACAGCTGTCTGGTCTTCTCCTTATCTGTAAAAAAAGTATCGAGATTATGTCCTCTAACACCTGTTATCTGCTCGTGATACATCGGATCGATGTAATCAGGACCAGCCTTGTATGGCACTACGGTACAGCCCGCATTTTTAAGAAGGAGCATAAGAGCTCTTGTAACTGTTGTTTTTCCCGAACCGCTCCTGTCAGCGGCGATCATAAATCCACGCATAAATTTTCCACGACCATTATATAAAGCTTTCCTTCAGGCAGCTTATCTGTACCCGATACTACCTGCTGGTTTTTACTTCCGAAATCTATACCGGTATATACCTTGACTTCCCTGTCTTCCAGTGCCTTTATGGTTTTCTCAGCGTCTTCCTTTCCTGAAAAGAGAAAGTACGAAATGCGGTTATTTTCGACAGTCTCTCTTATCTGGCTCAGGTTCAAATCTCTGCCATGAAATGAGCATATCGCCGCGTCATTGTACGGCAGATGAGCTGCGGCAGAAAGTGCCTGAACAGAGGAAATTCCTGGGAAGACCTCGACCTCGTATGCCTTTGACAGATTTGCAGATGGCATTTCTTTCTCTGTCTCTTTTTTCTGTTTCTTTGAACCAGAAACTATATGTATTCTCTCAAGGAATTTCGCCGCTCCGCTGTAGAATCCAGTATCACCTGAAAAAAGCACCGCAGCTCTTCTACAGTCATTTCCCTCTATCGCTTTTATTATATCATCTGGAAGAAAAGCTGTGACCTTTTTGCAGCTGTTGTTCCTTACAATTGAATAATCAAGCAGACGTTTTGAACCTATGATAAGGTCTGCATTTTTAATCTCTCGAGCGGCTGCAAGTGTTAAAGTGTCTTCTCCGCAGCCAGCACCAATTACAGAGATATGAAGTCTGTCTGATGCATTTTCAGAGGTCCATGATTTCCCGGAAGACAAATCAACTGTTCTTTTTGCAGAATCTGTTTCGGATGATTTTCCTTTTGTTTTTGCAGTGATATCTGTCGCAGCTGATTCTTTTGATTTTTTTACAATGATATCTGTTTTGCTCGCGAGGTTTTCGGCTGCAGAGTCATTCCTTTCAATCGTTATCACAGGAATGCCTGCTGCCAGCGCGGCTTTTATTTTTTCATCATAGCCGCCAGCTCTGCCGGAAGCCTTTGTGACCAGAACTCCTATATCAAACCGCTTCAGAAGAGCCAGGTTTTCCTCATAAGTAAAGGGTCCCTGCTCCGCGATTATATGGCTTTTTTCTATGCCTGCCTGCTCACAGAGCTCTAAGGCTTCAATCGATGGCAGCACCCGTACATAGAGTCTGTCCCTTAATTCAGCAAAATCCTTCAGTTCCTTTGAACCAGTTGTAAGAAAAATTCTGTTCTCAGATGCTTTAAGAATTTTAACTGCTTCAGCGATATTTTTTACATAGGTGACGTTTGCGTCAGATGTATGAGATGTGATATCTCGCTCCAATCTCTTATACTCTATTCCAAGCGCAGCCGCTGCCTGTTTCAGATTCTTACTCACGATAACTGCATACGGATGGGTCGCGTCAAACACCACCTCTGTCTTACTCTCCTTAAGGAACTGCTCCATCTCCTGCTCATCGAGACGTCCGACGTGCACCTCGATCAGCGGGTTTGGGCTCATGACCTCTTTGCCGTATTCAGTCGCCACGCAGACAGTAACCGGCTCACCAGCTGCCGCAAAAGACTCCGCCAAAAGCCTGCCCTCTGTCGTTCCCGAAAAAATAACTGTTCTTTTCATCTGCTACTCTCCATCATTTCCGAAAATCACAGTGCTTTTCATCTGCTGCCCCTCTCGTATACACTTATAGTTACACGTTCCGTCTGCATTTTCCCGACGAGCTTCTTAGACCCATGACCAGCTGAAAGCGCAGCAGCCCTCTCGCAGACATTGTCGACTCCGACTACCGACTCAACAAATGGTGAGGACTTGAAATTTCCCTCAGCACCTTTAAGCTCTTCTGCCGAGTAAACATTAAAAGGAACGCCAAGCGCAGCGCAGAGATTCAGAAGTCCCGGTTCATCCTTTTTTATATCGATGGAAGCGATTGAATCCACACAGGCCATGCAGAGATTCTTGTGACTCATTACGTCCTTAAGGAATGGGAAGATCTCATCATAACCCGTCAGCTTTCTGCACCCTATGCCTACAGTGTAATTTTTTTCATAGAGATAGAGACAGCGGCTGCTGATACCAGCATTCAGGAGAAGCTCCTCTCGCGTAAACCTCTCTGGAAGCGGCATAAAAGGATCTATGCCTGCTGCATTAAGAATAGAAACCAGCCAGTCGTTTCCCACTATAGCTATATCAGGTCTCTCGTCGTTGCCCTGCACCGGGCGCATGTACTTCTTGTAGTCCTCCTGATAGAGCCTGTAGGTCGAGTCACTTTTTACCGAGACGATTTCGCCGTTTAAAACCTTTGAAGAGATATTTTTAATAGCCGATGGATTTAAGATGCCAAGGCCATTATTCCTGGCAAATACATCTACTGCAAAAGTATGGTTCACATCAGTCGCAGTAGTTATTACCGCAGTCGCACCCAGCTCAGACGCAAGACGGCTGGCAATCTCATTCGCGCCTCCGATATGACCTGAAAGGAGCGGTATTACGAACCGCCCCTTCTCATCGATACAGATTACCGCCGGATCAGTCGTCTTATCCTTGATGTATGGAGCAATGAGTCGCACGGCTATACCTGCTGCCCCTATAAAAACCATCGGCACCTTTTTGGAAAATGCCTCCTCGATATTTGCCTCAGTCCTGCCGGCTCTGCCGTCTATCATCTGCTTGTCGTCAGGAATTCTTTCAGCTAAGCCTCTTCCGTTTTCTGTGAAAAAAATCACCTTTATCATTTTCTGTACTCCGTCGTAAAATCCGGATCGTAGAGACAGCTTCTGTCGAAATCCGACTGTGAGAGCGCGTCCCCTACGATAACTAAAGCCGTTTTAACTATTCCCTGATTTTCCTGACAACGGTCAAGTTCTCCGACTGTCGTCCTGATTATTTCCTGGTCAGGCCAGCTGACTCTGTAAGCAATAGCTGCAGGCGTATCCTCTTTATACCCTCCCTTTAGAAGTGCCTGCTTTAACTCAGAGCACCTGTTTACGCTTAAGTAAATCGCCATTGACGAGTGAGTTCTTGAAAGTGCTTCAATGCTTTCCTCAGAAGGCATCGGTGTCCGTCCGGCGGTCCGCGTAAGTATCAGCGTCTGGCTTACCCCCGGGAGCGTGTATTCCATTCCCATCTCAGCAGCCGCAGCAAATGCCGCAGTCACGCCAGGTGTCACGTCATACTCTATTCCTTTTTCTTTTAAAAATAAAATCTGCTCCGCTATAGCGCCGTAAAGCGATGGGTCGCCGGTATGAAGTCTTACAGTGGTCCGGTTATTTTTCTCAGCCTCGAGGATTACAGCTTCAACCTCTTCAAGCGTCATCTCCGCGCTGTTATAGACAGCTGCACCTTCTTTCAGGTATCTGCTGAATTCAGCGCTTACCAGTGAACCAGCATAGATAAGGACATCTGCCTCTTTTAAAAATTTAAGTCCGCGGACCGTTATCAGGTCAACAGCTCCCGGCCCAGCACCAACGAAATGAACCATAAATTTCTTCCTGCCTCTCCAAATGATTTTGCTTCCAGATTAGCATCAATCTTTTCCAATTAAACGTTGATTTACAGTATATACCATCAGATGGACCTCGACATCAGGTATCCATCGGCTTATCGTATCATGGATTTCACTCATGATTACAGACATCACATCAGAGAGATAGCCTTTATCTGCGAGGAAATCAGCTGCCTCCTCAGTCGTATTCATCTGTGAAAGCCGCCTTGCGTCATCTATCGTACAGTCTGCCCTTGATTTTAAGAGTGCCGACGTAAGAAGCTCCATCCTGCAGTCACCGTACTTCGAGTGTGTATTTGAAAAGCCACCGGCGACCTTTACTATTTTTCCCAGATGACCGACGAGAAGGATTTCTATAAAGCCCTCTTCCTCTGCAATCGTTAAGGCGTCCTTAATGAAATTCGAGCACATGACCGCAGTGTCGAGATCGATACCGTAGTCCTGAAGCAGAAATTCCTGACCGTAATTTCCGAATGCCATCAGAAGCTTTTTTTCTCCAAGGACGCTTCTCTGGTGGATCTCGACTCTTATCGTATCTACTAAGGCTGCATCACTCATCGGTTCAACTATCCCTGTAGTGCCAAGGATTGAGATGCCTCCCACAATTCCAAGCCGCGGGTTAAAGGTCTTTTTTGCAATCTCCTCTCCACCGTCTGCTTCGATGATTACGTTTATTTTTCCAGTAAAATCAGCTGCCTTACAGACCTCTAGCACATTCTCAGTTATCATCTGCCGAGGCACATGGTTTATCGCAGCATTCCCGACCGGCTGGTCAAGTCCCGGCTTCGTGACTCTGCCAACGCCCTTACCGCCGTCGATTACGACAATCACGCTGCTGGATGGTTCAACTCTGACTATCGCCCTTATTGTCATGCCGTCTGTGACATCCGGATCGTCGCCTGCAAATTTTTGAACTTCTACAACGCCTCTTTGGGGATTTTTATATGAGGGGGAATAGTGAATCTGCTTTGGTGTCATCACCGAAATGTCTTTTGGGATAAATCCGAGAAGCAGGTCACAGGCAGCAGCCTTTGCCGCGAACGCTGCCACCGAGCCTGTTGTAAAACCGTATCGTAAATTTTTTGAATTTTTCATAGGGTTCTGTGTTCTACTGAATAGAGTGCCGCGTTTACAAGGCAGGCTGCGATATTGCTGCCGCCCTTTCTGCCGCGGTTTACAATGCACGGAATATCGCTTTTGATGATAAGCTCCTTCGCGTATTCGACATTTACGAATCCAACCGGCACACCGATAATGAAGTCCGGCACAAAGCCCTGCTCCCTATGAAGCTTATCCAGCTCAATAAGAGCTGTCGGCGCGTTGCCAATTGCAAAAATCTTCTTCCCATCGAGGTGCGTAGCCGCCTGCATTGATGCAGCGGCCCTGGTGATTTCTTCCTTCTGCGCTATCTCTCTGATTCTCTCATCTGCCATAAAGCAGTGGGCCTCGCAGTTATTTTTCTTGAGAGCTGTCTTATTTACACCGGCAAGAGCCATATTCGTATCACAGATAATCGAGGCGCCCTGCCTTATCAGCCCTTCAAGTATCTCTATCGCATTCTTTGAAAAATACAGCGTCTTCGCATATGAAAAATCAGCGCTCGTATGGATGCAGCGCATGATGTACGGAGCTTTTATTTTTTCAAGAGAGATGCCCTGTTCATCAAGCTCCTCACCTATGATGTGGAAGCTCTCCTTTTCTATCTCGCCCGGTTTTACAAAGAGGAATTCCTTTTTCCCGCCTTCATCTGATCCGGCGGAGCCCTCGTTTATTTTTTCGATGTCACCTTGCATTGACTGCCTCCTGCACTGCGGCGAGAAGCTGCATATTATCAGGGCGGCTCTTTATCGCAATTCGGTAATAGTTGCCGTTCAAGCCGTCGAAATCCTTCAGGTCACGGATAAGGATATCTTTTTTCAGGAGCTCATCATAGAGAGGGAAATCAGTCTTGATCATTAGAAAATCTGCCTCTCCCGGGAATACCATAAAGCCCATTCCCATAAGCCCGCTCTGCACGAAGCCCCTCTCACCGCGGAGGAACGCCCTGCTTCTTGCGAGATAATCCCTCTCATCGAGTGCCGCAAGTCCGCACTTTTCAGCCAGAATAGAAACGTTCCACTCACTCTGATGCCTGGCGATCTGCGAAGTGATTTTCTTGGGAGCCCTGAGAAATCCAAGTCTTACGCCTGCCATAGCGAAGGATTTGGTAAACGCCGATACCCTGACGACATTGTCAAAGGTGCTCTTGAAGAAAAAATCCTCATAGTCATCGACCTTATCGCAGAGATCCATAAAGCTTTCGTCCATAACTACAATAATATTTTTCCTCTGGCAGTGCTTTAAGATTCTCTCCAGGAGCGGAAGCGGGATCGTCCGTCCCGTCGGGTTATTGGGAGTCGCGAGAAACAGCAGATCTATTCCTGAATCGAGCATTTCAGAGATGCCGTCATCGATTTCGTATCCTGACTTCTCCTTGAGAGGATACTCTATTAAGTCGGCGCCGCAGGCCTCAGCCGCGTACTTATAGCCTCCGAATGAAGGCGTCACTACACCTATCTTCTTCGGCATGAATGTGAAAACTATATCCAGAAAGAGCTCTGAAGCGCCGTTTCCAACAAGCACCTCATCCGGCTCGCAGACTAAGACATCGGCTATTTTTTTCTTGAGCTCCTCCTGCTGCGGATCCGGGTAGCGCCCCAGCAACTCCACTGCGCCTCTCGCAGCCTCAAGCACCTTTGGCGGCACGCCAAGGGGATTTGTATTTATCGAAAAGTCCAGCCGTACGTCCTTATTTCTATATACGTCTCCGCCATGGTACTGCATATCAAAAGCTCCTCTTTTCTGAACGATTTTTGTTTCCTACGGACTCAAGTATAACACACCGGCGGCGGTCATTTCAATAAACAGAGAGGCCGCAATGACTGTGAAAGGCAACGCTTTTTTTAAATGCAAAAGCACCATATAATAAGGCACGCCAGCGCCGCGCAGATTACCGAGCTTACGACGACAGCCTTCTGTGACAGCGATACATCACGTATCTCCGGCTGCCTGGTAAAATCGCCGAGCATCGGGCGGTCCTGCAGCCTGCCGCCGTAGTATGCCGGGCCGCCGAGCGTGAGAGTAAGCGCTCCTGCCATCGCTGATTCCGGGCATCCTGCGTTCGGACTTTCTGTTTTTCCATGGTCTTTCCTGTACGTCCGAAGGGCATCTCCGGCACTCAGCCCCTTGATAAAAAATGCTGAGATTATAATAAGCGCCGCGCTTATCCTTGCGGGAATGCAGTTTAATACATCATCCGCCTTCGCAGCTGCTCTTCCAAATGAAAAATATCTCGCGTTCTTATATCCGATCATGGAATCCCCTGTGCTTATCGCCTTGAAGGCCATT
Source organism: uncultured Lachnospiraceae bacterium (assembly GCA_900316165.1). Lineage (GTDB taxonomy): Bacteria > Bacillota > Clostridia > Lachnospirales > Lachnospiraceae > Weimeria. Next base: position 68,460 of record ONBW01000002.1, on the reverse strand, counting down.
CCACCACATGGTCCGAAAATCGCAAGATATATGACAGGTGAAATTATTCCGTCACTTAAATTCTCAGCCAGAGTCTCAATGACTGCCCTGATAATCCCTGCTTCCGAAAGCCTGTCCGTATCTCTTCCTACCACGCGGGAAAGACTATTCGCCGCAGCATATATATCATCCTTGAGAAGAGCTTTTTTTACAGGAGATGTCTCCCTGATAAGGGACGCCGTTGAAAGGCACATGCAGGTAAGAACCGCCTCTGCAGCAATGAAGAGATAGTGATCCGCCTCGTAACACAGGTACAGGATCCCCGCAGGAACAAGGATTGAAAGGACTGTAACAAGTGCCATGGTAAAAAGTCCCTGCATAAACTGCCTTAAATCGACTCTTCCGTCCAGATCCGCCTTGTGCCCGACATCCTTCTTTTCTCCCAGGAAAAATTTATCTAAAGCTCCTATCAGAGCGCCCATTATTCTTACGGGATGAAACTTAAACCAGTGCGGATCTCCCACGATAAGGTCCAGAACAAACCCAATCGCGAACCCGCACAGATGTAATTTTATAATGTCCACATTTCTACCCTGTCAATATCACGATAATGTATCTTCCCGCCACAATTACTCTGAATCTTTCTTAAAGCGGTTTTAACTGATTTCAACTGTAAACTCATAACCTTCGCCTGGTTTTACTTCATACGAAAAATAATCGCCGCCCGCAAGGGCTGAAAGAACCGCCATAATCGTACCGCCATGGGCCACAATTGCCGCATCGAACATCTCATTTCCACGGATCTCCGGAGTGAATTTTTCTACTTCAGTAACCTTATATCCATAAACCTTCTGTTTTTCAAGCTTCTCTACCACCTTTGAAAAGCCTGCCAGAGTCCTTCCTATAAAAGCATCACGGCTTTCGCCTCCCGGGATCTGACCTGTGCAGCCTCCATCAACCCAGCTGCGGTATTCCGCATCATTTTTCATCTCTTCAAAGTTTTTCCCTTCGAAGATTCCAAAGTCCATTTCATTTAACTCATCAACCACAATCCTCTTATGATAGAGTCTCGGATAGATAAGCTTTGCAGTATTCTGGCAGCGGAGCGCGGGGCTTGTAAAAAGCAGGATCGCGTTCGGATAATTGCGTTCATTTTTCTTAATTATTTCCGCCGCTTCAGTCGTAAGCGTCTCCTGGCTTCTTTTTCCTATGTACCGTTTCTCCAGGTTTCCCTTTGTCTGTCCGTGCCTTATGATGATGATCCGCAGTCGTTTTTTCATATGTCAGGCTCCAAAGAATTCGATTATTTTTGATATCGCAAGGTCCATGAGCTTCGGATCTGTGAATGGATGATCCGCGTTTTCTATAACCTCGTATTCGATCACATTATTGTCGCAGAATTCCTCAATATCCTCGACACTCGTATACTCATCCTTCGAGCCGGCGATTATCATTATGTCATCAGCATAGTCGAGAAAGTCCATGGCATAGACATCATGAGCCTTTACCTCATCCAGAAACTCCTGAGTCATTTTTATTTTTCTTGTAAAGCCACGGGTGATATCCCTGCCCTTTCTTAAGGTCTTCCACTCATCCTCGGAAATTCCGTTCGCAAAATTCTGATACATATGGAGAGCAGGGACACGAAGCGCGATTTTTGTAAAAGGATTGCCCTTTTCATTCAGGTACAAAAGCGTGATATATCCGCCAAGGCTCGTGCCATAAGCGTATATCCTCTCGGCGCCGAGGTCACAAACAGCATGGTCAATAACCATCTGATAGTACTCGATAAACTCAGAAAGAATCATCCTGTTCCTCGCATCCTCGCCGTGGCACGGCCAGTCAAAAGTAATAACGCCAAAATTCTTGTACTTCGCTGTTATCCTCTCCGCGAATTTCTTTGTCGCGTGGTTTTCCTTATTCCCGCCGAATCCATAGGTCGCGATGACTATATCTGTCACTGCCTTCGGATCCTTGCCGCAATAATACAGGCACCTTACCGAATATCCTTCTTTATTTATATCAAACTTCTTTTCCATGTAAACACCTTCTAATTCCTGCAAACATACAGCTGTCTGAGATGCTTATCTCCACTACACATAACCAGCCTGCCTGGCATCCTCTCATGTTTGCTGATTTCTTTCAGAATTTCACTGTCTGTCCTGTTTATGATAACCCAGAATGCAAATTTTCTCAATAAGTGATATACTTCTTCCATGCTTGAATTTAAGGATTTGGAAATCGGATATAACAATACTCCTCTGGTAAAAATACCGGATTTGACTATAAATGCCGGGCAGATCTTAAGTGTTGCCGGACCTAATGGCTGCGGAAAATCTACGCTTCTTAAGACTATCACCTGCTCGCTGCCTGTCGTTGGAGGGGATATTTTTTTAAGAACTAAAGATGGTGTAAAAAAAAGCCTCAGGTCTATTGACCGTGATACTGCCGCAAAAAATATCTCCGCACTATTCACCGACCGGATCAAAGGAAACGGACTGCGCTGCTCAGACATAGTAGCTGCTGGCCGTTATCCTTATACCGGATTTTTCGGGAAGCTCTCCACGCACGATACCGACGTTATAAAAAAATCGATGGAGATTACGAACACAACAGAGCTTACTGACAAGCTTTTTGACGCGTTAAGCGATGGCCAGAAGCAGAGAGTTCTCCTCGCCCGCGCCATCTGCCAGGAACCAGAGGTCTTAATCCTTGACGAGCCAACCGCCTTCTTAGACATCAGATACCAGTATGAGCTGAAAAAAATTCTCTTGGAGCTTAAAAATACCGGCATCGCAATTATCATGTCGATTCACGAGCTCTCTCTTGCCTGGGAATGCTCCGACCTGCTGCTTGCAATCGACGAAAATCACCAGGCTTCGGTTGAAAAGCCACAGGTGTTAGATGATGAAGACTTTATCAGGAGGCTCTTTGGGATAAAGGCCTGACAGTGGCGCTTACATAAATATCATCTGAAAAAGGGGGGGGCCGCAAGGCCCTTTTTTCTCTTCCTGCCATCCTAAAAATAAAGTATAATAGCAGCATGAACGCAAAAAATCTTATGATACAGGGAACGATGTCGGGGGTTGGAAAAAGCCTGATAACGGCGGGAATCTGCCGCATATATACGAGAAGAGGCCTCAGTGTGGCGCCGTTTAAGTCGCAGAACATGGCGCTGAATTCGTTTGTGACGGCAGATGGCGGAGAAATAGGCACTGCGACCGCGCTTCAGGCCATGGCCTGCTTAAAAGAGCCGGCAGTTGAAATGAATCCTGTTCTTCTCAAGCCATCGACAGATACAGCAAGCCAGGTAATTGTAAACGGCCGGGCGGTCGAGAACCTCTCAGCAGCAGAATATTTTAAAAAGAAAAAGAGCCTGATGCCAGCTATACTCTCCGACTATGACAGGCTTTCAGCCGAAAACGACCTGATAGTCATAGAGGGTGCCGGCTCATGCTGTGAGCTGAATCTGCGAAAAGACGACATAGTAAACATGGGCCTCGCTTCTGCTTTAAACGCGCCGGTCCTTCTGGTCGGGGATATCGACAGAGGCGGTATTTTTGCGCAGCTCTACGGGAGCGTCGCCCTGCTGCCTGAAAACGAGCAGGAGCTGATAAAGGGCCTAATCGTAAATAAATTCCGTGGCGATTCAGCTCTGTTTTCCGCCGGGGTCGAAATCCTTGAAGAAAAGACTCATAAGCCTGTAGTTGGCGTCCTGCCATATACGAGGCTTAATCTCCCAGAGGAGGACTCTCTGTCTGAAAAGCTTTCAAATCACACGTCCCAAAAAATAGACATCGTCGTCATCAGATTCCCGAAGATCTCCAATTACACGGATTTTCTGCCACTGGAGCGGCTTTCAGAGGTATCAGTCAGATATGTAAGCGACGTGTCATCAATTGGTTCACCAGATCTGATCATCCTCCCGGGAACCAAAAACACGATAGCCGATTTGAGATGGCTCAAGAATACCGGGATTGCTGAATTTTTAAAGGCAAAAAAAGGCCAAATCCCAATCCTCGGTATCTGCGGCGGCTATCAGATGCTTGGTGAAAACATCTCCGATCCGTTCGGCATCGAGGAAGGCGGCACCGAAGAGGGTCTTGGCCTCATCCCTATGACTACTGTCATGGAAAAAATAAAAACCACCTGCCAGGTAGAGGGAAGTCTTGAAAATGGCGGTTTCGTCCGCGGATATGAGATACACTGCGGCAGCAGCCATTTTTCAAAGGACGTAAGACCATTGATATCATCTTCATCTGAGGGCATCATCGATGAAAGAAATCTTGTCGCCGGTACCTACTGGCACGGCTTCTTTGATGAGACAGCACCAGTACAGGCGCTGATGGATTTTATTTTTGAAAGAAAGGGAATGGCGCCGAAGCAGCTCAGTGAAATGAGTCAGCGTGAGTCCACAAATGCAGAGCTCGACAGGCTTGCTGATATACTTGAGGCCAATCTCGATATGAATTTCCTCGACAGCCTGATTCTACAGGACTATAACTTGACTTAAAAAAACATCACATGATAGGCTGTAGAATTACTAAGAGGGTCCACATTATGTTCTTATGAGCGTCAGAGCCCCTGTTGGGGATCTAAATGTCGCATATGAGGACTGTTGTTTCGCCAATGGATGATGCCATCAGAAACAACTATGAGGAAATCTGTCACTTACAGACCATCCGGGATAGCTTGCTTCCACGCTTGATATCTGGAGAACTTGATGTCTCCGATATCGATCTCTGATGTTATGGTTGTCAGTCTAATAAAATTCTGATATCATATCATCAAGCCACCGGAGACGGCGGGCGGTTAGCCACCAGAATAAGAAAGGAGTTCCTACAAATCCTTTACGAAGGAGGTGGTCTTCATGCTCGAATGTGTACTAAGATGCTCTTTGGTTATCATTCAGATTATCAAAGAGGTCATTGATACCATATACCAGCATAAGAAAAGCGACCGTCCCGGCAAGGATTAAGGTCGCTTTATCTTAAGTTACCTATAAACCCCGGCTAACCGTCTGCTATCCGGTGGTCTTTATGTACTTAATATAAACCCTTTACCTTGGTTTGTCAAATATGAGCGGTGCACCCATAACTCGCCATGCAGCGCCAACGATATTCGCACTCCGCTTCTGGAATATCAACTTCAAGTCCATTAATATCGTTACGATTAACAGATCCGAAAACGGTGCCGCTTTCTTTTTTAAGCAACAAAGGCATATAGTACTTTAGAAGATAGAACAAAAAGTTTTGATTTCCATTCTTCATTCTGATTCCACAAACACCACGACCATGCCCTTATCTGGGCGCACCACCTGACACCTTATGGCGCGGTCAACTGCGCCACATTCGATGATATGTTCGTATTTGACAAAACGCACTATGTGTTGTAACATAAGCATAGAAAGAGCTACCGGATAGACGGTCAGCCCTTACAACAAGTAACTAAAAATAGTCGCCTATCTTGCAGGACGGGGCGGCTATTTTCTTTTGCCTATTGCAAAAAGCAACGTGGCTAATGCTATGAGCATCGTCGTGTACTGAAAAATATCAGCCAACTAACCATATACATCGCCCTCCTTCCTTTTGGTCTGAGGGCAAGATGCCCTCGAAAGAGGGCTAACCGCCTACCGTTATCGGTAGCTCCGAAATTATTATATCAAAAGAGAAGATCGCTGGCAAACGTTTATTTTCCACTGTACACCTGTGAAAAGATGGTCCCCGTAATCTCCCAGCTCTGGCTTTTTATGAGGCTTGCGTCAAAAAGCCCGTCATCAGATATGTACTCGGGACTTCCAAGTTAATTTGTTAGACGATGAGAATTTCATCAAGAAGCTGTTTTGGATAAAGAATTGACATATCAAAAGAATCGTGATAGATTATTAATATAAAAGAGCACCTAATCCAAGATTGGATGCCTGAAATGAGTTATTTAGCTCTCAGTGAGAGCCGCCTCCCTCGTCCGGGCAGACGAGAGAGGCATTATTTTTTGTGCTTACTATTCCTCTTATCGAGGTAATTAAGCAGTGCTAAGAGAACAGGAGACTCTTATGACACTTTCGAAAGCAGATCACTCCTTCGGGGCTTTCTACGATAAAAACTCCACTATACTGATTCTCGGCTCGTTTCCATCTGTAAAGTCGCGTGAACAGGGCTTCTACTATGGACATCCGTCAAATCGGTTCTGGAAGGTGATAGCGTTTATTTTTCAAAGAAAGGAACCTGTGACGATTGAGGAAAAGCAGGCGCTGCTTCGTACCTGCCACATCGCGCTCTATGACGTGATTGACTCATGCATGATAGCCGGCTCCGCCGACAGCTCTATCACTGATGTAAAATTAACCGACCTCTCTCCTATCCTGTCCACCTCTTCCATCGGGGAGAGAATTTTTGTAAACGGGAAAACAGCCTACAATCTCTACATGAAGTACCAGTATCCCATCTACCATATAACTCCAACCTGCCTACCATCTACCTCTGCCGCGAACGCCAGGTGGAGACTTGATGATCTGATTCGTGACTGGAGAATCATTACGGGAAGTGATGTAAAATGGCTGTAAAAATTCAGGAAATTAAAAAAATAAATATGCATCTTTTCTGAATTATGATATAATGCCACCTGTCACAGTCCAATGGCTTTTGGTAAAAATTTCACTCTTTTCAACAGGAAATATTCCAAATGAGAAAAATACTTATTACAAATGATGACGGAATAAATTCAGACGGTATATTAAGACTTGTCCAGACTGCTCTTGAGTTCGGAGAGGTTTGGGTTGTCGCACCTGACAGCCAGCGGAGCTCTATGTCTCACAGCGCTACCCTTACCCGTGACTTTTCTGTCTGGAAATCGGAGTTTCCTGTAAGCGGGGTTCATGCCTTTGCAACCAGTGGAACTCCATCTGACTGCGTACGGATTGGCGTACTTGGTATCATGCCTGAGAAGCCTGACGGCTCCGGCCGATACATCTGCCATGTCATTGGAGAGAGAAAATACACCGCAGACGAAGGCACTGACCTTCGCGCCCTCTTTGACAACTATGTATCAATAGGGCAGGTAACAAATATCTCATAATATTAGAGACGGCTGATTGCCAGCCGCCTCTGAAAAAGGAAAGAAAAGATATATGTTGTTTATTCCACATCGGCAAGGGCTTTCAAGTCTTCCTCACCAGTGCGGACCTTAACAACCTTAGCTACATTGTAGACGAAGATCTTACCATCACCGATATGACCGGTGTAAAGTGTCTTCTTCGCTGCATCAATTACGGTATCAACCGGAATATTTCCGATGATAACCTCAACCTTAACCTTTGGAATAAGTGTAGAATCAACAGTAGCACCACGGTACTTTGTAGTTGAACCACGCTCAATACCAGAGCCCATAACCTGGGACATTGTCATACCAGTTACACCAACCGTGTTCAGTGCTTTCTTCAAAGCATCGAACTTTGAAAGACGGCAGATAATTGTAACCTTATGCATACCAGAATCGAGATCTGCAGGAAGTGGAGCCTCAGAGCGAACCTTTACAGCTGCATTAATCTGAGCTTCAGAAGCCTTAGCGATATCATCTTCGCCGAGGTCAGTGTTCTCGTTTGCATCAACCTCCATGTCAGTAACATCAGTGATAGCAAATCCTGAATAAGCACTTGTAAGGCCGTGCTCTGCATAGTCAAGACCATTGATCTCGATCTCCTCTGAAACACGAAGACCTACAGCCTTATCGATAATCAGGAAAGCAACGAACATAACAACCAAAGCATAGAGCTGAATTGTTATGAAACCAAGGCACTGAAGACCGAGCTGCTTGAAGCCACCGCCATAGAAGAGGCCCTTGCCAACTCCGTCATATCCGGCTGAGAAAAGACCAACAGCGATTGTACCCCAGACACCGTTTACCATATGAACTGAAACAGCACCAACAGGATCATCAATCTTTGCTACGTTATCGAAGAACTCAACAGAGAGAACAACGATGATACCTGAGATAAGACCTATGAAAAATGCACCAACAGGTGTAACACAGTCAGCACCAGCTGTGATAGCTACAAGACCAGCAAGTGAAGCGTTGAATGTCATTGAAACATCCGGCTTACCATAGCGGATCCAGGTGAAGATCATAGCAACTACAGTAGCAACTGCTGCTGCAAGGTTTGTGTTCATGAATGCGAGAGAAGCCTCAAACGCATTCTCGCCGTTTGACATAGCGATTGTAGAACCGCCGTTGAAACCGAACCAGCAGAACCAGAGAATGAATACACCAAGTGCCATAGCAGTTAAGTTATGACCAGGAATAGCTCTTGCCTTACCGTTCTTATCATATTTACCGATACGAGGTCCAAGTATCCAGGCACCGAGGCAGGCGATTGTACCACCAACCATATGAACTAATGCAGAACCGGCGAAATCGTGGAAACCGAGCTGAGCGAGCCAGCCTCCGCCCCATCCCCAATGTCCGGTGATAGGATAAATGAAAAGTGAAATGCAGGCTGAGTAAATGCAGTAAGCCTTGAAGTTTGTTCTCTCTGCCATCGATCCGGAAACGATAGTAGCGGCTGTAGCACAGAAAACTGTCTCAAAAATTACGAAGCACCAAAGCGGCATGTTCTGTGGAACAACTGAGTTGTTCGCGGTGTAAGATCCTTTAATGAAAAAATCAAACGCACCAGAGAACTTTCCAGTTCCATGGAACATAAGGCCGAAGCCTACGAGCCAGAAGCACGGAGTTCCAATACAGAAATCCATGAGGTTCTTCATCAAAATGTTACCAGTGTTCTTCGCTCTTGTTAAACCTGCCTCACACAGGGCGAAGCCTGCCTGCATGAAGTAAACCAGGGCGCCACAGATAAGCACCCAGATGACCGTCGTCGGTTCAAAACTCCCAAAATCCATAATTAATAGTCTCCTTTCTTTTTCCAGCTATACGCAAAAAAACGTCTGGTGAGACTAAGTCCCACCAGACGCCCTTGTCTGTGTTGAAACAAACTATAAACTACTTTTTATTTTTTGTCAAGTTATTTTTCACAATTTTTTCATTTTCTGCGATTCGTGATGATCATAAAAATGACTACCGGAGCCCCGATAATCGCCGTAACAGTGCTGATATTAAGCTCCGTAGGAGCAAAAACGGTCCGGGCGATCAGGTCACAGATCAGACACACAAGCGCACCTAAGACAAAGCAGGTCGGGATCACAAAAAGAGGCTTCGTATTTTTTAAAAGCTTAGATGAAAGGAATGGCACAGCGACTCCCACAAATGAAATCGGCCCTGCAAATGCCGCAGCTGTGGCACTCAGGATACCGCTGATGATAATGATAAAAAGCCGCAGTCTCTTTACATTTACGCCCATCGTAAAGGCGTATGACTCCGAAAACATGACAGCTTCAATCGGCTTCGAAAGGCACATAACCAGAACGAAGCAGATTATCACAATCAAAAAACTGACTCTGACACTTCCGATGTCTGCTCCCGAAAAGCTGCCCTTCGTCCAGTTATGAAGGTTTACGACATCGTTATCTGAGAAAAAAGTAACCAGCAGATCACAGATGGCATTGCAGATATAGCCAGTCATAATTCCGGCAATAAGAAGAGCCGACATCCCTTCTATATGCCTTGAAATGATAACTAAGAAAAATATAACGACCATCGAGCCTATAAAGGCCGCTGCTATCATTCCAAACGACGTAACAGGGACCGAGAAGCATACTGACAGGTACAAAAGAATAGCAACTAACATCTTTGCACCCGAGGAGATACCAAGCACAAATGGACCTGCAATCGGATTTTTAAAATAGGTCTGCAGCAGAAAACCAGATACCGACAGCGCTCCACCTATTATCATAGAAAGCAGCGCCCTAGGAAGTCTGATCTCATGAACTATCGCATTAGAAGTATCTAATAATTCTGCAAAAGAGACACTGACAGAGCCCGTAAGAAGTGTCACAAAAAAGAATACTACAAGCAGGGCCGCAAGGATAATTATCGTTCTGACAAACGTTTTAAAGTCCTTCTTCTGTGTCATCAGCTAAGCCTCGTAAAAAATTCCTGCGGCTCCTCGCCGGCAAAAATCCTGTGCATGTCCTTAATGATCTCTGCGCTCTTATCTACAGACTGGTAAAGGCTCGCGCTGGTCTGATAGACCTCACCCGTGGAAACTGCCTTGAAGTCATTAAAGAGCTTGTTTACTTTTACCAGGTCTGAAACCGAAGAAAAACCGCCCTCTACTGTCGTATTTATAATAAGCACATCTGCGTCCTTTGCCGTCTTATAAAACTCCTCAAAGGTGATATCTACCTGTGCAGAATGGCTGTCCTTATTTGGGTTCTCTATGTCAGTAAACACATAGCTGCCGCCGGCATCAGAGATCATCGCAGGTATATAGTCAGACGATGTCCTGACTACAGGGTTTCCAGAGGCATCGATTGAGAAAAACGCGCAGGTCTTACCTGTCTTTTCGAGATTACTGACATCCTCAATCTCCTTATACTTTTCCTCGAAAAAGCTCTCTGCCTCCTGCTCACGTCCTGTAAGAAGCCCGTAGACCTTCACCCACTCCATTCTCGCCTGGGCAGATGACTCATAGCTCGAATAGTCTATGAAGACCGGGATACCAAGCTTTATCAGCTTCTCTCTTACTGCCGGCGTGTGAAGAATCATCGTAGACTCGACTGCCAGAGGAACCTCGTTTGATTTTAAAAGCTCATAGTCAGGGGCAGAATACTTCCCCGCAAACTGGATAGAGCCATTATCCATCGCGTCCCTTATCTCAGGCACGTACCAGTCTTCACTTTTTATGCTTGAATAACTAATTTCACCTATCGCATTGATTGCACGAAAATCTGCACCGGCTGCAGTCGCAGCCAGATAGATATTTGAAACACCCCGAGTAATGACAGTAAGTTCGTCACTAAACTCAGACTTCACCTCATCCACCGAGAAATCCTTAGGGCAGATCAGGTAATTCTGATTTCCATTTATAACAAGAAGCTTTACAGTCCTGCCGTACTTCTGAAACTCAGAAATCCTGAACATCTTCGCCTCTTTATTGTCCTCGTATCGGACGAACTTAAATCCCTTTGCAGTAAAGTCTTTCAAAAATTTCTGTTCATCAACACCGCTTACCGACTCATCATCAGATGAATTGTAGACAAACTTCTTTGTACCGGAGGTAGGCAGGAGCGAGCATCCTGAAAAAATCAACGCCACCGAAAGTATAAGCGGAATCAGTTTTTTAATCATTTGACTTCACCTTCTTAATTTTCCTGGAAGCCTTGATGCCGATAACAATCCCCACAACAAAGCAGGCAATCATCACAGGAATAGCCACGTACTTTACATTTGAGACGCTTCCGCCAACTCTTTCAGCCTTTGCAGTATTAAAGGTTATAGTATACTCTATCTCATACGGCTTGCTCATAGCCGTAGTATCGCCAATTACATCTACCGGCTTTGATATATCATCAATCGGGATCTCAAAAGTCGAATTACCACTCTTGTTGGTCTTTAAGTATTTCTTTCCGTAGACCTTCATATAGTCGTAGTTGGGCGAAGACCAGATGATCTCAGCTGTAGTCTTGTGATCCTTCACATGAACATCAGCCGGCGAAGATATCCCCGCTCTTCCGCTTCCACCTTTAAGTGTCACAGGTATCTGATAATCTCCATCCTTTAATACGTCACTCATTTGCCTTCCTCACTTCCTGTGTGATATTATTTCCTCCTTCGCTCATCCACTCCCTGACGAACTCATCAAAATAAGACAGAGGCTCATCCCCTGTAACTATCGAGATAAACGCTTTTTTCTCAAGCTCATTAAGCTGCCACCAGCTGTTTCTCATAGTTTTTGTCTCGGAAAAATAAACCGATTTTACCTCTCTTACCCTCTCATCGGAAATTCTGTGCGCCGCAACTATTCTCGACGTGTAGACTGCCCAGTTTTTAGGATTAACTTTCTGTCTCCTGTTATTCTCTTTCAGATAGTCCTGGCAGGCCTTATAGTAAGAGCCCTCGAGAACAGTCAGATCAGATTCATCCTCACCAAGTGAGAGAACCCCCTGCAGATGATTGTAGCAGGTTGAAAGAGAATTCTTAAAGTCCACATTTATTCCCAGTGGATTAGCAGTCACATCGACATTGTCAGAATAGTAGCTTTCGAGCTCCTTTGTGCTCTCATCACCATAAGGCATGAAATCGAAAAGAGCCGATACGATCTTCATGACTATCTCTGGATGTGCAAAACCCTTTCTTACAACAACGAATCTGCCATTTGGATTCTGCGAAGCAAATGAAGTATCACCATCTGAATCTGTAGAGATCAGATACGGTCTCCAATCCGCGTCAGAATCCTTGGAAATTGCCTCCATAAGCGGATAATTCGGCGACCACCATGGTCCGAAGAAGGCGCCACATCGTCCACTCTCTATCAGCTCTGTGATATTCTCGGAATCCCGGAATAAAAAATCATTATCAAGCGTGCCATCCTGATACATCTCGTGCAGATATTCAAGTGCTTTCTTTGTCTCGGGCTGAATAGAGCCATATACCAGCTGTCCATCTTTATAAATCCAGTGCCCTGGATATGAGTCAAATGATGAAAAAATAATATCTGTCTGATATTCCTGCGAATAGCCGCTTACTCCATAGAGCCCCGGCTCTGTCACCAGCCCGGTAGTCTGTCCTTCTCCATTTCCTCCCGGATCCTTTTCCATGAACTCTTTTACTATTCTCCTTACATCAGAAACAGTCTTAGGTGTTGGCAGATTCAGCTTCTTAAGCCAGTCATAACGGATCCAGAGAAGAGATGGGCCATCGTCGACACTTGTTTCCGGCAGAGCATAGAGCTTTCCATCTACCTTTGCTTTTTCAAGAATTGTATCTCCATATGAACCGTAGATATTCTTCACATGGACTGAAGTGCAGTCATCATAAGCATCAGTCATATCTGCAATAAGGCCCTCATCTGCCAGCTTCTTCACTTCTTCCTCACTGTCTACCAGGAAAACATCTGGCAGATTTCCGGATGCAACTGCTATAGAGACATGCTCGTTGTAGCTGTTCCCGCTCGTCTCAAATACGTCCTTATTCTGAACGTTTAGTTTATTTTTTAAATATCTCGTGTAGGCATTGTTCTCATAGGTATCTCCCTCGGGCATATTAGAATTGCTGCTTCCTGTAAGCTTGCCCAGAGTGTATGTGATAGTTTCAGGATACGGTCTCAGCGCATTGTGCCTTGCGACATACCACTCGCCAGTAACAGCAAATCCGGCATCCTCCTCAACGCCATTCCTCTGTATAACTGCTGAGGCAAGGCAGCCTCCTGTCATTATTACCAATAAAAACAATGAAAGAATTTTTTTCCACATAGAGTCTATTATAAATAAAAAAGAACCGCAGTTCAATACTGCGGTTCCTTTTATATGATAAATGAGGGAGGGAAATCAGCCCTTGACACCACCTGCGGTGATTCCTTCTACATAGAACTTCTGCATCAGAACGAAGAGGATTGAGATAGGGATAGCTACCATTACACCTCCTGCGCAGAATACTGAGAAGTATTTGCCGACAAGGGTTTTCTGAACGAGATTGTAAAGACCCATAGCTACGGTCCAGTTCTTAGGATCCTTTGAGCGGATCATCAGCTGTGCCATAACGAAGTCCATCCAAGGTGTCAGGAAAGCATTGATTATTGTGTAAACAATCATCGGTCTTGAAAGAGGGATGACAATTTTTGTAAAAATCGTAAGCTCAGATGCACCATCGAGCTTAGCGGATTCACGAAGCGATCCTGAGATCGTATCGAAGAATCCTTTCAGGATCAGGAATCCAAGTCCGGAACCTGCCGAATAGATTACGATAAGTCCTACGATGGAGTTTGTCAGACCGATCATCTTCATGACGAAGTAGATGGCGATCATTGAAAGAACACCAGGGAACATACCGAGTGTGATTGAGAAGCTCATCAGCTGTTTTCTGCCGTTAAATCTCATGCATGAGAAAGCGTAAGCTGTCATCATAACAAAGAGACTGGAAATGATACAGGTGAAAACACCGATGATCATTGAGTTCTTAAACCAGGCTGGGAAGTTGGCAACTGTATCAGGCTGGAATAAGAGCTGCTTATAGTTGGCAAGCGACCATGTCTGTGGGAAGAAATGGTTTGTGTTAATTCCCTTGTATCCTGAAAGAGATGTAACAAACAGCCATGCGATAGGAAGCAGCCAGATAAATGACAGGAATCCAAGCCATACATGGCGAAGTATAGGTCTTACTATTCTTTTGCTGACCGGAGCCTTTATAACTATTTTTTCTGTATTAGTATTGTCCATTACTGGAATTCCTCCTCTCTGTCACCTTGTAAGAACTTCGAGAAGCTTAAGAGTGTGAGTGCCACACAGATAACAAAGGTTATGATACCGATAACAGATGCCATCTTGAAGTTCGAGTAGTTATTCGTCAATCTGAACAGCCAGGTAATAAGAAGATCTACTTCGTTACCATGGGAGTTAGCGAATCTCATATTCGTTGTGGTGTAATCTGTTGTCAGAAGGTAGATAACGTTGAAGTTATTGATATTTGCGATGATAGATGTAACAAGTGAAGGTCCCATGACGAACATGATGTACGGCATAGTAATCTTCCAGAAAATCTGTCTCTCACTTGCACCATCGATCTTTGCAGCCTCAAGCTGATCAGTAGGGATATTCATCAGAAGTCCTGTAGCTGAAAGCATCTGATAAGGAACACCGACCCAGATATTTATCAGGATAATCATTACATGAGCCCAGCCTGGCTTCGACAGGAACGGTATGTATCCAAGACCTTTTGATATAATTCCTAAATCTTCAAGGAATCCGGTAAGTCCTATCTGGGAACAGATACCATTTACGATACCGTTGTTTCCGAACATCTTACCAACGAGAAGAAGGGTAACGAACTGTGGGATGGCGATTGTGATAACGAAGAATGTACGCCACATAGCAGGAAGTTTTGTTCTCTTATCGTTGATGAACTTTGCCAGGAAGATTCCACCAATGAAAGTCGTGAATGTAGCTACGATAGCCCAGATCAGTGTCCAGATAAGGATACGGATGAATACGTATCCGAATGAATCAGAAACACTTGAAGTGAAAAGGGTGTGGAAGTTCTTTAAACCTACCCAGGTAAACAGATATGTAGGCGGCTGATGATCTATATCGTAGTTGGTAAAACCGATACAGGTCATGAAAACGATAGGGATGACATTGATGATTATAACACCAAGAGTAGGAAGTCCAAGAAGTGTTACATAGAACTTACCATTTATCATCTCACGGCAGTCTTCCTTGAATGTGTTTACATGAAGACCTGCTTCTTTTCTCTGCTGAACCTCATAAATCTTCTTAATGTTGTAGATGTAGTAGAGGGCAAAGAAGAAAGCGATTACGATACCAACAATACTGAAAAGAAGGATCAGAAGGGAGTTATCGAAATTGTTAACTGTCTTCTGCATTGTAAGAGGATCGAATTGCTCTTTTCTCTGAACTGTACCAAGCGTTCCAAGCTTTGGCCAGTATGTCCCGCCGATAAGACAGATAGCCCAGATAAAGAGAGCCTCAACTCCGGTAACGATGCAGCCCTTTATGTACTGACCGTTAGCCCAGTGGCCCATACCCATGATTATCAGCGAGAGTTTGGTAAAGATATTACCGTTCTTTACGGCCGTGCCAAATTTTACAAAATACTGGCGAAGGCTGATCTTATCTTCTTCCATAGTTTCTCTCTTTCAAAATTGAAGTGTGCCTGTTTCGAAAAAAACTGCGGTCGGCTTTAATACCGGCCGCAGCTGAATATTTTAAGACTGTGCTTAAATATTTAGTTAATGCTTAAAGGTTTTAATTACTTAACCTCTGCTGTGATACCCTCAACAGCCTCATCAAGAAGCTTCTGAGCGTCTGAGTACTTACCCTCAACAAGTGACTGTCCAAGTGAATTTCCTGGAGTCCAGAAGTTAGCGCCTACACGCTGAAGGCTTGCGAACTCAGCCTGTGAGTTAAGAGCTGCGATAGCTGGAGATGATGTAACATCTGAGCTCTGCTGATCCTCTTTGTTAGCTGGGCCCTCACCTGTAGCCTTGAAGATCTTCATCTGGTTCTCAGCATTTGTGATGTACTCTGCAAGAAGCATAGCCCATCCTGTCTGCTTTGAGTAAGCATTTACACCGATAAGCTTGTATCCTGAGAATGAACCCATTTGAACCTGCTTACCATTGACTGTGAATGTAGGAAGCTTAGCAGCGCCAAGGTTTTTGCCCCAAGCATCTGAAACAGTCTGTGATGACCATGTACCGTTAACACATGCAGCCATCTTACCATCCTTGATCGCAGCCATCTGATCATCGTTTCCAAGGTTCTTGAAAGCCTTGCTCTTAGCAGCTGCTGTAATAGCCTCAGCTACCTGAGCACCTGTAGGATCTGTATCAGTAGCGTTCCAGTTGCAGTCTGTTGTCTTTCCGTCATCGTTTAAATTAGCTTCAAGTCCTGCGCCCTTGAAGAAGCTGTAGAGGTACCAAGCGTTTGAAACTTCCATACCGAATGTCTTTCCAGCCTTCTCGCAGTCTGCAAGGATCTTATCGAGTGAACCAGCATCCTCATCTGGGATAACGCTCTTATCATAGTAAAGGAAGTATCCGTTTGAAGCTGTCATAGGGTAAGCGTAAACCTTGCCGTCGATTGTAGCAGCCTCAAGAGAACCATCTGTATCTGTCTCCTTCGGATCATATGTGTATGTGGTTGAAACTTCCTGAAGAGCACCAGCTTTAACGAGCTCGTTTGTCTGGTCATCAGCGAATGCGAATACATCGGCACCAGCCTCAACATCCTTAAGAAGATCATCCTTTGTGTTAGCCTCTGACTCAGAACCGATTGTGATGTTGAAATCTACATCTGAGTACTCCTTCTTGAAGTTATCAACGATCTCCTTCATGACTGTCTGATACTCTTTTGTCTCTGAGCACCAGAGTGTGAGATCTACAGTTCCGGTTGTGTTCTTGATAAGAGTCTGTACCGGATCATCAGCCTTAGCAGTTGAATCTGATGAAGCTGCTGATGATGAGCTGCTGTCTTTTGAGCTTGAGCCGCTTCCGCATGCACCAAGTGTAGCAACCATTGATGCTGCAAGAAGTAAACTAACGATTTTTTTCTTCATGCTTAATTTCCTCCTTCTCGGCCCCTCCCTTTGCGTAAGGGCCTTAATAAGCATTTCCTTGTTTACAATGATTATTATAGTTTTGTATGCCCAAATCGTAAATATAAGAATTTTTTGATTTATGTAATTTTTTTGTCTTTATATTGAATAAAAATTGAACATGTAAAAAATAAGACCGGATTCTTGAATCCGATCCTGTTTTCATGACATTTTTCTCTTTGGAATCGTTATCGTGCACTTTGTTCCCTTACCAGGTTCACTCTTGATTCTTAGCCCATAAGGCTTTCCGTAGAACAGTTCAATACGCTGATTTACGTTCGCGACGCCGTATCCTTTGCTCTTAAAGGTGATAATATTATCCGCTGTCTTCTGATCCATTCCTACCCCATTGTCCTCAACAGTGATTACAATGGTGTTCGCGGTCTGTCTGCCAAGAATCTTAATAAAGCCCTTGCCATCCTCCTTCATATCAATTCCATGATCTATCGCGTTCTCGACAAGCGGCTGCAGAAGCAGATTCAAGGTCTCATATTCTAAAATATCCTCATCTACATCTACCACCGTTTCAAAACTGTTGTCATGCATGAACGATTGTATCTTTATGTAGCTCTTCACGTTCTCGATTTCACCTCGAACTGAGAGGACATTTTTACCATGATTAAGTGAGGTCCTGTAGAAGCTTGACAGCGCAAGAGTAAGCTCTGATATATCATCAGCTCCTGCCTCAATAGCCTTCCAGTTAATAAGTGAAAGCGAATTATAGAGAAAATGAGGGTTTATCTGCGCCTGAAGTGCCTTCATCTCGGCCTTACGAAGAGACAGCTTGTTCTCATAATTTTCCTTGATGAGCCTGTTGATCTCTGCAAGCATAGAGCCAAAGCCGCGGATCAGGCCGCCTATCTCGTCCTTCGAATCCGAAACCACCATAAGAGCACGGTTTCCCTTTTTGACCTCCTCCATATTGGCCTCAAGGCTCGTGATATCATTTACGACATAGCGCTGGAACATTCTCGACGCAATAAGAAGAGTCGCAATAACAATACTGATATACACGAGAAGGACAATAACAAGCTGCACATTCTGCCATATAAAGAAGCTGTTCTTTCCATACATATACGCAGTCAGCTGAAGACCCTGTATTTTTTTGCTCTCGATGTAAAAATGACCGTATCTGCTCTCTCCGCTCATAAGCCTCGATACAGGAACAGCCTTTGCTGAAACCCCGTTTACTTTCTGATAGACAGTATTGCCGTTCTCATCTAAGACCACAAGTCCCTGGCCATCCTGACAGATATTATCGAAGCTGTCAAAGAGGGCGTTATATTTCACTTCTATATAAAGGAGCGCAGTGACATTGTTCATCTCCATAAGTGGCATGGTCCGGACAGACCTGATTTTGTGTTTTTTGCTGTCTATGATCCAGGTCACGGACTGGTTCAGTGAGTCCTTATTTTCTTTGTACCACTTTGTACTTTTGATATCGGAAAGCTGCGCTATAGTCTCTCCGTGTGAAGGGAGGCCATTGTTTACGTAGATCTTTAATTTTTCTATATCCGGGGAAAAATAAGACGGCGATTGAAGTATGGGATCGATTGTCTTCTCATACTGCTCATAGAGGTCGTATTTACTCGAATATGTGCCTGTCAGCACATCACTTACAGTCTGGTTATAAGCCACGTAATCAGACAGATTATTATAGACACGGATATCAGAGGTAACAGAATAAGCTGCCTGCTCCAAGGCATTTTTCATAGATTCAGTCCGCTGTCTCTGCATCGTATTCCTCTCCTGCATGACAAGAAAGGCCCCGAGGATAAGTATCGGGACAACGCTGATAGAGACATAGATCAGCATAATCTTATTAATAAGGCGTGAATCTCTGAATCTCCTGTCAAAAAAACGGCGTAAACGGGATAACATTACTTGCCTTCCTCTGTCCTGTACTGCTGCGGGCTGACACCGAAATAAGCCCTGAAGCTGCGGCAGAAATATGATACGTTTGGATAACCCACAGCATAGCTGATATTTACGATCTTATTGTGAGTTTCCTCGAGCATCTGCTTTGCTTTTTCCATGCGGAGAGATTTAATAAATTTCGACAGATTCTGGCCTGTCTCCTTCTTAAACACATGAGACAGGTAGCTCGGTGCCATATAGACCTTTTCAGCTAGAAGCTCTGTAGAAAGCTCCTCATTGTAATGGTCATAGATGTACTGCTTTACAGTCTCTATCTCACGGTGTGAGGTCTGCGGATTAAGGTCAAAATTCTTTTCTAATAGCGAAATACCTCTGTCAAGAATATTCATGACCTCAGAAAAATCAGTCGTCCTGTAGAGCTTGTCGACATCAGCCGAAAGCGAGCCCTGGTCAGCCTTAGGCACATTGTCGTAGATTTCCTTCATCAGGTTTGAAAAGACGAACTTCACATAAACCTGGGAAAATCCTGTGTTGTTCTTATACTTGTCGCAGAGCTTCTCATAGTGTTCTCTTAGTCCCACCATATCCTTGACATTTATATCCTGTTTTATCTGCTTCATCAGGACATCTGAATCGATGTCATTGATGTCGGCAGGCTCGTTCTCCTCACCCTCAAGGAATACATGGTCGTCCCCTAAATAAAAACGGTTCTCCATCAATGATTCGAGAGAATCAAAGGTGCGGCCTAACGCCTTAAGGTTTGAGTGTCCTCCCGGAAGAGACTCTGAGACAGATACGTATGAGGTCTCATCATACAGTCTGTTTATCGCCTCGTTTAACTTATCTCCAAGCGCCTTTCTGTCACCTGTCTCCTCAGAGAACAGGAAAACGCAGCTCGATGGATCGATATTTACGCACCAGAAATCGAGGCCGGTCTTCTTTTTCACCTCATCTGAAAAATTAACCGACTTCAGCCCAAAGAAATCGTGATTGAAGGACATCAGCGCCATTACGGTGATATCCTCGGCAAAGCCGTCCGGAATCATTTTTCTTACAGACGGATCAAGAGTCTCCAACTCCCTGCCGTATAACAGTTCAAGCATCACGTGCTCTAGGATGAAGTCACTTCTCCTGTCACGGTTTTCGCTCTCTACTGCTGCCTCGCTCATCTGCTTTGTGACAGTCTCAATCGTCTTATGAAATTCGGACGGGTCAACGGGCTTAAGAATATAGTTCGTGACACCACTTTTCATGGCCTTTCTCGCGTACTCGAACTCTCCATATCCCGAAAAAATAACCATCTTCATATCAGGGTACTTCTTAGAGCAGATATCAGTAAGCTCAAGTCCGTCCATGAAAGGCATTTTGATATCAGTAAGCATCAGGTCAGCCGGCTTTTCCTCAAGCTTCTCGAGAGCCTGCTTCCCGTTACCGGCCTCCCTGATGTGTGCGTCTATTTTTTCCCTTTTAAGGAGCATTATAAGGCCCTTTCTCTCAATGGCCTCATCATCTACTATAAGTATTTCCATAATCCGTCTTTAATAAAAAAATAAATGTTTATAGACAACAAAAGCAGTGTCTTATAAAAAGACACTGCTCTTATTTTAACACAAATATTAAGTTCTAGTAAAGTAGAAGAAAATTATCTGGTGTGCCAGATTTCCTTATCGTACTGGTCGATGGTACGGTCTGATGAGAAGAAGCCTGCATTTGCGATATTTACAAGGCACTTCTTAGCCCAGGCGTCACGATCCTCGAAGTCTGCGAATACCTGCTGACGGGTCTTTAAGTAATCCTCGAAATCAGGGAAGGTCATGAACCAGTCCTTATTAAGAAGCTCGTTGTAGAGTCTCTCAAGGTTCTCGGCATTTCCTACTTTTCTTACAGTATCGCTTACGATGAAGTCAACTGCCTCTTTAAGGACAGGATCCTTCTCGTAGTAGCTGCGTGAGTTGTAATCGCCTCTTGCATATCTGTCGATAACTGTCTGTGAATCCTCACCGAAGGTATAGATGTTATCCTTGCCAACGAGGTCAGCGATCTCAACGTTAGCGCCGTCCATAGTTCCAAGAGTTACAGCACCGTTAAGCATGAACTTCATATTCGAGGTACCGCTGGCTTCCTTTGATGCAAGTGAGATCTGCTCAGATACATCTGCTGCAGGAATTACGATAGAAGCTGCTGTAACGTTGTAGTTCTCGATCATTACAACCTTTAAGTATGGAGCTACCTCAGGATCATTTGCTGTGATCTCCTGCATGCAGAGGATAAGATGGATGATATCCTTTGCGATGGTATATGCTGGTGCTGCCTTTGCTCCGAATACTGCTGTGATAGGACGAACCGGCTTCTTTCCTCTCTTGATCTCCAAGTACATATGGATAAGGAACAGAAGATTTAACTGCTGTCTCTTGTACTCGTGAAGTCTCTTTACCTGTACATCAAAGATTGAATGTCCATCAAGCTCGATTCCCTGATTCTTCTTCATGAAGTCAGCGAATCTCTTCTTATTGTGAACCTTGATAGAACGGAGTGCCTCAAGAGTCTCCTTATCATCTACGTAGTCCATAAGCTTCTTCAGCTCATTTGAATCCTTCTTGAAGCCATCTCCGATCTTTGACTCGATAAGCTCTGTAAGCTCTGGGTTGCAGTCTAAGAGCCATCTGCGGAAGGTGATTCCGTTTGTCTTGTTGTTGAACTTATCAGGATAGAGCTCATAGAAGTTATGAAGCTCTGTGTTCTTAAGGATCTCAGTGTGCAGGTAAGCAACACCATTTACACTGTGGCTGAAATGGATGTCCATGAAAGCCATGTGTACGTTCCTGTTATCATCAATGATGTATGTAGAAGCGTCCTTGTACTTGTTCTTAACCTTTGCATCGAGGATAGTGATTATAGGCATAATCTGTGGAACTACCTGATTCATGAAGTCGAAGTTCCATGTCTCAAGAGCCTCTGCAAGGATAGTGTGGTTTGTATAAGCGCAGGTCTTTGATACGATATCAATAGCCTCGTCTACATCGATTCCTCTCTGAGTCAGAAGTCTGATAAGCTCAGGGATAACCATTGATGGATGTGTGTCGTTGATCTGAATTGCTGCATAGTCAGCAAGGTCATGAAGGTTTGAGCCTCTTGCGATGCACTCATCAATGATAAGCTGTGCTCCGGCACTTACCATGAAGTACTCCTGATAGATACGAAGCATTCTGCCCTTATCATCTGAATCATCCGGATACAGGAAAAGTGTCAGGTTCTTCTCTATATCGTCCTTGTTGAAGTTTATCGTGTCGCCCTGTGTGATATGCTCATCTACTGAGTCGATATCAAACAGATGCAGCTCGTTGGTTCTGTTCTCATAGCCTGTAACAGGGATATCATAGAGGTGAGCATGTACTGTATGATATCTGAACTCAACAGTGTACTCCTTCTGTCTGTCGATAAGCCATGAATCCTTTGTAATCCAAGGGTTCGGGGTCTCTTTCTGGAGATTGTCCTTAAATACCTGCTTGAAAAGTCCAAGATGGTAATTGATTCCGATTCCGTCTCCATGAATTCCGATAGAAGCCATAGAATCGAGGAAGCAGGCAGCAAGTCTTCCAAGACCACCGTTTCCGAGTGAAGGCTCATTTTCGATCTCCTCGATACGGTAGATATCCTTGCCATTATCAGCAAGCTCTTTCTTTACCTCATCGAAAATTCCGAGGTTTAACATGTTATTGGATAAGAGCTTTCCGATAAGGAACTCTGCTGAGATATAATATACTTTTTTCTTTCCAGCATCTGAACGTCTCTCCTCTGCCATGTCACGCACGAGGTGAAGAAGCGCAACATAGATCTCTTCGTCTGAGCAGTTCCTGATATCCTTGTTGTAAAGTTTCTTTACTGTCTCTGCAACCATCTGTCCTTTGTTCACCTTTCTGTTTTCATTTCTTGAATAAGTATCTGCAAGCTTTCTAAGAAATTTCTGTTTCTCTTCTGAGAACTCTCCCTTAGTCATCCTCCATCTCCAGTTCGTTCCGATAGTGGACGGGAGATTCATACGTGCTGAATTGTCCTTCTCGAGGATATCCTGCATCTGAAGGATAACCGTGTTTGCCACGCTCATGTATGCCATACGGAAAATTCTCTCAATCAGGCCCTTCTCATCCTCTGAGCCTGTATAGTCGAGAAGATACTGATAGCCCATTGGAGAGAGGCTCTTGAAATATCCTCTTAAGGTCTCATTATCATGAGTTCCGCTGTAGACAACACAGTTCCTGTCATACATATGAGGCAGGTATTCGTTCTGTCTGTTGCCATCGAAGGCGAACTCTAAGATCTTCATTCCAGGATAGCCGGTCTTCTTAAGAAGAGCCTTTACTCCAGGAACTACTACTCCAAGGTCCTCTGCGATGATCTTTGAATCACCCATAACCTCTGAGATAGCATCTGTAAGATCAGCTCCAGGTCCCTCTTCATAGTGTCCGTCTACCGGATCACCATTTAAAGGAATACAGTAATACCTTACCACTCCGAGGAAATGATCGATTCGAACTATATCATAGAGGTTTGCTGCGGAAGCCATTCTCTTCTTCCACCAGGTGAAACCATCCTGTTTCATCTTCTTCCAGTCATAGAGAGGATTGCCCCACTTCTGACCGTAATCTGAGAATGCATCTGGAGGGCAGCCTGCAACCTCTATCGGATCCAGGTGCTCATCGAGCTGGAAGATTTCAGGATGGCACCATACATCTGAAGAATCGAGGGCTACATAGATAGGAATGTCTCCGATGATCTCTATATCGTGGTTATTAGCATATCTCTTTAAAAGAGTCCACTGTCTGTAAAACTCAAACTGCAGGAAGCAATAGAAATCAATCTGTTCCTTCAGGAGATCCTTGTAATAGGAAACGATCTCAGGCTTTCTGAACTTTATATCATCATCCCACTCCTGCCAGCTCTTTCCGTTATTTCTGTCCTTTAAGGCCATGAAAAGTGCGTAGTCATTGAGCCATTCGGAATTGATCTCGCGGAACTGTCTGAAGTCACCGTGGCGGTCTTTTATTTTTCTGTCATCAGATGATAAAAATGCGAGATATGCCTTTTTTAAAATCCTGTAACGATTGTTGTAGAGCTTCGCGTAATCTACATCATCCGCATTGCTGCCCCAGTCAATCTCATTAAGCTCGTCCCTGTCGAGAAGTCCGTCATCTGCAAGTGTATCTAAATCTATAAAATAAGGATTTCCTGCAAATGCGGAGAAAGACTGGTATGGGCTGTCTCCAAAGCTGGTAGGTCCTACAGGAAGCACCTGCCAGTAGGACTGTCCTGCGCGTACCAATTCGTCAATGAAATCATAGGCAGCCTTTCCGAAAGTACCGATACCGTAAGGTGACGGCAGTGAGCTTACCGGAAGAAGGATACCTGCGCCTCGTTTTAATTCAGGCTGAATATTTGCCATTTGTCCCTCCAGAAAAATATAATCCATAGTCTTGCTTTTATTATGCTACCATTCTGGAAATGTTTTTTCCATAATAATTTTTTTTGAAAAATGTTCAATAATCGTTTCTATTCGTGTATAATCATATATTGTCAGAGGGAAGAGCACTGAAGCTGAACAAAAAACCATTTGATTGACTGAAATTGAGGAGACGTTATGATTGACGATTATAACAGAGCTGAAAGACGGGGAGAAAAAACCTTCAGACGAGACACAGGACGAGGCAGATATCCGTATCTTCCGGTACTTGACGAGATTGTAAAGCAGTCCGATGTATCCGAGGAGCATGTGGGCTTGGTTGAAATCCCGATTGAAAATATCCGCGGTACAAAGACCAAAGGCAGGACTGAGGCCTTCTCGAGTGACTTCATGCCGCTTCTTGAGCCTGACAGTGAGTTCGCTGTAAAGTGGTCCAACCTCTATGATTCGGCTGTAACCGAAGGTATCCGCGAACCTATCAAGGCCTATGAGTACATGAGGTCCTTCTATGTACAGGAGGGAAACAAGAGGGTATCTGTATCTGAATTCCTGGGTATTGAGACTGTTCTTGCGGACGTGACCAGACTTATCCCAAAGAGGACAGACGACCCTGAGAATAAGATTTACTTCGAATTTCTCGATTTTTATCGGGTCGCTCCTCTCTATGATATCTCATTTTCAGAGGAAGGCAGATATGCAAAGCTTGCCGGCTTCTATGGAATGGATTTAAAGACTGCGTGGCCTACCGAAAAGCTCGAGGACCTGCGTACAGACTATAACCTCTTCCGCAAAGCCTTTAAAAAGGATGGCGGTGACAGACTCGACATGACGACAGGTGACGCCTTCCTTGTGTACCTGCGTTTCTACGGCACAAACCTGATGAAGGTCGACGAGAGCCTGATGCACGAGAGGCTTAAAAAACTCTGGGACGAGTTTGTCGTAACAGGCGACTCCGATTCCGTAGAGATCGTAGAGCATCCGGCCGAGGTCGAAAAAACCACAAATGTGATCACGAGCCTGCTTACCAGAAAGCCATCTTATTCACCAAAGTCGCCTCTAAAGGTCGCCTTCATGTATGAGAGACCTGCTGAGACCTCCGGCTGGATATACGGCCACGAACTTGGTAGAAACTATATAGAGCAGAAATCTGATGGGACCGTCATCACGAAAAAATACGATGACTGCTCTACTGACGAAATCCTTCGTCAGCGAATCGATGAAGCAGTAAATGACGGGGCAGAGCTTATTTTTACAGTATCTCCTATACAGATGAACGAGACGTTAAAAAGCGCTGTGCACTTCCCAGACGTAAAGTTCTTCAACTGCTCAGTAAACCTCTCCCAGAACGCTGTCCGTACCTATTACGGCAGGATGTATGAGGCGAAATTCCTGATGGGATTTCTCGCGGGTACGAGAAACAAGGGACACAAAATCGGATATCTTGCCAGCTACCCTATTTTTGGCTCAGTCTCAGAGATTAACGCATTTGCGATCGGGGCATCGATGGCTGATCCCGAGTCTGAAATCTATCTGGCATGGTCATCTGTAAAGGACTTTGACTGGAGAGCCTATTTCAATGATATGCAGGTCGACCTGATCTCTGGAGCCGACTTCATCAGACCAAACGAGGCATCGCGTGAATACGGTCTTTACAGGGACAATGGTGACGGTACCTTTGATAACCTCGCCTTTCCACTCTGGGACTGGGGCAAATACTACGAGCTTATCATAAAGCAGATCCTCGATGGTACCTGGGACGATGCCCCGGTCGAGGGTACAAAGGCTTTAAACTACTGGTGGGGAATTTCTGCCGGAGTTATCGATGTCATCCTCTCCCCTCATCTGCCGTATCAGAGCTACAAGCTCATGGATGTGATAAAGCAGTCTATGGCAAGAGACGAGCTCAATCCGTTCTACGGTGAGATCTGGGAACAGAATAAAAAGAAGGTCAAGGGCTTCGCGACTCCTAAGCTTTCGAACGAGGAGATCCTTACGATGACCTGGCTCAATGACAATATCTTCGGCTGCCTTCCGATAGAGTCTGAGCTGAACCACGAAGCCAAAGCCGCTGTCGAAGTCAGCGGAACTCTTGAACCTGAAAACAAACAGTGAGGTTTTAAATGAAGATTTTAGCCTTAGCCGATGTCGAGGACAAGGCATTATGGGATTTTTATGATAAAAAAATGACCGAAGGCGTAGACCTGATCATCTCCTGCGGTGACCTGCATTCGGACTATCTGCAGTACCTGGTAACTATGACTAATGTGCCGCTGCTCTATGTCCGTGGCAATCACGACAGAGGCTATGACAGAAAGCCTCCTCTCGGCTGTACTGATATCGATGATAAAATCTACGATTTCAACGGTCTTCGTATCTTAGGACTCGGCGGCTCTATAAGATACCATGAGGGACCGGACATGTACACCGAGGCTGAGATGCTTACACGTATCCGTAAGCTCAAGAGGTCTATCCGGCTTCACAATGGCTTTGATATCCTTGTGACTCATGCCCCTGCCGAGGGCTACGGTGACCTCGAGGATCTTCCTCATCATGGATTTGGATGCTTCAATTATCTCTGTGAGAGATACAAGCCGAAGTACATGCTGCACGGCCATGTCCACAAGGAATACGGTCACGAATTCATCCGCGAATACACTCACGACAGCGGCACAAAAATCATCAACTGCTATGACAAATACTACCTGGATATTTCAGACGATGAGCATCCGGCCCGCGGCAAAACAGGCTCGTTCCTCTACGACCTCTATACGAATTTCTATGACAAGAGGCGTAGGTATTGATTTTACAAAAATATTTATGAAAAAAAGGCTTCATCTGACTCGAATCAGATGAAGCCTTTTTTAGTTCATTAAGTCACACTTTTGCCAATTGTTGAACCTGGGTTATTCTTTTTTCGACCATTCCTTTATCATCCTTCTGTAATGCCCGAACCAGAGATATGCAGCGCTTCCTACGAAAAGGCAGAGACCTAACAGCTGCGATACCGCGATTGAAGTTCCCGGCAGCAGAAGCTGATCGGTGCGAAGTCCCTCGATTATAGATCTGCCGATTCCATAGAGACCGATATATAAGAAAAATATCTCGCCATCGAACTTCTTTCTCTTTCTGTACCAGAGCAGGAAGAGGAAGACAAATAGGTTAAAAAGCGACTCATAGAGAAAGGTCGGATGAACCTGAATGCAGTCGATACCGTTTACTGTCACGATATTTGCCTTCATCTCTGCTGTGATATCCTGGGCGCGGTTTACGGCATCGATAGGAATCCTCATCGCAAAGAGTCCATCTGTGTAACCACCGAAGGCCTCACGGTTGAAGAAATTACCCCATCGTCCGCAGATCTGTCCGATCAGTACACCGAAGACTATCACATCGGCACTCTTCCAGAAATTCAGCTTCTTTATGTGGCAGAGCACGATGACAGTGATGGTACCGCCGATGATACCACCGTAGATGGCGAGACCGCCGCCACGGATATTAAAAATCTGAAGCAGGTTATTTTTGTAATCATCCCATGAAAAAATCACGTAGTAGATACGGGCGCCAATGACTCCAAAGATGATCCCGAAAATAAAGAGATCCATGAAATCATCCTGCTTGTACCCTACTCTCTTTGCTTCCTTCATGATAAAAATAAAAGCGAGTACCATCCCTAAGGCTATCACCATACCATAGAAAGCGATGCTGAAATTGCCTATCATCAGGTGTTTCCCTACATGTTTTAAAAGTATATGAAGATGTGGAAAGGCAATGCTGTCCTCGTACATAAAAATCTCCTAAAAACCGGTGAGCAATCAGCTGAAATAAATCATTACATCATGTCCTGTATCAATTATGTCAGGCTGTCTCAGTTTAAATATATTTGTAGAGGCCCATGCCTCTTGCAATCAGTGCGATAACAAACAGGTGCGCCGGATAGAACGCGTAGAAAAAGTATTTCATCTTTCGTCCCTGTCTTCCGTGATAGAAATACAGGAGCACCAGGTCTGCAAGCGCGTAAAACTCCGTCTGTCCGCAGGTAAGGCCAAGCCAGATCACAGCAAGAGCGAAGCCGACCAGCTTATATCTGTAGAACAGATACATAATGATTATAGTAATGACGCCTGCTGCACCATAATCACTTGATGCCCACTCCTCGATAATCTCGACTGCTATGACAACAGCTGCCACAGAAAGTATATCAAGGATAATCCTTACTGCCCGCCTGTCATGGAATTTTGCGTCTGATTTTTTAAACAAAGTGTCTATAGCCCAAATCGACAGCAGTCCTAAAAGCAGCGTGATCATCACGCTGTTGTCGTTCGGCTCAAACAGAGTGTTATCAAACGCCAGGTCAAAGGCAGGATCTGCTATAACTGCAAAAATACCGAGCCGCAGCGCGTATTTCTTCCTGTCGTGAGTATAGTGAAAGCCCTCGACTATAAAAAAACAGAAAAGTGGAAAGGCCAGACGGCCTATTCCGCGAAATACCATAGTAAGATTCCATAGAGAGTAGGAATTGTATTTGCCAGTAAGTCCGCTCGTGATCACGGCACCGATATGGTCTATAGCCATAGTAACGATTGCGATGATTTTTATCATAAAGCCAGAGATATCAGATCTCTTTTCCTGTAATTCCATACATACCTCAGTCATTTGGTAAAAATTCCATCATCTCAAAGCCTAAGCATAATTACCTCAGTCATCTGGATTGATGTACATAGCATCACCAAACGAGAAGAAACGATACTTTTCCTTGACTGCCTCTTCGTAAGCAGCAAGTACATGCTCACGTCCCGCCAGAGCAGAAACAAGCATGATAAGTGTCGACTCAGGCAGATGGAAGTTAGTGATAAGGCCGTCTACTATCTTCCATTTGTAGCCAGGATAGATAAAAATAGATGTATCCCCTTCCTGTGCCTTCATGTGTCCATCTTCATCGGCAACAGTCTCTAAGGTTCTTACAGAGGTAGTTCCTACCGCTATAATTCGGCCGCCATTTTTCTTTGTGTTATTTATCAGGTCAGCTGTCTCCTGCGTCACACGGTACCACTCGGTATGCATTTCGTGCTGGCGGACGTCGTCTACTTTTACAGGGCGGAAAGTTCCTAATCCCACATGGAGAGTTACCTGAGCGATATTTACGCCCTTTTCCTTTACCTGCTCCAAGAGCTCCTTTGTAAAGTGAAGGCCGGCCGTCGGCGCAGCTGCGGAGCCATCGAACTTCGCATAGACAGTATTGTACCTGTCGCGGTCCTTAAGCTTGTGAGTGATGTACGGTGGAAGAGGCATCTCTCCCAATCTGTCGAGGATCTCCTCAAAAATCCCGTCGTAGTGGAACTGCACGAGCCTGTCGCCACCCTCGACTACATCGAGGATAGTAGCTGTAAGACTTCCATCTCCAAAGGTTACCTCAGCTCCCGGACGGAGCTTTTTGCCCGGGCGCACAAGTGTCTCCCAGATGTCGTTCTGTTTTCTCCTGAGGAGCAAGATCTCGACATGAGCTCCTGTATCCTTTTTGGTTCCGATAAGACGGGCCGGGATAACCCTCGTGTTATTTATCACGAGGCAGTCACCAGGGCGTAAGAAATCGAGAATCTCTGTGAAATGATGATGACTTACGTGGCCTGATTTTTTGCCTAAGACCATAAGCCTTGAGGAGCTTCTGTCCTCCAGCGGATCCTGGGCAATAAGCTCCTTAGGCAGGTCATAATAATAATCTTTTGTACTGTATCCTGTTTCCATAGCTTTAGCTTCTGAGTGTTACATCCATGCTCTCGAGACGGTTAAGGATGGCATCCATTGCTGTATTTACATCCGTATCCGAAAGTGAGCGGTCATTTGCTCTGAAGGTCAGACGGTAAGAGATAGACTTGTAGCCGTCTGCTACCTGAGCTCCCTCATATACATCGAAAAGCTTTACACTCTCTAAGTAATCGCCGCCCTCAGCATAGAAAATCTTCTCAACGTCGCCGGCAAGTGTCTTCTTTGGCATAACCAGTGAAAGGTCACGGGTTGAAGCTGGGAAGTTTGCGATTCCGGTGTATTTCTTCTCGAAGTTGGCAAATTTAACGATATATGGCATATCAATGACTGCGACATATACACGGTCCTTGATATCATAGTTCTTTGCTACTGTAGGATGAAGCTCACCTAAGTATCCGATCACTTCACCGTCGTAAACTACATCCGCACAGCGGCCCGGATGCAGGTATGGTCTCTTGTTTGATGGGTCGTAGGTAACCTTGTCTACCATTCCAACTCTGTCAAGGAACTCCTCTACTACACCCTTCATGCTGTAGAAATCCTCACCGTCGCCATAGCTTCCGAGTGTGAACTGCATTCTCTCATCAGGAAGCTCTGTGAGAGGAAGTGACTTTGCGATATAGATATTGCCGAGCTCATAGAGGCTTACGTTCTCATTTCTTCTGTTGAAGTTCGTAGAAAGAGAGGTAAGGATTCCATTGAGCGACAGGGTTCTCATAATTGAGAAATCCTCTCCTAAAGGATTTGCAATCTCGATTGCAGCTCTTTCAGGAGCGTCAGCTGGAAGAAGAAGCTTATCAAAGACCTTCTTGCTCTCGAATGAATAGCAGTATGCCTGTGAAAATCCGCAGTACTCTGCCACATCTCTTGCTATGTCCTCGATCTCCATCTTATAGGACTTACCGCCTGCTGTAGCTGAAGTCTTTGGAAGAGTTGTAGCAACATTTGCATAGCCGTAGAATCTGGCTACTTCCTCTGAGATATCTGCAAATGAGAGAAGGTCCTGTCTGAAGGTAGGGATTATAAGCTCCTCTGTCTTTTCATCGTAACCAAGCTCGATCTTCTGTAAGTATTTAAGCTGCTGCTCCTTCGGGATATCAGTTCCTAAGTAAGCATTGATGTGATCAGGTTCGAACTTTACTCTCCAAGGGTTTACTTTTTCAGGATAGATATCGATAACTCCGCCGACTACCTCACCGGCACCGAGCTCCTCTACGAGGTCACAGGCACGGTTCATGGCATCAATTGCGTTGTTCGGATCGAGGCCTTTTTCAAAAATACCCGATGCCTCTGTTCTGGTACCAAGTCTCTTGGCTGAGAGACGGATGTTTGTTCCATCGAAGCAGGCTGACTCGAAAAGCATAGTCTTTACATCATCCGTAATCATCGAGTTCTCGCCGCCCATGATTCCGGCAAGTCCTACCGGCTTCTCACCGTCGCAGATCATCAGCATGTCCTTGTCGAGCTCATGCTCCTTGCCATCGAGAGTCACGAATTTCTCGCCATCTGTGGCATTTTTTACAACGATCTTATGACCTGCGATAGTATCGAGATCATAAGCGTGCATTGGCTGTCCGTACTCTTCCATTACGTAGTTTGTGATATCTACTATATTATTTATAGGGCGGATACCCTGGCTTCTGAGTCTCTCCTGCATCCACTTCGGTGATGGTGCGAGGTGAATATTCTTAACGACTCTTGCTGTGTATCTCTTGCAGAGGTCGTGGTTTTCGACATCAACTGAGATGTATTTGTTCACATCGTCATCGTCGCCAACTTCCTTTACTTCTGGTGGGTTGAAAGGAAGTCCAAAGGTAGCTGCTGCCTCACGGGCAAGTCCAATAATGGAGAAGCAGTCTACTCTGTTGCTTGTGATCTCGTACTCGATAACTACATCGTCAAGTCCCAGGTAAGCTACAGCATCTGCTCCTACCGGCGCGTCATCATCCATTATATAGAGTCCGTTTACCGGCGCGTCAGGGAATACCTCTCTTGATGAGCCAAGCTCCTCGATGGAGCACATCATACCATCTGATTCTACTCCGCGAAGCTTGCCCTTCTTTATCGTGATTCCACCTGGAGTCTTGCTTCCATCGTGGCCACCGGCTACTTTTCCACCATCTAAAACGACTGGAACCTTTGCTCCCTCGAAGACGTTCTGAGCACCGGTTACAATCTGGATAGTCTTATCTCCTACGTCTACCTGGCAGATAACGAGGTGATCAGCATCCGGATGCTTCTCAATCTTCTTTACCTGGCCTATTACGATTTTATCCAAGTCCTTGTTTAATACTGTATAGAACTCAACCTTTGAACCTGAAAGCGTCATTGCATCACAGAATTTCTGCGGATCATTGGTAAGTCCCGGCACCATCGACTGGAGCCATTTAAGAGATGTTCGCATTTATTTTTCCTTTCGAATTGTCTGATTAGAACTGCTGTAAAAATCTGATGTCATTCTCGTAGAGAAGTCTCATGTCGTCGATCTCGTACTTAAGAAGAGCGATTCGCTCAAGTCCTACGCCGAATGCGAAGCCTGAGTATACGTCAGGATCAATGCCGCTCATGCGAAGAACCTTCGGATGTACCATGCCGCAGCCTAAGATTTCGATCCAGCCCTCGCCCTTGCAGAAACGGCAGCCTTTTCCGCCGCACTTGAAGCAGCTGACATCCATCTCAGCTGATGGCTCTGTGAATGGGAAGTGATGAGGACGGAATTTTACCCTGGTGTCCTCTCCGAAAAGCTTGTGTACGAACATCTCAAGTGTTCCCTTGAGGTCTGAGAATGTGATGCCCTTATCGATTACCATTCCCTCGATCTGATGAAAGGATGGTGAATGAGTAGCGTCAACCTCATCTGCTCTGAAAACTCGTCCAGGTGCGATCATTCTGATAGGAGGCTTCTTGGCTTCCATCTGACGTACCTGTACAGGTGATGTCTGGGTTCTTAAAAGTATGTCTTTATTTATGTAAAAAGTATCCTGCTCGTCCTTTGCCGGATGGTTTGCCGGAATATTAAGTGCCTCGAAATTATAATAGTCCTTCTCAATCTCCGGTCCTTCAACTACGTCAAAGCCCATTCCGATAAAAATCTTCTCGACCTCTTCGAGTGCTATCGTATTAGGATGTCTGTGGCCGATCTTATTCTTCTTGGCTGGGAGGGTGACATCGATTGTCTCTCTCTTAAGGCGCTCTTCTAGTGCCTTCTGCTGCATCTTCTCCCTGGCCTCGGTCATTTTTTCCTCGATAGCAGCTCTGGCCTCGTTTATCATAGCACCGACCTTTGGTCTGTCCTCAGGAGCAACGTCCTTCATGCCCTTCTGGACCTGGGTAAACTCACCCTTTTTTCCAAAAATCTTTACCCTGATGTCGTTCAGGGAATCTGCGTCGTTCGCTTCTTCGATGGAAGCTATGGCCTTCTGCCTTATCTCTTCGAGCTTTTCTTTAACCATCACTAGGTACTCCTTTTTTCTTTTTGGGTTTAAACCACCCTATAGGATAATCGAAAACGCCTCTGTTGTCAAATATCTGCCATGAAATCGTGGTTGATTTTTCGGGGTGTAAAGACTAAAATAGAATCAAGCTCAGGCAGCTCGTTTTCCCGTAGTTTTTGAACCTACAATTACTTTAAATCGGGATCCCTATATCTCAGACCGGATGTCGGGCTTCGGTGTATGCACTTGTGCAGAGAAGTTCGGGCTTCGCCCCGCTTCCAGTAGAGGGCTGAAGGTCTGTTGCGGCAACCCACCTGGCTGCGCGCTAGGAGTCAAGAATGCGGGCCTGCTGCCTGAGTGTTTTTTAGAATAATAGTCCCCTCCGGATGAATCCGGAGGGGATTTTTCTTTTTACCCTGTCTTTTGTTGCTATATGAGGATGTTTCCAGGAGATAAAATACAATGCGGAGCCGGAAATTCAATTCTTCCACAAATCCGAAACGAAATACATCAGCCCTGACCAAGTCATAAGCGAGAATGTATTTCCGAACTCATCCCTGCCTGACTTTATGATGTCAAGCGCCTCCTGCTTACTTAAGAGCCTGAAGCCCTCCATTTTTTCAGAGCCCTCTATTCCTTTATGATTTAAGGCACTTTTATCGTCAAGCCTTACAACTGCACATACCAGTGCATTGCTCTCATCTGTCATGCCCGGTGAGCTGAAGGCCATCGGATTTAGCGTGTAAAAAATATCCGTATCCTTTACCAAAATCCCGGTCTCTTCCTTTATCTCACGCCTTGCTGCAGAAAGCACCGCATCACCTGTCGCGCGGTCTGCCGGATCAATAAGTCCTGCCGGAATGCTGAGCAGATACCGTCCCGTCGGATATCTGAATTCATAAAATGTAAGAAGCCTCGGCTCATCATCAGGAAACTCAAGTATCACATAGCAGCTTACTGCGTCAGGAATTCCAGCCTTAAACTCATCATCCGACTGCAGAGCAGTCAAATCCTTTTTCTCCTTACGGGTTACATTGTAATAATGCTTCCCCTCCTTATACTGCAGGTCATATACCTTTATAAACTTCGTCTCCAAAAGAGGCTTAACCATATCATCTGTAAAATGAATCTCTTTTCTGCTCAGATTATCTGCCATAGAAAAACTCCTTATTATTTTTTCAAAAAAGTCTGCATGGCTATTATACCACCCGTCAAAGAGAATTACTAAAATAAAAAAAGACCGTTACAGGAACGGTCAGAATATCATAGGTTTATGATTTTTTCGGTCTTAAACTGCTTATGATAACTCCGGAAAGCACCATCACAACGCCTGCTGCATTCCATGCTGAAAGAAACTCTCCGTAGATAAGCGCTCCAACAACTGTAGAGGCTACCGGCTCGATTGAGGCGATGATAGAAGCAACTCCGTTCTCAGTGTACTGCAGGCCAGTCGTATACAGAGCAAATGGACATACCGTGCACAAAGCTCCCAGAAGCAAGGCCGGAATCAGAAGAAATGGTCTTGCCGTAAATGAGCCAATAATCCTTACAGGATTAGTCATAACTGCGGAAGAGATGGCTGCAATGAGAAATGTATAGAAGGTGATTGTCAGAGGTGGATATCCCCTCTGTATAGCAAATCTTGAAAAAATAGAATACAGTGCATAGCCAAGGCCTGCTCCAAGGCCAAAAAGTATACCGCCTGCAGAAAGCCTGCTGCCACTTCCGAGAATTCCAGTAACAAGCATCAGCCCAAGGAAGGTAAGAATCAGAGCAATGACTTTTTTGACTGTAACCCTCTCCCTGAAAATAAACGCTGATATGATGATCACAAAAGCCGGTGCGGTATAAAGAAGAACCGCCGCTACAGACAGAGAGGTCATCACTACTGCCTTAAAATAGCAGAAATTGAAAAATACAATGCTTCCGATTCCAGTACCAATGAAGCACCAGATATCCCTCAGTCGGATTTTCCACTCTCCCTTTTTCCGAATAAAAAGAATAGGCAGAAGGATTATTGTCGTGGTCACAGCACGGATAAGAACGATATCCATTGAGGCCAGATCATCAGCATTCAGCTCTCTTACAAAAATGCCGAGGATACCCCAAAGAATCCCAGCAGTTAAAATCATAAGACCGGCTAATTTTTTAATTTTTCTTTTTCCAAATGTATAAATCTTTTTGCTCCCATCTAACAAAGCTATTAGAAACTCCTACACCCTAATAAATCTTCTTTCTTCGCAACAGATTGCAAATATTATACATTTCCCACTCTGGCATTTCAACAAAAACAGGTACTTAAAAAACTGTTTCTGAAAAAACACTTTATCATTTATAGCTTTTCATGAATGTGTTTTTACAGCTGGTTAAACAACCGCATCGTCGTGTCCGGACCGATGCCTCCAGACTGCCTTTTTACATCCTCACCTACATAAAAATTCCTCGAAACCCTTGCCGTGTACAGCATATCACTAAAGGCGGGTACAGCCCTTTCATTTATCACGCAGCAGGCCACATACATATCAGGAGCTAAGATGTCACGGATAGTTTTCCCTGTGTTTATCACTGAATCCACCAGGATAACGTTCTTCGTGCCAGGCCTTTCGAATTTCTGATGCTTTGGATCGTAGGTCTCTAATCTGCAGCCCAGTGCAAAATACATGCCCTCTGCAAAGAATATCCCGCCCCGCATTATAGCCACAATCGTGGTATCCAATGGATTGAGCTCAGGCAGATGCTCCGCTACAAGCCCGCCGAGCCTCATATGGGCCTTAGCAAGCCTTGGACCCGATACGCCAGAATCCGATTTGGTTATCGCAATAAGCTCCTTTACCTCTTCAGTCTTTTCTAATTCAAACAATTACAAGTCCTCTTAAATCCTTTCCCTTCAACGATCTGCTGAAGGATTCATCCTGCCTCTGAACTAAGAATCCTCTATCAGCCTGCTTCAGCATATAGTAATCATTCATGCTGTCCCCATATGCGAGAACGCGCTTTCCTGCCCTCTGAAGCTTCTTCGTAATAAAAAACTTTGTCTCGGCAGACATCTCAATCCCGAAGTAGCAGGGAACGCCAAGCTCTCTGGATATAAAATCCCAGACACGCTCATGACCTGATGTGAGAATATAAGTATCTTCATTTATTTTTTCACAGACGTTCTCGTTTAGAGAAACCGGAATGCGCGTTAATTTTTCAAAGCTGTAGCTTTCAAACTCCTTTGCCTGCTTCCACGACTGATATCCGGTATAAAAATTCCCGTCATAAAGCTGCGTAGTATATCCAAACACCGCATTTGAGGTGTCCTCGATAGTAACAGTTCTATCGCCGTCCATAAGTGTAATCTTACGAGACCTGCTTTTCGAAAGGATGTCACCTGCGCACCTTTCCGCCATGGAAACGCAGCTGAACCCACAAATCACATCCTTTAAAAAATAAACGACATCCGAGACATCATCAAAACTGTTTTGTGGCGGATTGTCAACCACATAGAAATCCTTATCGTTTGCGTGGCAGAATGCCCTCAGAGCCTCTATTTCTCTATTCTGCCATTCAGCTATGTCATAGGCCAGATATTTCTGGTTCTTTTCAGAGCCTTCCATCCTCTCCCGCAGCACCTCAGGAGATATGTAGAGGTAGACAAAGGCATCGTACAGGCGGCCGTCACTTTCTGTAAAGGCAATCCTGTCACCA
Source organism: uncultured Lachnospiraceae bacterium (assembly GCA_900316165.1). Classification (GTDB taxonomy): domain Bacteria; phylum Bacillota; class Clostridia; order Lachnospirales; family Lachnospiraceae; genus Weimeria. The sequence continues at coordinate 31,035 of ONBW01000002.1, read as the reverse complement.
AACGCATAGTGTCCGTCCATTATAAATGAGTCCTCAGCCATCAGATGGTCTGCTAACTGCTGGCGCGCGATTTTCTTATTCTCTTCATCCTTTTTATCAAAATCCGGGCACAACTCACGAAGCATCCTGCTTCCGGAAATCACCCTGATAAAGTCGATTTTTTCCAGAATGAATGATTTCCCGGCTGATGGCATTCCATACAGACCAATCCTCATAGCGACTCCTTATAGCAATAATTCCTGTCAAACTGCATTGCAGAGCTCCCTTACAAACTCCTTCTTATTGTCCCAGGCAGCTATCATAAGAGGCATATTCCCATCATTTTTCTGTCGAATCTTCCCGGAATCGTCAGGGTTACGGCTTCCGACATTCGGATCCGCCCCACATTCATGCAGGAGAAATTTAAACATCTCAAAATCTCCGTTCTGTACAGAATGGGAAAGAGGTGGCAGGTAATACTTTCCATTATCTCTCTTGTTTACATCAGCTCCATGGGCGATAAGCCACCTGATTTTTGCCTTTCTTCCAGCCATTGGTTCCTTCCTGTTCCTGACTACAGAGATGATCAGTGTAAATCCGTTTCCCTCCGGGAGATAGGCATTTAACTCATCTGCATTTGGAATCGATATGCCAAGGACCTTTTCTATATCATCGTAGGAATCTGCGTAGTAGGCGTTTATTTTTCTTAGAGTGTCTATATCTGTCAGGTTCTGTTTCCGTGCGATGTATGTTCCAAGAAATAGAGCATGGATTTTTTCATTTCCACTGAGCCTTGCAGAAAAGCCTGCATCATTGGTTATAATGTCCACCTCACAATTGAACTCCTCCGCGCAGGCCCTTGCCACTGAAATGATTTTTGTATCGTTGTTTCCAGAATTCTTGTTCCCGTGAAAATCACGGGTAATAACGTTGGGCTTTCCGTCTATGCTTTTTAAAATCTGCCAGGCTGTTGTAGACAGGCTGTTATTTTTTTTATGATCCTTTATATAATCGAGTTCATTCTCAACTATATCAGGTACAATTACCTTGCTGTACTCTCTGCTCAGCTCGTCTATCAGCTGAACATTTTTGAGCAGGGCGGACGTATCCGTCACAACAACCCTCGTTCCTCTTAAGAACTGCTCCTTCTGCTCCGTTGTAAGCCCAAGCTTGTCACAATAATCCTCGGCGAACCCAAGCACGGTTTTATAGCTGGTGCTCCCACCTACCTTCTCTGCGCGGGAAAGTGTCGACTTATTACATCCAATCAGCTCTGCCATATCTGACTGGGATTTGTGATTTTTCTCTCGAAGCTCGACCATTCTCTTTCTCAAGAAATCGCATTGTACCTGCTCGCTCATGCTGACTCCTCCTTCGGTTATTTTTTCAATAGCTATGTATATAAATCCTGGGGATTATCTGCGATTAGACTCTATCCGTAATATATCATTCAGTTGCATCTTTATCAATTTAAATCGGGTAATTGCAACAGATTAAGAGATATTGCATCAGATTTCTCAAAAAAATGACACATTTTTAATAATTTTTTCTTGTATATGCTTAACAAAAATATTAAAAATAAAGTATGTAGTACGTAACTTATTTGCTGAGTATATATGGGAGGCAGAGATGGCTGATAGTCAGGTCGTTTATACAAACGATAACTGTATTGGATGTAACAAGTGTGTGAGAGTATGTCCGTGCATCGGCGCGAACTATTCAGTAGAAAAGGACGGAGCGAACAGGATCGATGTAGATCCGAACAGATGCGTTGCCTGCGGCTCGTGCTTTGACGCCTGCGAGCATCATGCAAGAGAGTTTAATGATGATACTGATGCGTTTTTCGCAGATCTCGCTAAGGGAGAAAAGATTTCGATTCTTTTAGCACCTGCGTTCAAGGCCAATTACCCGAGAGAATATGGCCAGGTTCTCGGTGGCTTAAAAAAGCTTGGAGTAAATCATATCATCAGCGTTTCATTCGGCGCTGATATCTGTACATGGGGATACCTGAATTACATAGCAAAGCATAATTTCCTCGGCGGTATTTCTCAGCCGTGCCCGGCTTTAGTCCGCTACATAGAGCACTATGAGCCAACTCTTATACCGAAGCTTTTCCCAGTACAGAGCCCTATGATGTGCGCCGCCATTTACGTCAGAAAGCAGATGGGAATCACAGATAAGCTCGCGTTCATAAGCCCTTGTATCGCAAAGAAGTATGAGATCACCGATCCGAATAACGGCGGGTATGTGAGCTACAATGTCACCTTAGATCACATGATGAAATACGTAAGAGAGCACGGAATCATGTCAGGCGACGCTACAGATGAGGTGGAATACGGTCTCGGTTCTATCTACCCTATGCCGGGCGGACTTAAGGAGAATGTCTACTGGTTCTTAGGCGATGACGTGCATATCCGTCAGATGGAGGGTGAAAAGCATCTCTATAATTTCCTTGCGAACAACAGAGAAAAGATTGCAAAAGGCGAATCCAAGTATTTATTCTACGATGTTTTAAACTGCGGTCAGGGCTGTTTGTACGGAACTGGCTGCGAGGCCGATAAAGCTGAGGATGACGATGTGTTCAGTTCTCTTTTGGATATCCGTGAAGATTCAAAGAGAGATAAGAAAACTGCCTGGGGCAGAAAGCTTTCTCCTGCACAGAGGTTAAAAAAATTTAACGAACAGTTTAAGAACCTTGATTTAAATGACTACCTGAGAAAATACACGGACCGCTCAGCAGAAGCCGCATATAAGATTCCTACTGAAGAAGAGCGGAACGAAATCTACAACGATATGCTAAAGACCACAGAGGAAAGCCGCCAGATAAACTGCTCCTGTTGTGGATATGACACCTGTGAAAAAATGGCCGATGCCATCTACAATGGCTTCAACCGCAAGGAAAACTGTATCTTCTACACGAAGCAGCTGGTAGAAAAAGGCAGAGAGAAGGCTGATACTCTTGCTAAGCAGGTAACAGAAGAGAAAAATACTATTGCTGCACAAAAGGATAAGATTCAGCATACTATTTCTGATATCAATGATTCGTTTGAACAGCTGTATCAGGCTATCGATAACATGTCTGCCGGAAATGATAACAATGCTCAGGAGAGCACAGAGATCTCCTCAGATATGGTCGACGTCAGCAAATTCTGTGAAAGCCTCGTAAGCTCAATGAGCGAGATCAATAATATCTTTGATGAGCTTGAAAAGAACAACGCCGAGGTTGTAGACATAGCAAAGCAGACCAACCTGCTCGCATTAAATGCCAGCATCGAGGCTGCAAGAGCTGGAGATGCCGGAAGAGGCTTCGCTGTCGTCGCGGAGCAGATCAATTCTCTCGCCACTGAATCCTCTGACACCGCAAACAAGAGCAATGAGAGCCAGTCCAGGGCAATAGATTCCGTTAGCAGGCTGACTCAGGACGCGCAGGACCTTCAGAAAACTGTAAACGGTGTAAACGACAAGACCACCGACTTAGCAGCCGCTGCCGAAGAGATAGCTGCTTCTGTCCAGACACTTCTCGAAACTGCGGCACAGATCAAAGAAAAGCTCGAAGAGCTTTCAACCCTCTGATAAAAATAAAACGCTCCGCTGTGAGGTTTCTCACGGCGGAGTTTTTTCTGCTCTTTTGATACAGGAATTTTGTGCAGGCAATGTTATTCCTGATCTATTCTCATATCATATCTTCGCCAGTGGTACCTTTTTTGTGGGTGCTGGGAAGGCTGCGTTTATTTTTTCAAGGAATGGAGTTAGATTTTTGCCTATGCCTGCGAGGTTCGTTTTTATGTGATCATAGGACGAGCTGCCAAACAGCGCGCAGAGGTCGTGGTTTCTGGTGTTAAAGGCGAGCATTATTGCTGCCGGGGAAAGTCCGGTCTCGGCACTGATTTCCTGTATCGTCCGGCAGGACTCACAGGTCTTTCTCGTTTTTGTCATGTCAGAGCCAAGTGATGAGTAAGACATCGGATGGACTCCATGCTCTGAAAGCCACGGGAAAAGGTCGTACTCCGGGCCGCGCTCGCACAGATTGTAAAGGACCTGATCTGTAAAGCAGTCATTTCCATGATTTACTGAGAAAAGGTCTTCCATATCGCTCACATCAAAGTTTGAAACGCCCCACCTGAGGATCAGCCCCTCTTCCACTGCCTCCGTCATTGCTTTCGCTACAAAGGCGAGGTCTGCCTTCTCCCTCCAGTGCAGCAGATACAGATCTATATGGTCAGTTCCGAGACGCCTTAATGATTTCTCAAGACTCTTTTTGAAACCAGAAGGTGTGGCATTATTGGGTAGAATTTTATCCACGAGAAAGACCTTATCGCGTCCAACCTCCTTAAGTACCCTGCCGACTGCCTCCTCGCTTCTGCCACCGCCGTACATCTCTGCCGTATCGATAAGGCTGATAAGTCCATCATCTACAGCCCTCGCCATAGCCTTTTCAGCTTCCCTGTTGCCGTACCAGAAGACTGTGCTTCCAAGGCCGACTGAAGGAAGTTCATTTGAGTAAGATGTAGTATGAAACATAGCATATGCCTTTCATTTTTTGCCGATTTCATGCAGTTGTTTTTACCAAAGAGTGTTATGACAATATATAGACCTTTCGCGGCGAAGCGTTTATTTTTCTTGGAAAAATAAACGTTACAGCTCTACCTCGATATAGTCGTGGTGTACTGCCTTGAGGTATGGCCCGAATACGTCACTTGTCAGCATTTTAAGTGACGAGGTGTTTACACACGGGTGGCAGCCGACGTACTTTTCCGCGAGCACATCCTTATCTACTAACAGCTGGACATTGTTGTCGTGGTCATTCATAAGTCCCATGATGCTGACTGAGCCAGGCTTTATATCGAGGAACTCTTCCATTTTTTCCTCAGGAGCAAAAGATAGTCTCGCCGAGTTAATCTGCTTTGAGAGGTCCTTTGTCTTGAACTGCTTGTGGCCCGGCATCATAAGCAGGTAGAACTTGGTCTGCTGCCTGTTGCAAAGAAAAAGGTTCTTGCAGATCAGACAGTCGAGCACAGCGTCTATCACGTCGCAGACCTCCATCGTGGTGGCCGGCGCGTGATCTGTCCTCTTGTATTTGATTCCTAGAGAATCCAAGAGGTCGTAAACCCTGATTTCCTTGTCTTCTCTGCCTGTAAGATCATCAGGTCTTCCTTCATGCAATTCAATAGTGCTCTCGTCAAATTCTTCTGAGCTCATTTATTTGTCCTCTTCTTCCTGGTCGTCTTCTATTGCATTAAAGTGTTGTCTGATTAATCATTATTGTCATCTGTTTTCACAGGAGCATCTGATTCTTTATCTATATCTGACTTCCACGAGATATTATTCGACTCTTCATCCATATCTGACTTCCACGAGTTATTATCCAATTCTTCATCATCCTCTTCATCGTCGTCATCTTCTTTTCCGTAGAAATCATCAAAGAGGCTGTTGATGCTGTCACGAAGCTCTGGTGGAAGCCCGCTGCTGTTGTCGAGGTTTCTTTTTACTTTTCTGGTAAGGCCCATTGTTTTCCCTTTCTATCACTTACTTTGATTTTTTTACTTCCAAAGCAAAGTTACTATCTCTGATATCATATTTATTTTCTCTGAAAAAATCAACAGTAAGTATTTTACGGACTCAACACTGAATTTCTACTTCAGTCCGTAAATTACTTTACAAATTATGAAATTGAATTTAAAATTGTAAAGTTTGAACGGAGGCTTATTTTGAAACAGCAAAAGATTTTCAGATTCACTATTTACATCCTTGGCTTCGTAGTTTTAGCCTTGGGAATCATCAGCAACACTAAATCAGGTCTCGGCGTCACGCCGATCATTTCTATCCCATATGCGATTTCACTAATTATTAATTCCAATTTCGGAAACGCAAGCATGATCATGTACACGGTGCTTGCGATCGTCGAATACATAGTAAAAGGCAGGAAATTCAAGCTTTACGACCTGCTTCAGATCCCGCTTTCATTTTTCCTGACGAGACTTTTCAATCTCTTCGGAAGCTTTTTGCCTGACGCGCATACTGTTCCTATGCGTATTTTCTGTTTAGTTGTCGGTATCGTCTGCACCGGAATCGGTGCCGCTATGTCTATGAACGCCCGCCTTGTGCCTAATCCTGGTGACGGAATCATTCAGGCCATCTCTGACCGCTCTAAGAAAAATCCTGGCCTCGTGAAAAATATCTTCGATATCGGCTGTGTCACTCTTACTGTACTGATTGGTTTATTAAGCACCGGTCACATCGTCGGTGTAAATATCGGAACCCTCTGCGCTATGATCGGTGTTGGAAGAGTCATTGCCATCTACGACCACTTCCTTCTCACAAAGACAGACAAGCTCTCTGGAATTACTGATGATGACGAAGATGACATGTCAGAAGAGATCGGAGAGATGGCTGAGTAAGGTCTCTGAAAAAACAGACATATAAAGCTCTCATCACATGTCTTATTTAATGATCAGCCTTTTAAGTCCGTAACAATTTTAAGAAATCTTATAGTCTGACACGTTCCTCTTCTCTGTCAAGAATACAATTCCGATTTTATAGAGTTTACGGTTATCTGCGATATATGGGATAGCATAACCCTTGTCATCTATTTGCTGCATAGCATCTTCTATCGGCTTATCGAGCTTGAATTCGAAGACATAGATGTAATCCGGAGTTTTGACAACGCAGTCCGCTCTTCCAGTAGCCATATGCACTTCACAGCTGGTGTAAGCACCCATAAGTGAAAGAATAAGGAACAGCTGTCTCGACCACTCACCTTCATACTCCGGAGCCTTTCCCTCAGGATAAGGAATTGCTGCAAAAAGAGATGTAAGACGATTTATGAAAGACTCAGGATCTCCTTTTTTTAAATCCATCAGCATATATCTGAGAGAAACCGGATTCTCTTTATTTTCAGATCCCAAAACAGAAGGAATAAGCGAATTCAGAAAACCATACTTCACCTCATCATTTGGCAGCTTAAGTGAGTAAAGCCTGAAATCACTATCATATCCGCAAACGGTCAGATAACCTGTCTGGTAAAAAAGCGGTATAGGGTTTTGGTCCTCAACCCTGTAGTCCAAAAGCTCATCCTCGGTTGCTTCTACACCATCAGTAATCTGCGGCAGCGAAAGTCTCGAATCCTGCAGTTTTTTTATTAGGATATCTGGAGTACCTGTTCCAAACCAGTAGCTGTTAAAATCTTTATTCATAAAGGCGCTGAGCAGGCTAAACGGATTGTACACTCCGACACCATTCTTTGAAAAATGATAGCCGTCGTACATTTTTTCAAGCTTAGCGAGGCATTCTTTACGTGAAATCCCCTGTTCATCAGCAATATCCTCTATTTCTGGCTCAAAATTGGTAAGAAGCTCGTCTTCTGTAATACCACAAATACCAGAAAACTCATTATTCATTGATATATCGACAAGTTGATTGAGATCCGAAAAAATCGATACCTTGGTGAATTTAGTCACTCCCGTGAAAAATACAAACCTCAGATAATCATCCATATCCTTCAGAATAGAGAAAAATCCCTTGTAAAGTTCTCTGTTTTTTTCTTCCTGCTCTGGATTAGAAATCATCGTAGACAGCAAAGGCTTGTCATACTCATCCACAAGCACAACTACCTGTCGGCCGGTCTTTTCATAAAGTGCAAGTATAGTATTTAAGAATTTTACAGGAAGTGTATCCGCCTTGATTGAATCCTTATTCAAATGATACCTGTTAATGCATATATCAAGTACATTATTCAGTCGGTCCTGCAATCCTGCTGGGGAATTATAGTCCCCTCCAGACAGATAGAATGCAATGACCGGGTACTCAGTCCATGCATCGTCTCCAAGCTCCTGCTCCTTCTCTTCTATATACAATCCTTTAAAAAGATCTTTTTTACCAGAAAAATAGCACTCGAGCGTTGATACCAGAAGACTTTTACCAAAGCGTCTCGGGCGGGACAGAAAATAAGACAGCCCACTGTGTGTCAGTTTCCAGACATATTCAGTTTTATCCACATAAACAAAGCTTTTTTCTCTAATAGCTTTAAAGCTTTGTATGCCAACCGGCAGTAAGCGTTTTTCCATAATACCAGCCATCCTTTCGGGTGATTTATATCTGATTCCATTCTAACATAATCGAAACACACATGACAGGAACTATTTAAAGCCTTAGATAAACTTCTTTGCGAATGCCTTAGCGTCACTAAGCTGGCTTTCGGTAGGTTTATTTTTCGCATAAAAATATTCGTCTGCGACCTCGATGCCCCTGGCCTTAAGGCTGTTTTTCAGAAGGTCGATTGAATGCTTTGAAAGCCAGGATGTGGAGAATACTACTGCCTTCTTGACCTTTGAAGCATCAAGTCCTTCGATGTATGCTTTCAGATGCTTGTCAAGTCCATAGGCATAGAGCGCACCACCTATGAAAAGTACGTCTGTCTCGTCCTTTATCACTGCCTCTGGCGAATCCACCGAAACCGCCTTAACGCCTGCTGCCTCGGCAATCGCCTCAGCTAAAACCTTCGTGTTTCCAGATCTTGAATAATAACGAACTAAAGTTCTCATATGAAGCCTCCTTTTTGATTTTACCTAATTCACTATTATAGCTAATATGGGATGATTTTCAAATCTAGTGCTACACATCAAACATACTATTTTATAAAAACGGCACCATATATACTGGTATATAATTGATGCCATTCTCCCATTTATAATCCTTGGTGTGAACCACATACTTAGCCTTGATTCGTTGGCTGAATTTGTCACAGAATACATCCAGAGACCTGTGGTTCCTGTAATTGCCCGATTTGACCTCAATCGGGCATATTTTATCTCCTGACGGGATCAGAAAATCAATCTCATATAGATGATTTGATGTCTCACTTCTCATCGTATAATAGAACAACTGATTTCCATTTGCAGTAAGCATCTGGGCGACAATATTTTCGTAGATATAACCAAGATTTGCTTCGATTTTATCAGAAAGAAGCTTATTATAGATGACATTCTCAGTGTATTTCTTGTCCTTAAATACAAGCGTAACAAACAGCCCTGTATCAGAGGTAAAAAGCTTATATCTGTCAGGATTCTTGGAAAGAGACATGCCTGCACCCGGATCATTTGAATGATATGCGATATTCACAGTGTATGAGCTAAGCAGATCTGGCAGTATTTTTTCAATCTGAGTTCCTCTGATTCCATTCTTTGCATTTGAAAAAATATACCGCGATGCATTACTTGTAAGACTGGCTGGAATCGAATCATAAATCTCACTGGCCAGACCAGATTCATCTATCTTAAAGAAATCATCTTCATATAGCTCGATTATCCTTCTCTTTGTCTCATCTACAAGCTGAAGATTATTCTTCTGTATGTAGGTATCAACTGCCTGTGGCATCCCTCCGACCAGCATATACAGCCTGAACAGACGCATGAGGCTTCTGTGCATTGAATTACCTGCCGGCCTCTTTGCCTGAAGAAGCGCTCTGATCGTGTCTGCGGTTACTTCGTCTCCTATCGCCCAGAGAAATTCCTCGAAATCCATCGGATACATCGAAATCTTCAATTCCTCGCTGGGGATCAGTATATCCTTTATGTTCTTCCTTATAGTAAGCAGTGAACCTGTCTCTATATACTTGTATCTGCCATCTGCCACGAGATACTTGATGGCCTGTCTGGCCTTTGGAAGAAGCTGAACCTCATCAAAAATAATCACTGATTCGTGTTCGTACAGCCTCGTATGTGTCATCTGCTGAAGCTGCAGGAAGAAAAAATCCAGATGATATGTATCATCAAAGAGGGCTTTTATCTCTTCACTGGTATGTGCAAAGTCTATAAGTATATAAGACTTGAATTCATTCCTGGCAAATTCCTCCACTATAGTTGATTTACCTACTCGTCTCGCTCCCTTCACCAGCACAGCATATCTGTCGCTTTGATTCTGTTTCCATGACAGCAGTTCATCATAAATTTTTCTCTTGAACACAGGATTGGCCATAAATCAACACCTCCAGCCTCATTATAGCGCAAATCCCCGTTCAGGTAAAGCTAAATTATACGCTAATCCCCGTTCAGATAAAGCCAAATCATGCGCAAATCCCCGTTCGTTTGGTATTTCAGAACAAAGGTTCCGAAAAATACAAAACAAAATTGCCGAAAAATATAAAACAGAGCATGGCAAATGCCTTAAAATCAGCTGTTTAGAAAAAACAGGACCTGGCACTGCCAGGTCCTGTCTTGTATTGAAATATAACTCTCTTTATTCGCAGCTTTATCTGATATCATTCACTCCAACAGGCTTGATATTGTTGCTCACATCGTAATGCTTTCCGCCCCAGTAGAGACGGTTGTTCACCTCGCACTTCTCGTTCGGAGTTACATCCTTCATGATCCACTTGTAGAACTCATCAAAGCCGGTGCGGTCTACGATGTAGCCCACATGCTCCTTTGATTCAAGCGCATTAGGATCGATATATTCCTCAACAAAGGCATAGGCATTTTTTACGATCTTCATCACAGTCTCTTCGTCTGCCCACTTCATGAAGTCCTCAGCGAGCCTTGGATTTTTCTTACCAGTGCGGCCTAAGAGAGTAACCCTGAAGTAGTGCTCCTTTGATCTGGTCCATGCCCTTGTAGGACAGTAGGTCACACAGACACCGCAGCCAATACACTTGTCAGTATCTCTTACGACCTTGCCTCCGACCATTTTTAAAGCGCCAACGGACCTGATTTTACAATAATCCACACACTGCTGGCAACCAATGCATCTGTCAGAATCGTACTGCGGCTCAGTCATGCCCATTATACCGAAATCATCCATCCTGACCTTGGCACAGTCATTTGAGCAGCCAGTAAAAGCGACCTTGAAATGCCTGTTGTTCGGAAAAATCTGATCCTCCATCTTCTGCGCAAAGGCAGTAGTATCGTAGCAGCCGAACGGGCAGAGCCTTGCTCCTGGACAGGCCACCACATTTCTCGTACCGGAAGCCGGGAAACCCTTGTCCCTCTCCTCCTGATTGATATGTGCCTCATCGATACACAGCTGCAGCTCTTTATTTACCGCATCAATATCCTCGAGTGAAATCCCCGGAATCTCAACGCCCTGACGGTTTGTGATAAAAATAGAACCGTTCCCGTATTTTTCCGCGATTTCGGTGATCCTTACCATCGACTTCGCGTTAATAAGACCGCCAGGAATACGTACCCTCGAGGCTGTCTCTCCGCGATGCTTGGACACGCGGAACGCATTTTTCTTTAAGCTCTTAACATTTATATCTGCACTCATCCTAAAGCCTCCTGTCAATCCAGCATATCCTTGCTCACACTATAGTTAAATACCGGTCCATCGAGACAGACGTATTTGTCTCCGATGCGGCAGTGACCGCATTTGCCAAGGCCGCAGCACATCTTGCGCTCCTGCGATACCCAGATATTTTCTTCCTTGAATCCCTTTTCGAGAAGCCCCATCACAGTAAATCTCATCATAGGAGGCGGGCCAACTACAACAGCCTTCGCGCTGCCAGCATCCTTAAGCGGCAGATCAGGTATATACTTGGTTACGAGTCCGACCTTTCCAGAATATCCCTCCGGAGCGCCGTCGACAGTCAGGATAAGGTCTAACTTCGCGTCCCAGTCCTTTAGATCATCCCTGAAGAGCATATCGTCAGGGCTCTTAAAACCAACGATCACATGCTTATCCTTTGGTGTATCCGAATCCGCTAAAGCCGCGATCACACCTCTTACTGGTGAGACGCCGGTACCACCTGCTACTACGACAGTCTCTCCATCAGTATAGAGACTCGTATCGAATCCATTGCCGTAAGGACCTCTCATCAGCAGATACTGTCCCTTGTAATGCTCAAAGACCTCATTTGTCACTGTACCCACACGGCGGATAGTAAGATCAACGAAATCCTCGCCAATACCACTGATAGAGATTGGAGCCTCGCCGAATTTCGGAACGGATACCTCGAAAAACTGTCCAGGTCTGCACTCTCCTTCGAACTTCATGCGAAAAGTATACTCTTTTGCCGTATGCTTTATGACATCGAGAATTTCAGATTTGAATGGCACATAAATATTTTCCTGACTCATCATCTGCCCTCCTCTTCTACTGCATTATTTACCTTGTTAATGATATTCGAGAACTTGATGTATTCAGGACAGACATCGTCACATCTGCCACACCCAACGCACATGTTATGGCCGAATCTCTTCCTGTGGTCAGAGATCTTATGCAGGACCTTAAACCTCATCCGCTCGCCCTGGCTCTTTCTGTACTGACCGCCGCCAGCTACGTTTGTGTAGCCGTTTATCATGCATGAGGCTGCTACCCTGCGGCGCTCTCCGACCTTACCATTCTCTGAATAAAAGGTATCCTGCATAGTAAAGCATGTGCAGGTAGGACAGACGATATTACATCTGCCACAGCCTATGCAGCGTGAGCTGTACTCATTCCAAATGTCTGACTTAAATACGCTGTTAGGAATCTGATCTGGAATCTCTACATGAACAGGATTTTCAGTCACATAAGCTGGAGTGACATCCTCCTTCTTCGCGGAAAGGCCATCAAAAATCTCTGCCACTTCTCCCGAGATCACTTTACTTTTTACCTGATCTCCAGCTGCATCTATTGAAAAAATATAATCCTCCGGCGCTACGTTTGTGCCCATATCAACACAGAAGCAGTTATCAAATGAAGCTGCGCAGCCAATCAGAGCAAACTTTATATGTTCACGGATTTTTTTGTAAAATGGATCCTCGAACTTATTTCTCAAATAGATATCGTCGAGGCTCTTTACCGCGTGAAGGTCGCAGGCGCGCAGGAACACTATCACGTCACTGCAATCCATATCCGCTTCCTTCGTTTCACCCTCAGTGAAGAAAAACAGTGTCTGTGACAGTGGAGTCAGGATTTCCTTAAACGAATAGTCTGATTTCGCGTTAAGCTCCATGTCCTCTATTCGCTTTACTAAATCATATCTGACCACATCGGTATCTGTAAAACGCCCTTCACCGACTTTCCTCACCGGCGCATACAGCCGGTATTTTTCTCCCAGTTTCTGAAGCACCTGATCAAATGCCTCTTTACTCACTACATATCCCATAGATCCTCCTTTTTAAAAGCCATGGAATTCTTACTTTTCATATAGAAAATATCTTACCACTCAGCGCTTTCGCCTGCCGTGATGCACATCACGTTTTGGAAATAAATATGGTATAATGGTGCTCTATAAAAAATAAACGCAACCCGGGTGGTAATATGAATTCGATAGTAGATCTGGATATCTATAAAAACGCATCACAAAAGACACAGAATGCACTGCTTGAAAACGGCAGTATTGTAAAAATCAAAAAAGGCGAATACCTCTTTAATATTCGTGATAAAGTAAACGTTGTCTATCTGATCATTTCCGGATATGCTGTATTAAGCCGCGATAGTGACGAACATGGCATCCGCAATATTTTTCTATTGGGAGCGGGAAGTCTACTTAACGAAGTGATCCTGGACGGGGTTTCAGCATCCATTTCTTGTCTTGCACTTTCAGATCTCACCGTGATAGGCTACCCACGGTCTGACATACTTGGCATGATGAAAGCTGATTTTTCCTTTAACAGATATGTGATAAATTCTATGGCTCTAAAAATCCGCAAACTCTACCACATGCTTGAAATCTCTACCAAGAGCACTCACTTAGACCATCAGACGGCCTCCCGCATCTGGAAATTTGCGAGGGATTTTGGGATTAAGAGAGATGGATATGTGCAGATTCCATTTGAGCTTCGGATAACTCTCTTAGCCGGTTTTATGGGTTCCAACAGAGAGACCATCTCGCGGATAGTAAAGCAGATGTCCGAAGCTGGAATCGTCTCTATTGAAAAAGGCGAATGCCGGATCTACGATCTGGACAGGCTGAAGGATTACGGGCGTTGAAAAGGATTGATTTACAGATGGCAGCTGCCGATGCAGCAATTCCGTAGCAGGTATTGCCCTTTCTGTTAAAAATATCCCATCCCGCCTTGATTGTCTGCTTCTGCAGATCCTCAGGTGTCACATTCTGAGTCCTGTCCGGATTGTCCTTCATGACATTTTCTACGGGCTTGCCACCGATGACAGCTGAATGCCAGGAAACGATCTCACTGTCACCATGCTCACCGCAGACGTAGGCTCAAAAGGATTTCTGAAAACTTCTTTCCGGTTTTACTGTGTAGCATCGAAGAGATATAGTTCGGATGATAGCCGAAATGCGCAGAAAGACCCTCGAGCGTTGCCCCATCCAAATGGCCCTCTATCCAGTGGACCATCTCATCTGCCGTGCTCATCTCTTTTTTCTCTTCACTTTAAAGACGAATTGAAAAAATACCCGAAACGTGTTCATGAAGTCTTAGGCGGTGACATCACAGCTGATCCACTCCCACTCTCAGACGACGACTATCTCACCATCTATGAGAAGTCATACCGCTAAGAGATTTTCACCTGCGTATGTAATATCTGTCGCCATGTACCGTCTTATTAAAGCATCATCGTCATATAAGGTGGAATACAGACAATGTCATCCTTTATAATAAAATTCCTGGGATGAATAATATAGCTTTCTCCGATTCTATCTTTGTATTTTTCTATAAAGGCATTGTCTGGTGTAGCGGCCTTCACGAATATAAGCGGTAAATACAGGAAGACCCCAGTTGGTTCCGATACCGTCCCAGCCAATTACCATATTCTTTGATGTCGATTTTTTTCTTTATTGTGTTACCTAAAGTTTTTCCTTTAGCCATTGCATCAATACAACAGCGTTGTTATTCTCTGTATCCTTGGCCGCATAGACCAAAGTGACATTCTCAGTTGAAAGCTTCTCGCAAACTATAGCAGAAAGCTCTGCTGCCTTTGGATTCTCAGACAGCTCGGCCATATATCTGGTTTTGAATTCGTTAAAGCGCTCAAGATCATGTCCAAACCACTTCCGTAGTTCATTAGATGGAGCGGTTTCTTTTTCCCAGAGGTCAATGCCAGCATTTTCTTTTTTTATCCCACGGGGCCAGAGCCGGTCGACAAGAATCCTGAAACCGTCGGTCTCTTCTATTTTTTCATAAATCCGCTTGCATAAAATCTCACTCATTTACTGCCTTCAATCCATACTACTTGCTATACCACTCGAGCAGAGCCTTCAGGCCCTTTATAGTATCCCTGATAACTGCGCCATTTCTTCAGGTGTCTCTCTCATATCATGAAAAAACCAGAGTAACAGGCAGGAATAGATGCCGCCTATTCTGTATGCTGAACGGTATTTTTCAAAAACCGCATCATCATACGACTTGCTTTCTCCAGAATCAGTGCATTCCTCGGTTTCTTCGTTGAAATCAAAATAATCCTTCAGGACGCCCAGCAAAATCCCCGAGACATGGGCCCGATTCATCAAAAGTATCTGATCCTTTTTGTCGTAAAGAGCTTGAATCATCATAATTCTTTTTTTCCATTAACTGCAAGAGTGCTTCAGTCAGATATTCCCTGATAAGACTCTGATCTAAGTCCTTCCTTCTCATAAAAAAGCGACACCTTCTCACTTCTGTTGCAAAAACTATTCTTACGTCAAAAATCCATTGATAATAACGACAGCTGTCGCTATAATTGATTATACTTCAACCATAAAAGCTGTCAAATAGAATGTGAGGATATATGAAGGCATTATTGATAATTCTGGCACTAGCACTGATTGCCAGTTCGTGCGGGTTTCGCAAATATGTATGGTTTATTTCGCTTGGATATGGCGCGGCAATTGCCCTGATAGGCGCAGGATTGCTGGTTATTTTTTCAAAAAATCTGACACTCGTGACCATCCTGCAATGCGTGCTTCTTATAGTATACGGGTGCAGGCTTTCCGGATATCTGATCTACCGTGATAGAAAAACTGCTTACAATAAGCGGATGAAAGGCGAAGTCAAAACAGATGGTGGCATGATGAAAAGCACTCTTATTTACTCCCCCTCACTTTTACATCTCCATTCTTAGAAACCAGCCTCATACTCTTCTGCCCTTCTCCAACTGTGATCTCTGAGTTCTTAGATAGGGTTCCGCTGTAGATGCCATCTCCAATGGATATATCTCCATTTCCGCCTGTCAGATGGAAGGTATATGAAGACAGCTTGTCGGAGGTGGTGATGCCGATATCACCGTTGTCGCTTTTTGCATCGATTTCGTCAAAGCCTACCTGAGTGGCGCCGATATCTCCATTCTTTGAAGAAGCGGTAAGTGAAGAGCCCTGCCATCCAACGATAACTGTATCACCATTTTCGCAATCTGTTTTTGCTGTTGTTACTGTCAGGTTCTTACCGGATTTGACGATTATATCACCATTATCGCTTTCCAAATCTATCGTATCGACTGTGATTTCCTGATCAGTGTCAAAAATGATATCTCCGTTATCTGTGTTCACAGTGATATCCTTAAAGCTCTGCGGCAAAGTGACTTGAAGTATGCCCTTTGGCTTTTTTCCTGCTGGGTCTCTGACTGAAAGCACATCGTTTTCGACCTTGCATGACGGGAAATTTTTCTCCAGCCCCATGTAGGTAAGTGAATAACCATCTCCAGTTTTAAAGGACACATCGGCATTTTTAAGGTCTATATCCACGCTCGAGAATTCGGTTATTTTTTTATGAGTCTCATGAGTACCTTCTGACCCAAACATGACAGAAAAATTGCCCTTTGAAAAATTAAACACCGGCCGCCCCGCATGCACATAGGTGCCAAAACAGATAGCTGCAATCGTCACTGCCGCAAGTAAAATCAGGTATATGCTTCTCTTCTTCATAGCTGTCAATCCTCTCTCCTCCCGCACAGGGTACTTATCAGTCTGTAAATGATAGCAGCAATCGGCCAGATGATCCAGCTTATCGCCCAGCTGAATGTAAGAAAGCTGATGATAAGGTAAGCGCAGGTAACAGTCGGCCAGTATACTGACATAAACGCTCTAAGCTTCGGATCCTCGTAGTAGACCTCGTCCTGACCTCTGGAGTAATGGCCTTCCATCCTTTGGCGGCTGTTGAGTCTTAAGAGACGGACATAGCTCTCGTCTCTGGCGCCGGCCGATATCAGAATCAACACTCCGAATCCAACCAGAAAAAGCAGAATCACAACGCCAACCAGTGAATAGATGGCTCCGTCGCCTATCATGCTTAAAACTATAAGCGGCACATAGCAGACGCAGAGCAAAAGCACCGCTATCGTGCGCTGAAGGATTATTGTGCCATGAAGTCTGTTCCTTGCGTCATTTACCATTCCGGCTGTAGCATAATCTATGCTGCACGGCTCATATTTAAGAAAGCTCCACTTGTCCAACCTGAGATTGCTGTATGTGCATAGTGCAACGCAGGCGGCTACAGAGCAGAATAAGAATACAAGTCCAATCACCATGTATATGTCATCTGAGTCAGACGCAGCGCTTGCAAGTATGACTCCCGAGGCAGAAATTATAGCTAAAAATACACCGATTCCACGGATAAGTCCGCAGATTGATGACTCCTGTACAAAAGCTCTTGCTTCATCCTCTGTTACCTGACGGGTATTTATGGTCTCGCCCTGGTCGTGCAGGATATGGCTGATACCTAAGGCATCGCCCAATTCATCGAGATTTCCAAACTCTGAGATGACCTGTCCCACAGCCTCGTTTTCGTTCTTGCCTTCATTGATAAGCTCTGTGTATTTGTCTTCCATCATCTGTCCGAGCTCGCACTTCGCCTTTATGACCTCAGGCGTGTTCGGCAGACTCGCAAACATCGATTCCAGATAATTCTTAATAGTTTCCATCATGACTCCTTCCTGATAAAGTGCTCTATCACTTTCTTAGTTAGTTCCCATTCGCTGCGTTTTTCCTGGTAATACTGCCGTCCCTTATCGGTGATCCGGTAGTATGTCCGCCGTTTCCCGTTGTCTGCGAATCCCGCAAACGACTCGACATAACCGTTCTTTTCCATTCGGGTAAAGGCGGAATATAATGTAGTCTCTTTGATGATGTAGGCATCGTCAGTCAGCTCTCTGATTCTCTTCGAGATCTCGTAACCATATGAGGGAGAATCGAGCAGCAGGCTGAGGATAATCGTGTCATTGTAGCCTCGAATGACATCACTGCTGATTTCCACAATATACCTCC
The DNA here is from genome assembly GCA_900316165.1 of uncultured Lachnospiraceae bacterium. Classification (GTDB taxonomy): domain Bacteria; phylum Bacillota; class Clostridia; order Lachnospirales; family Lachnospiraceae; genus Weimeria. The sequence goes on along the minus strand of ONBW01000002.1, from coordinate 12,938 downwards.
TTTCAATTTTATATCGACTGTCGTATTACGACTGTCGTAGTATCTTTTGACAACAATATACTACGACAGATGAAGTATGTCAATACCCTTCTTGAAAAAATAAAAGCTGTCCAGTGTGCAAAAAAAGAAGCCGGCAGATTTCTCTGCCGGCTCCCGGTATTTTTACGATAGATTACTATCAGTCAAGGTGAGGACCTGCTGGAACTAATGCCTTACCAGCGTCGTTACCCTCATACTTCTTGAAGTTCTTGATGAATCTCTGAGCAAGATCCTTAGCCTTCTCATCCCACTCTGAAGCACTAGCATAAGTGTCTCTAGGATCAAGGATTGCTGGATCAACGCCAGGAAGCTCTGTAGGAACCTCGAAATCGAAGTAAGGAATCTTCTTTGTAGGAGCCTTGTCTACGGCACCTGTCTGGATAGCTGTGATGATACCTCTTGTATCCTTGATAGAGATTCTCTTTCCGGTTCCGTTCCAACCAGTATTTACGAGATAAGCCTTAGCGCCGCTCTTCTTCATCTTCTTAACGAGCTCTTCAGCGTACTTGGTAGGATGAAGCTCGAGGAATGCCTGGCCGAAGCAAGCTGAGAATGTAGGAGTAGGCTCAGTGATACCTCTCTCTGTACCAGCAAGCTTTGCAGTGAATCCTGAAAGGAAGTAGTACTTTGTCTGCTCTGGTGTAAGGATAGATACAGGAGGAAGTACTCCGAATGCATCTGCTGAAAGGAAGATAACGTTATCAGCTGCTGGGCCGTGTGAAATAGGCTTAACAATCTTCTCGATGTGATAGATTGGGTAAGATACACGAGTGTTCTCTGTAACTGACTTATCAGCGAAATCGATTTTTCCGTTAGCGTCTACAGTAACGTTCTCAAGAAGAGCGTCTCTCTTGATAGCACCATAGATGTCTGGCTCAGCATCCTTATCAAGGTTGATAACCTTAGCGTAGCAGCCTCCCTCGAGGTTGAATACACCGTTGTCATCCCAGCCGTGCTCATCATCACCGATAAGAAGTCTCTTAGGATCAGTAGAAAGAGTAGTTTTTCCTGTTCCTGAAAGTCCGAAGAAAATAGATGTGTGCTCACCGTTAAGGTCGGTGTTAGCTGAGCAGTGCATAGAAGCGATGCCCTTGAGTGGAAGGTAGTAGTTCATCATAGAGAACATACCCTTCTTCATCTCACCGCCGTACCAGGTGTTGATGATAACCTGCTCATGGCTTGTGATATTGAAGAGAACTGCTGTCTCAGAACGAAGACCGAGCTCCTTGTAGTTCTCAACCTTAGCCTTTGAAGCATTATATACGATAAAATCAGGCTTGAAGTTCTTCTGCTCCTCTTCAGTAGGACGGATGAACATATTCTTTACGAAATGAGCCTGCCAAGCTACTTCCATGATGAAGCGGACAGCCATTCTGGTATCCTTGTTAGCTCCGCAGAAACCATCTACTACATAGAGCTTCTTGTTTGAGAGCTCTTTCTTAGCGATTTCCTTGCAGGCCTTCCATGTGTCCTCTGAAGCTGGATGGTTATCGTTTGGATACTCCTCTGAATTCCACCAAACTGTGTCCTTGGAATTCTCGTCCATAACGATGTACTTATCCTTAGGAGAACGTCCGGTGAAAATACCTGTCATAACATTAACAGCGCCAAGCTCTGTCTCCTGGCCCTTGTCATAGCCTGTAAGACCCGGTGCCATCTCCTCTTTGTACAGCTCCTCATAAGAAGGATTGTACACGATTTCTGTAGTTCCGGTGATACCGTACTGTGTCAGATCGATACTAGCCATTTGATAACCTCTTTCTGATTCTTAATAAATTGTATTTCTTTAAGTACCGCGTTTCATTATACCCTATTGCTGAGAAAAATCAACCACTTTTACTTTCATTTAATACATTCTCTTGTAAAATGTATTTAAAATCCTGCCTATCTTTGCTTGTAAAAACTTTCTTAAACTGCTAAAATATTCAATATATTTGTATTTTAGGATAAAAGGAAAAAGAAAGCGAGGTACATTTTGCCATCGAGTTACAGTAAAATCACACCAGAGATAGAGCAGCTCGCAGAACTGACTAAAAAGGCCTCATATGTGAACCCTGAACTCTACACAGAGTACGGCGTTAAGCGTGGCCTTCGAGACATCAATGGAAAGGGTGTCTTAGTCGGAATCACTAATATCTCAGAGGTGAATTCTCAGCGAGTCATTGACGGAAAAAATGTTCCGATTCCAGGCGAGCTGTATTACAGAGGCTACAATGTCGCCGATATCGTAAAGAATATCAAACCAGATAATCACTTTGGATTCGAGGAGATCACATATCTTCTCCTTTTTGGAGAGCTCCCTACCAGACAGCAGCTGAATGATTTCATCAGAATGTTGTCCTCATACAGAACACTTCCGAAGAACTTCGTAAGAGACTCTATTTTAAAAAAGCCTTCAAGCGATATGATGAACTCTCTCGCCAGGTCTGTTTTGGCTCTCTATTCATATGATGACAACCCTGATGACATCTCAGAGTCGAATGTCTTAAGACAGTGCATCCAGCTGATTGCTATGTTCCCACTGCTCTCAGTTTACGGATATCAGGCTTATAGATACTATGACAAGGGTGATTCACTTATCATCCACCGTCCGAAGAAGGAATACTCCACTGCTGAGAACATCCTCCACTGCCTAAGAGACGACAGCAGCTTTACCCCCCTCGAGGCAAAGCTTCTAGACGTCGCACTGATTCTTCATGCAGAGCATGGTGGTGGTAATAACTCTACTTTTACAACCCATCTTGTTTCATCTTCTGGAACGGATACATATTCAGCCATCGCAGCTGCACTTGGCTCCCTGAAGGGGCCTCGTCACGGCGGAGCGAATATCAAAGTGGTCAAAATGTTCGCTGACCTGAAAAAACACGTAAAGGACTGGACTGACGAGGACGAGGTTGCCACCTATCTCCGCGCTCTCCTTCATAAAGAGGCTTTCGACCATGCTGGTCTTATATACGGTATCGGACATGCCGTTTACTCAGTATCTGACCCGCGTGCGGTTATTTTTCAAGGATATGTCGAGCAGCTTGCTGAAGCAAAAGGCTATGAGAAGGAATATGCCCTCTACTCTCTTGTCGAGAGGCTTGCTCCGCAGATCATCGCCGAAGAGCGAAAGATGTATAAAGGTGTCAGCCCGAATGTCGATTTCTTCAGTGGATTCGTATATCAGATGCTCGGTCTACCTATTGAGCTCTTCACTCCTATTTTTGCCATAGCGAGAATCGCCGGCTGGTCCGCCCACCGCATGGAGGAAATCTGCCACCACGATAAGATCATGAGACCTGCATATATGACAGTTGAGGAGCACAGGAAGTATGTTCCAATTGATGAAAGGCAGTAGATATGAAAGATTTCAATATCATGCTGATCTTTGATCTCGTCATTGCCGGACTAGGAGTGTACCTGCTCTATTCAGCTATCACGATGAGAAAAGAAAAAGAAGTACCCGAGATGTTCGTAGCAAAGGAAGAAGCAAGCCGCTGTGAAGACAAACATGGTTTCGCTTCATATATGTTTCCTAAGACGATGGTTTTTGCAATAACCAGCCTAGTAAGCGGAATTTTATGTTTCTTAGCAGACATGAAACTATTGCCTTTGAACAAAAAAAGCGGTAATATTTTTGGTATAGTAATGCTCCTGGTTTTCCTTGCTGCATGGCTTTATTTCACTATTTTTTTAAAGCGTGCAAAAGAGAAATTCTTTAAGCCGGACATATATATTTAAAAAGGGTAAAAGTAGTAAAAGGTTATAGGTTATGAAAGAAAATGCAAAAATTCTAATTGGTGATGATTCAATCCTTGCGAGAAAGCAGTTGAAAGACACCCTCTCACTCTATCTGAAAGACCCAATTTTCATCGAAGCCACTAACGGAAAAGAGGCAGTCAGCAAATACGAGGAGGAAAAGCCAGATCTGACCTTCCTTGATATAGTTATGCCTGTTCGTGATGGCATTCTCGCTACACTTGAGATCACTAAAAAAGACAGCGAAGCTAAAATCATCATAGTCTCATCTATTGGTACGCAGAAGCAGCTGACTGCTGCAGTACAGGCAGGAGCCATAGACTTCGTGCAGAAACCGGTTAAAGACGAGCTCATCCAGCAGATTTTAGATAAATACTTAGGGGGAGAATGATATGTACGCTCAGTTTTTTGGTAGTTATTTACTCAGTAAAAATGCAGTTACCCCTAAACAGCTGACCGAGGCTATATCTCATCTGGCTGACTCCCACATTAAGCTTGGTACTCTTGCCATGCACAAGGGTTATATGACAGCCGACGAGGTCAACGAAGTCTGCTTCTTACAGACCCGTGAGGACAAGCATTTTGGCAAAATAGCCGTTGAACGCAATTACCTGTTCGAAGATCAGCTGACCGAACTCTTAAATACCCAGTCTCCTGACTACCTGCTCTTAGGTCAGAACCTCGTGGATATGGGTGCCCTGACGAATAATCAGCTGGAAGAGCTTCTGGTCGGTTATCAGGAAGAAAACGAGCTCAAGTACGGTCTCTCCTCTCAGGAAATCCCTGATGAGACAATGCAGCTCGTTAATAAATTCTTCGAGCAGACTGGCAAGCCAATACCTAAGAATATTCTTATCTACATGAATCTCCTGTTTAACGACCTTGTCAGATTCATTGGTTTTGACTTCACCCCGCTGACTCCTGTTTTTGCAAAATCATACGATACAAACTACTGCATCACTCAGCAGATCACCGGCTTCATGTCGATGCTTACTGCAATAGATATGGAGCCTGAGGCTGCCGTAAGCTTCGCCAGCAGATACGCGAAGATGGATTTCAATAAGTTCGATGAATATGTAAAAGCCTCAATTGAGGATTTCATCAATCTTCACAATGGTCTGTTTTCCGTAAATATGTCAAACAACTACTCCAAGGAAGCAGATCTCGACCCGCCTACGCACTCAGATGACAATACTCTGATACTCACTGATGATGCATTTATTGTTCCTATCATCTACCCGTTCGGTACGATTTACTTTATCGTAAGCAGTCCGGCAGATGCAGAAAGCGACAGCGCTGATACAAAAGAAGAATAAAAAAAGACAGGCCCGAAGGCCTGTTTTTTTTATTGCATAAATAAATCTTAGATTCCTAAGAATCCCTTTACAGTCTGTGGCATCTCAGCTACCTCACAGGTCGTCTTGTGGCGGACCGGCGCTGACTTTATCTCTTCGATAGCTGGCGGGATCTTCGTGCCTGAAACCCTTGAGAGGTCATCTGTAAGCTCGAGGTCCGTTTTACTTTTATCATCCTGCCCTATAGCTTCCATAACGGTTCTGGTGAACTTATATGGGCTTGCTGTAGAAGCGATGACTACAGGCTTATCATCTCCGGTATCCTTCAGATACTTCTGATAAACTGCACTGGCTACGGCTGTGTGCGGATCGATCACATATCCTGTGTCGTCATATACTCTCTTTATCTCAGCTGAGGTCTCAGTCTGATCAGCGAAGTTTCCATAGAAATCAGCAAGTCCCTTTCTCATCTCAGGAGTTATCGTATACTTACCGCCCTCTCTTAACTCCTTCATGAACTCAGCGTCCTTCTTATCGTCCTCTCCAGCAATACGATAGATAAGTCTCTCGAGGTTTGAAGAGATAAGGATATCCATAGATGGAGAACTCGTCAGATGGAACTCACGGTTCTTATCGTAGGTGCCTGTTCCGAAGAAATCATAGAGAACCTTGTTCTCATTTGATGCGCAGATAAGCTTGTCGACAGGAAGTCCCATCTGCTTGCCATAGTAGCAGGCGAGGATATTTCCGAAGTTTCCAGTTGGGACTGTGACGTTTATTTTATCCCCAGAGTTGATCCTGCCCTCTTTTAACAGGCGGGTATATGCATATACATAGTAAACGATCTGCGGTACGAGACGGCCGATATTAATAGAGTTTGCTGATGAGAACTGGAAGCCGTGATCTGCAAGCTCAGAGTTCAGCTTCTGATCACCGAACATCTGCTTTACGCCGGTCTGTGCCTGATCGAAGTTTCCATTGATTCCGACTACGAAGGTGTTATCACCAGTCTGTGTCACCATCTGTCTCTTCTGGATGTCAGATACACCGTCCTTTGGGAAAAATACGATGATCTTCGTTCCAGGAACATCTGCAAAGCCTGCAAGTGCTGCCTTTCCTGTATCTCCAGATGTAGCTGTAAGGATTACAATCTCGTTTTTGATGTTATTCTTCTTTGCTGCTGTAGTCATCAGATGTGGCAGAATAGAAAGCGCCATATCCTTGAATGCTATAGTCTTGCCATGGAACAACTCTAAGTAGTAAGCTCCATCGGCATATGTCATCGGTGCGATCTCTTCTGTATCGAACTTTGAGTCATAGGCGCTTGTTATGCAATGCTTCAGCTCTTCCTCTGTGAAGTCCGAAAGCATCAGCTTCATGACCTCGTATGCCACCTGCTTATAATCCATCTCAGCAAGCTCCTCGAAGGTCTTATCGAGCTTCGGGATCTCAGTCGGCACATACAGACCGCCATCCGGTGCCAGTCCCTTGAGGATAGCCTGGGAAGCTGTGACCTTATCACTCTTATCTCTCGTACTAACGTATTCTACGCTCATCTTTTTTCTTCTCCTTCTTAGGTAAAAACAACTGTCCGCAATACACGAACGGTCTTATTATAAATAAAATGACCTTTTTCGTCAATGATATGTTAAAATAAAATCATGTCCTACGGTATATACAAAACTGCATTTAAAGACGGCACAGCGAGCTTTCGGGTAAGCTTTTACCACGCCAAAAAGCATATCGCTATAGGGAGCTACTCTGATGAAAAAACAGCCGAAACCGCTCTTAAGGAAGCTTTAGCCTTATATGATGATAAGACTATTACTATCTGGAACTTCAGACATTTTATCTCTGAAGTCTCATCTGATAAAGCCGTCTCTATTTTAAACCACAGGGACAACCATGTCTATTTCAAAACACCTATCTACCTGATGCAGGGGTATTTTCTGTATTTCTTAAATGATAAAAGGATCATCAAGTTTGACAACGATGACCTGTTCTACTACTCTACACACCGGATTCTGATCCATGACGGCCATCTCTATGTAAATGACTATGGCTCACAGTATTCTCTGTTTGCCAGATACGGCATCAGGAATTTCGCTGTAAAGGGCGTCGACTACGATTTTGCCAACGGCGATTCAAACGACCTGCGCTACGAGAATGTGATCGTCATAAACCCATATAATGGAGTGCGGCAGTTGGACTACAACGGAATGATCCGCTATGAGGCAAAAATCCATATCAACGGATATGTCCGGATTGGTATTTTTCACAGCATGGAAAAAGCCGCCGTCGCATACAACAAGGCCGTTGACTTCTGTCTGTCGCACGGCCTTTATAGGAATTTCGTCAAAAATTATATAGTTGATTTAAGTGCCAATGAGTACAAATCTACCTATGACAGCATCTCTCTGCCAGAAAGTCTTGAAACAGCCATAAATGCCGTCAGTCAGCGTTCTCCTGGAGATGCGGAATAGGGATAAAATCAGGCAGGCCTTCGTTGAATGGTACTTCAACCTCACCCTGGATCAGCGGTTTAAGATATTTTACCATTTTATCGGTCACATCATTGCCTCTCTCATTTATGAAATCACGTGGAACGCTCTTTACCCCGTTAGCGACCTCGGATACCGGCACAGAACCGTAAGAGATGCGGTAGTCATCTCCGCTCTCTCTTACCATAGTAGCCATGAGGCCGGTCTTCTTCTCTTCAGCGAGGTCTACTCCAGCACCAGCTAGTCCAAATGCCTCGTCTAAGTCTGTCTTAGATGCCAGATGCGCGGCACAGCGCTGAGGGATGTTGAGCTCTACGCTTCTGATCTTTACTCCAAGAGCCTGTCCTAAGATATGCTCTAAGGCCTTGCCTGCTCCCGAGAGCATTGCATGACCGAATTTGTCCTTCTTTGCGTCAGCTGCTGAGATGTAATCTCCATTGGCATCCTTTACGCCCTCTGAAACTGCGATAAGTACAGAATTTCTTTCTTTTAAAAGTGAACGCGTATCAGCTATGCAGTCCTCTATCGAGAACGGAACCTCCGGCAGATAGATAAGCTGCGGAGCGTTGATCTCATTTGTACGAGCCAGTGCCGCTGCTGCTGTAAGCCAGCCGCTGTCACGGCCCATTACCTCAACTATCGTGATGCTCTTTACCGGATAGATCATCGTGTCATATGCCATCTCTCTAAGTGTTGCTGCGACATACTTCGCAGCCGATCCAAAACCCGGCGTATGGTCTGTGCAGAGAAGGTCGTTATCTATTGTCTTAGGAATTCCGATAACGCTTATCGGATGGTCCTTTTTGCTGAAGAAGCTGGCAAGCTTCATTACTGTATCCATCGAGTCATTTCCGCCGATCCCGAAGAAGGTCTCTATATCGTGGCTTCTGAAATAGCTGTAAAGTGATTCATATACAGCCTGCTCAGCATTCGGATCAGGAAGTCTGAGTCTGCATGAGCCTAGGTACATGGCTGGTGTAACCTTAAGCTTTTCGAGAAATTCAGGATCTGCGTTCATTTTTTCAGTGAGATCACAGATATTCTGGGAAAGTACGCCGACGATGCCGTTTATCCCGCCATAGACATGGTCGTATCCGACCTCGCTCGCCCGTTTGATGACACCGGCAAGCGATGCGTTTATGGCTGCTGTCGGCCCTCCGGACTGAATCACGATACAGTTTTTCATTGCAAGCTCCTTCCATAACAGCACAGTTCATAGTGTGTGTAAATAAAAATCTCAGCTCCTGCCCTGTACTTCTCAGGCAGCGCATCGACCGAGGTGTAGACAGTATCTGTGCCGTTTGCTGTCACATCTCTAATAATGCCGTCTCTGGCCTTTCCGGTGACTCCGTGAATCGCGTCGTCAAGGGCAGCCATCACCGCGGCGCACCTCTCAGCCTTTCCGCTCTCGTAATCTCCGCAGGCCTCGAGATATATGTCTGTAAGAATAGTAATTATCGTACTTTGAAAAATATCCGCTGGCGTAGTCTCAAGGAAATATCTGATCTGGTTTCTCCATTCGTAGTACGTGCCGAAGGTATTTTTTTCCTCTGCCCGCTGCCCCAAGCCGTGTAGAGCCATTGCCGCGCCGACATTTGCGACCTTAAAGCCCGCCTGTCTTACCCTATAGCACCACATCGTATCGTCCCAGTAGATGTAGTTTTCCTCCGGAAGAAGGCCTATCTGCCTCGCAAGGGAAGCTCTTATCATAAGGGCACAAGCTGGGGAGGCATCTGAATAGACGACCTCTGGCGCCGTGCCGTCCTCTATTTTGCCAAAATAAGGTGAGACCGTTCCGGCCAGCTCATAGCTGATATCGAGACCGTAGCACTGGATCAGGTCAGGATTATCGAGAAAGTAAATCTTCGCTGCTGCCGTTCCGCTCTCTGGGTTATTATCGAGGTGACCGGCTAAGAGTCCTACGCAGCTCTCATCGAGAAGACAGTCGTTATCTACACACATCAGATATTCGTAATCTTCTTTCGAATCAAGCGCAGCACGGAGCGCCGTATCAAAGCCGCCTGCTCCGCCATTATTCTCTTCGTTTACTAAAAGCGTGATCTTCATCTCAGGATGTTCACTGATGAAATGGTTAATTACCTCCACTGAATCATCAGTTGAGTGATTGTCGCAGACATAGACGTCGAAGTCCTTAAACCTCTGCTCGGACACTGCCGTAAGGCACTGTCCTATCATATCGCGCTTGTTGTAATTGCAGATACAGACCGCAGCTTTTTTCATAGGCGAATCCTCCGCCTTCTATTTTTACATTTAAGCGGGAAATTTGCAACCCTTTTTACATGGCGTTTTCTTTTGATGAAAAAGCTCCGCTTAAAGTCCCTTGTCGCCTGCTGCGAAGCGTTTTTTAACGTCTCGGATTACATACTGGTAGGCTATGGCATCGAAGATTCCTGTCACTACCCATGCTGCCGGGTCTCCTGCCACACCGAGCAGGTAGCTGTTGAAATGAATCGAAAGCATCGCTGTCGTAAATCGCGCGGCGAGCTCTAAAACTCCGCCCATCATCGGCAGAAAGCCGTAACCGCAGCCCTGCATCATATCCCTGTATATAAAAAGGATTCCAAGTGGCATGTAGCAGATGATAGACAGGTAGGTATAGGTCTTCGCCCATGGCAGGATGGCATTCATATCGACATTTGAGCCCAGGAACAATGGGATAGCCGGCTTTAAGAGTACAAGTCCAAGTACCAATCCCAAGGCAGATGCTATGGCAGAGATCACAATTGCTACATGCGAGCCCCTGTTGATCCTGTCGATATCCCTCTTTCCGAAGTTCTGTCCGGTGTAGGTGGCCATCGACTGGCCTAGTGCCGGGAATGCCTGCGTCAGGAGATTTCCTACCTTTGAAGAAGCGTTGAATCCGGCAATTGCTGTAGATCCAAACCTGTTTATGGCCGACTGCATGATAAGGGTTCCGGATGCTGTGATTCCGAACTGAAGAGCCATCGGGAAGCCTACGGCAAGCTGCTTTTTCGCGTAGTGGCCATTTATTTTCCACTCATCACGATGTGGAACGAGAATTTTTACTTTTGCAAGGATGTAAAAAAGACAGCAGACGGCTGATATCGCCTGTGAAGCTATCGTCGCTATAGCTGCGCCCTGAACCTCCCATCTGAACCTTATGATAAAAAGCAGGTCGAGGAAGATGTTTAATACTGCCGAAAGGATCAGGAAAAAAAGCGGTGCCTTTGAGTTTCCGACTGCTCGAAGCAGTGCTGAAAAAAGGTTGTAAAAGCAGACTGCCGCCGTTCCGCCGGTGATTATGATTATGTAGTCATAGGCATAGTGATAGATATTCTTCGGGGTGTTCATCAGGTGCAGAAGCGCGCCCATTGAGAGTACGGAGATTATCGTCATAACGACCGAAACTATGACCGAGAGAATTATCGCATTCGATACTGACTGTCTGATGCCCTTCTCGTCCTTTGCGCCGAACTTCTGCGAGGTGAGCACGGTAAATCCTGTCGATAGCCCGTTCGCAAATCCGAGCACTAAGAACATGATGGTCCCCGTAGAACCTACTGCTGCGAAGGCCTCCTCGCCTACATATCTGCCGACTATGATCGAGTCCACCATATTGTAGAACTGCTGGAACATATTTCCGATAAATATCGGCACGAAAAATTTCAGGATGATCGGCATCGGCCGCCCCTTCGTCATATCAAGCTGCATTATTTTTATAACTCCTTCTAAAAAATCGCGTTATCGTTTATTTTACACCGATGAGAGGGAAAATCAATATAATTTTTCTAAAAAATACAACGCGGAGCCAGAAATATCTCTTTGGCATTTTCAGGCATCAAAAAGAGACGGTCAGGCTGCTATCTCAAATGATCAGCAGCCTGAAGCCGTCTATTATTAATAATCCACACTTATCAGCGTAAGCCCCTTTGCCGGTGCCGTAGGTCCGGCCTTTTTTCTGTCCTTTGCCTCGAGGATGTCTCCCACATCCTCTGGAGTAAGCTTTCCCTCACCAACCAATAGAAGAGTTCCAACAATAATTCTTACCATATTCTGTAAAAATCCAGTGCCGTGGAGCGTGAAATAGATGTAGCCCTTTGAGCGCCTGACGTCGATTCGGTCGACCAGGCGGACCGTTGATTTTTTCATGTGAGAGTTACCACAGAAGCTCTTGAAGTCGTGTTCTCCAACAAGAATATCAGCCGCCTGCTGCATCGTCTCACAGTCGACATCGTGCTCTAGCGCCGTATAGTACTTTCTGTTAAAAACAGGATGCACTGGTCCAAAAAAGGCTGTGTACTGGTAAGTCTTACCAACAGCCTTGTACCTGGCGTGAAAACGGTCAGATGCAATCGAGACTTCGCGGATTGCGATATCATCCGGCAGGTATCTGTTGCAGTAGTCGCGGATCGCGTCGCAGTCTAGCGAAGTGTCAAGCCTTACAGAGGCCACCATGCCTCTAGCATGAACTCCGGCATCCGTGCGTCCGGCTCCTATCACCTCAGGAATAACCAGCGGCTCATCGGTGCCTTCCCGTTCGATATCTTCCTTACTCATCAGCATGAAGCCAAGAACTCTCTCGATTTTGCCCTGGATAGTAGGCTTGTCAGGCTGGTGTTCCCAGCCGTAATACCTGGTTCCGTCGTATTCTATTTTAAGCTTATAATTCTTCTCGCTCATGATTGCATCGCTTGTTTAGTTGTGTAATTAGCAGTTTTTGCAGCAGGAGATTCTTCCAGTGTTTCTTCGATATAATGATTTATTGATATCTGATGAGCAGCTGCATAAATATAAATCTGTTTATGAAGCTCAGGTGATATACGGATATTGAAACTGCCTTTAAATGCTACCTCTGGCTTTTTGCCATCTGATTTACACTCCTCAAGATAGTCATCCACAGCCTCATGAAAATCTTCAATAAGGTCGTGTGCGTTTTCTCCTTCATAAGAAATCAAAGATCTGATTCCCATGACTTTGCCATAAAAAATGCCATCTTCCTCAGAAAATTCAACACTCCCCACATATCCTTTGTACTGAATAGTGTTGTTCATATAAGGCCCTCCTGTTCTAAAACCTCCAAAAGCTGTTTTATCTGATACGATTTAAGCTCCTTCTGTGGATGCGGTTTATGAAGTAAAATGCTTCCATGGTCTTTACTGACAAAAATCACACGTGATCCACTGGTTTTACCCTTATTTGATCTTACATAATCCAAATATTTAAGAAGTGTCTCTGCATCATCAAAAGTAAAATCCTTCGGTTTTGACTTAAGACGCTTAATTAGTGTATGCTGATTAACCGCATTTTCAGCAATCAGCAGGTTATACCGCGGAAAAAATTTCCGCATTTATATATAACGGCCGCATATATGTGGTCAAAA